>NZ_QGTV01000015.1:0-122495 GCF_003182335.1 Chryseobacterium sp. AG844 | reverse complement strand
TATTTTATTTAAAAATAAAACTTTTTACCAGATAGATTTTGAAGAAAGTAGGGTAAAAATCAAAGACGTTCACCCTACGCAAGCTAACTCAAGGTTGCTTTTATAAATATAAATGTATAAAAAATATTTGGAAGTTAACACAGAATCTAAAGCCATTGGATTTTTTAATTATAAAAAAACGGGCTAAAGCCCGTTTCTATTGATATCTTATATTGTTTATCTTATAAAGTTTCCTTCAGCCAGTCGAAGAATTCTCTCTGCCATACCAATCCGTTTTGAGGATGAAGTACCCAGTGATTTTCGTTCGGGAAGTATACCAGTTTAGATTTTAATCCTCTTAATTTTGCAGCCTGGAAAGCTTCCTGACCCTGCTCGTAGGGAACACGGAAATCGATTCCTCCCTGAACAATCATAATAGGTTTGTTCCATTTTTCTACAAAATTGCTTGGATTGAATTCTGTGTACGCTTTTGGAAGTGGTTTTTCCCATGGAGAACCAAGATCCCAGTTGGCAAACCATAGTTCTTCGGTAGTCAGATACCATGATTTCATATCAAATAAACCATCATGAGCTATAAATGTTTTGAATCTGTTCTCATGGATTCCGGCCAGCATAAATACACTGTATCCTCCGTAACTAGCTCCTACAGCTGCTACCCTGTCACCGTCCACGTATGGTAAAGTTTTCGCAAAATCTGTGGCTGCCAGATAATCTCTCATTGGCTGTCCGCCCCAGTCTTTTGAAATTTCTTCATTCCATTTTGTTCCCCATCCTGGCATCCCTCTTCTGTTTGGAGCCACTACGATATAATCGTTAGCTGTCATAAGAGCAAAGTTCCATCTTACACTGAAATATTGAGTAAGCGCAGACTGTGGCCCTCCCTGGCAGTATACCAGCGTTGGGTATTTTTTGTTCGGATCAAAATTCGGTGGATAGTGGAACCAAACTCCCATTTCCTTACCGTCTGAAGTTTTCACCATTTTAAGTTCAGATTTCCCCTGAGCCAGCTTAGCATACGTTTCCTTGTTCGCTTCAGTTACCTGCTTCATTTCTCCGTTCTTAACGTTTACAGAGAATAATTCTGTAGCATGGTTTACGTCTGTTCTTCCTACTAAAAGTGAAGTTTTATTGTCTGTAAAGATTTCGTTTACGTCAAAATCTCCCTTGGTGATCTGCTGTACTTTTGCTGATTTTGAATCCAGCGAGAAAAGCTGTTTTGTACCTCTGAATGCCGCTGTGAAGTAGATTGTTTTTGAATCTGCTCCCCAAAGAACGTCTCCTGAAACACTTTCATCCCAGCCTGAGGTAAGATTAGTGGTCTTCCCTGACTTCCAATCCAGGATTTTCACATCATTTTTATCTGCTTCATATCCGTCTCTGGCCATACTCTGCCAGATCAGAGATTTTCCGTCCGGGCTGAATTTTGGGTTTACATCATATCCTTTGTTGGATTCTGTAAGGTTTTTGGTAGTACCAGAAGCAAGATCGTAAGCAAAGATATCTGTATTGGTGCTTGTAGCATATTCCTTACCACTTTTAGGTTTGGTAACATATAAAAGCTGGGTAGAATCCGGGCTCCAGATAAAATCTTCAGCTCCACCGAAAGGTCTTTGCGGAGAATCCCAGGTTTTTCCTTCCAGAAGATCTTTAGCTCCTTCTACCTTATCAGAAGTATTCACTACAAATACATGGTTATATTTTCCTTCATTGAAATAATCCCAGTGTCTGTGGTTCAGGTCTGTGTATACCTGTGCCGTCGTTTTAGGAGTATCGCTGAATTTATCTTTCCCCATTACTTTCTCCACCAATACCTGCTTACTGAAAGCAATTTTCTTTCCGTCAGGAGAAATTACGATATTATCTGCTTCACCAATGGTATAAAATTCTGTCCAGGTTTTTCCGGCATCTTTAGAAAGATAGATTTTATCTCCTTCCTGAGCATAGATTCCGTTTTTATCCCACTGAATAAGGGCTTTTTTCCCGAAATCAATTTTGGAAGACTGATGATTAAGAACATTCAGAAAATAGTTTTCATTTTTCGTCTTCTCTGTTTTCAGGTCTACCTGCCCTACTTTATAGATAAGGGAGCCCTGATCCGGTGAAACTGCCTGTACTCCAACTTTTTTCAAAGTCCAAAGAATTTCAGGCGTCATTACTTGTTGTGCATTCATTAAAAGCGGAGCTGCCAAAGCCAGCAGACTGTACTTAAGTTTCATATGTTGATATTCATTTTTAACGGATGTACAAAATCAGCTGATTTCCTACATCCTTTTATTAAATTCAAAGATTGCCAAAGTTAATATTTAAAATAAAAATGGACGAAAGAATTAACATTAAAATTCTTTTTTCATAGATAAGCTCTTTTCGGGGAAAACACCTACTTTTTAAATATGGGGATTTTCTCTGTTACTCTGCCTGTCTCAAATAGTGAAATTTACAATATCAGACGTCCGATATCATCAATAACAACCTAATTAAAATTTTACATTATGAGTACACCAGACACAGGCGATTTTAAAGCAACGCGTGTAGACGCAGGCGCACCCAATCTTTGGCACGTCCATGAAGGCCATTTCAAGTATGGATCTATAAAGGAAACGAGAGTCAATTTTGCAGGAAGGACTCTTGAACAGATCATGGCAAATATTGCAGAAAACGAACCGATTAATGCCCCTTACATGAAGAAAGACAACCAGAAACTGACTTATGAAGACTGTATTAAGTGGATTAAAAAGAACTGTTAAAAAAAAGAATAGGCTGTCCGTTTGGGCAGCCTATTGTATAAGATCATTATTGGTATTCTATTCTCCATCTGAGAACATAGAGTTCGCTAGAGAAGTTACGATTGATAATAAGATACTGAAGATAAATGCCCACCAGAACCCATCTACGACCATACTGTCGATGAAATAGTCTGCAATCAGGACAATTGCGGCATTAATTACCAGGGCAAAGAATCCTAAGGTAAGAATGGTCAACGGAAGGCCGAACAGACTTAAAATAGGCTTTACAAATATGTTAAGAACCCCAAGTACGATCGCAAAGATGATGGCTGAAGAAAATCCTTCAAACTGCACTCCCGGTAAAATTTTAGTTAAAAGATAAGCAACAATTGCTGTAATAAATAGTCGGATAATTAAGTTCATTGTGATATTTTTTAATGTTTATGGGGTTTGTTGAGCAAAAGCTATTCCATTCCGGGGAAAAAAAATGCTTTGAAACCCTTTATTGAAGGAATATTTTGTCTTTTATTTTATTTTCATCATGGTGACTAATGAAGTGGCTACATGACTTTCAGAATCAGAACCTTCGGTCTGAACATAGATTTCCGTTCTCACCACAACAATTTTTCCACCCCCTTTGATGACATAGGATTTTGAAACCAAAGCATCACCCATTGCCGGACGAAGATAGTTCACTTTCAATTCAACGGTCACTACATAACAGTCTTCCGGATAGTGGCTCACAGCGGCATATCCTGAAGAAACATCCACCAGAGAGGCGATCATTGCGCCATTGAACATTCCTGCTTTTCGGGTCATCATTTCCATCTTAGGGATCTTCATGGATATAAAATCAGGTTCTACTTCCAGCAGTTCTGCTTTATAGAATTTCAGGGTTTCCGAGCGGCTGAAGCTATCTGTAATGAGTTTCTTTTTTTCTGGTGTCATGAATTTTATTTTAAACAAAGGTAAGTGCTACAGGCTTTTTTATCTCAATGATCTTTCAATTTTTCATTAAAAAGCCGCTTCATAAATATGAAACGGCTTCTTTTCAAGGATTTTAACCCTTCTTACACAACAAACGATAACTTTTCAGATGAACCTGACGCTTTCAGATGATGATCTTCTTTGATCATATCGGCTGCTTTTTCACCAATCATAATGGTAGGCGCATTGGTATTTCCGGAAACCACATCCGGCATAATGGATGCATCTGCTACCCTTAATCCTTTTATTCCATATACTTTCAGTCTCGGATCTACTACAGAATGGCTGTCGATTCCCATTTTACAGGTTCCGGTCATATGATGATAGGTGGAACATGATTTTTTGATATAATCTATCACTTCCTCTTTTGTTTTTCCTTCTCCGGGATAGATTTCACCGTCATTCCATTCTTTCATGGCTTCTGTTTTTCCCATTTCGCGGCATATTTCAACGCATTGATAAAGGGCTTCCAGATCGGATTCTTCAGAAAGATACATCGGGTTAATTTCCGGAGAAGCGGAAGGATCGGAAGACGTCAGTTTAATATACCCTTTACTGGCAGGTCTGATAAATCCGGCGCAGAATGTAAATGCGTTTTGCGGCCCGGTAAACCCGGGGCTGTAGTAAGGAAGTCCCATAAACAGAGGCTGAAGATCCGGGAAAGCCATTTCTTCTTTGCTCTTCCAGAATAACTGGGCTTCCAGCAGATTGGCTTCCGGAGCAGGAATTTCTTTTTTAGCTTTAAAAATAACACTTGTCAAAAGGTGATCCTGAAGGTTTTTTCCAACTCCTTTCAAATCTTTTACTACTGGAATTCCTACTGACTCCAGTTCATGTTGATCACCAATTCCGGAAAGCATCAGAAGTTTGGCAGATTCTATAGTTCCGCAAGATACAATCACTTCTTTTTCTGCCACCACTTCTAATAATTCACCGTCTTTCAAATACTGAACTCCCATGCACTCGTTTTCTTCAAAAATCAGTTTCTGAGCCAGTGCATTGGTATGAATATGCAGATTGGGCCTCGATTTCACAGGATCTAAGAATGCTTTCGCGGCAGAACATCTTTTACCGTCTTTTCCTACACTGAGGTGGTTAAGACCTGCACCCCAGATTTCTTTGTTAAAATCATCCGTCAAAGGATAACCAAGTTCCTTACATGCTTCAACAGCACTAACTGAAATGGCATTCGGGCGCTTGATACGGCTTACAAAAAGCGGTCCTTCCCCTCCATGAATGTCATCTTCACCTTCTTCATGGGTTTCTGATTTTTTAAAGTAAGGTAAAACACTTTTCCAATCCCAGCCCACACATCCTTTATAAGCCCAACTATCATAATCCTGCTGATGACCTCTGATGTAGATCATTCCATTGATGGAACTTGAACCACCTAATGTTTTACCGCGAGGCCAGTATCTTGTATTTCCTCCTGCATATTCCTGCGCAACGGTATGATAAGCCCAGTCTCTTTCGGTATTCCAGATAGCGGGCCAGCCGGCCTGTTCTTCCACTTCAGTAACTTTATCATCAGGACCTGCCTCCAGCAGAAGAACATTTATATTTTCATTTTCACTTAATCTGTTAGCGATTACAGCGCCTGCCGAACCGGATCCGACAATTATAAAATCGTATTTCATGAGTTCTAACTTTATTTTTTAATGCTGATAACTTTAGGAACTGTAACTGCTTTTAATCCTTCAATTCCGAACTCTACTCCATAACCGGATTGTTTTGCCCCTCCGAAGGGAACAAACGGGTGAATAGCACCGTGCTGATTGATCCATACGGTTCCTGCTTCCAGTTGTGCAGCTACTTTCTGAGCTTCGTCAAGATCATCACTCCAAACGGAAGCTCCCAGTCCGTTTTCTGAATCATTGGCTTTATTGATCGCTTCTTCCAACGTTTTATACTTAATAATTGGAAGCACAGGACCAAACTGTTCTTCGTCTACAATTCTGTCTCCGTTATCTACATTTCCGATAAGTGTTACAGGAATAAAATATCCTTCCAGATCGGGCTTCTTTCCTTTGAAAATAAAGTCCGCCCCGATGTTTTCGGAATCATGAATCAGATCCTGAATCTTATCGTACTGCATTTTATTCTGGATAGGTCCCAGAACACTGGTTTCATCCGCTCCGTTCCCCATCGGAATATTGGAAGAATAGTCTGCCAATGCTTTAACAACTTTTTCGTAATCGTTTTCATGAACGTATAACCTCTTTAAACAGGCGCAGGTTTGCCCCATATTCAGAAACGCTCCCCAGAAAATTCCATCAATATACTTAGAGACATCAAGTCCGGGTAAAATAATTCCTGCATCATTTCCTCCACATTCAAGGGTTAATCTGGCCATATTTTTAGCAGAAGCTTCAATGACTTTCTTCCCCGTCGCAGTAGAACCTGTGAACATAATTTTCCCAATTTCAGGATGTGAGGTAAGGTAACCACCTACTTCTCCTCTGCCGGTAACTACCTGCAAAATATCCTCAGGAAGGACACTGTTGATCACTTTTATCATTTCCAGACTGCAGAAAGTGGTATATTCCGAAGGTTTGATGATGACAGCATTTCCCATTCTCAATGAAGGAATAATCTGCCAGATAGCAATCATCAGAGGCCAGTTCCAGGGAGCAATGGCTGCTACTACTCCAATCGGGTTTCTGTATACAACATCTTTTCGGGTGTCGTCTTCGAAAACAATTTCTTCGGGTAAATCCAGTGATGCTGGAACCTGTGTCCAGCCTACACAAGCCTGCATTTCGAAATTAGCTCCAGGACCATTCAACGGTTTTCCCTGCTCGCGGGTGATCCATTCTGCAAGGTGTTTTGAATTTTGCTGCAACGCTTCCGCTACTTTTAATAAAATCTGTTTTCTTTCTGCATCCGGCCTTGCTGCCCATAGTTTCCGGGCTTTTTTTGCTTTCTCAATTTTAGCATCAATCTCCTCTCTGGAAGTATTGGTAACTTCACCTATAACCTCTAAGGTAGAAGGATTTACGGATAAAAACTGAGTATCTGGGGTATGGGTTTGTTTGGCTGCTGATGTATTTTCCATTGTTTTAAATTATTTTGTATTTTACGTAATCCGAAAATGGCAATAACATGGCATAAATCATTTACTTATTCTCTATATTTTTTAACCTAAACTCTAACTATCATGGAAAAGATCGAAGAAAGAACTGTTTTCAGCATTCCTTTCGGTGAATTGAATGTATTTGAAACGAATGTAATTTGTCATGATTTTCCTTTCTTTTTTGAAGAGCCTGTTATCACGCTTATGCTGAGTGGCAATAAGATTATTCGCAGTGATGATGAGACTTTTGAGTTCAAGGAGAGAAGTGTATTTATTCCGCCCTGTAACAAAGAGCTGAGTATCGATATTCATCCCATTTTTAAAGAACCTACGAAATGTCTGGTATTGAATATTGAGCAGGAATATATTGACAGTGTATTCTCCGAAGTGATTGAAAACTGGCATCCGGACTGGGACAGAACAGGAATTATGATGAAAGAAAACACTGTGAAAAAGTTCATCAGCTCGGATGAGTCTTTATGGAGAAGCCTTACCAATCTTTATAACAGAAGAATTGACGGAAATCTTCATAATACCTCGGATTTTCTTTTAAGCTTAAGTCTGAAAGAACTGATTTATGAGCTGATGAAAACCAATGCAAAGCATATCCTCCTCCATTCCGGAAAGGCAGAAAATATACAGAACGGACTTCAGGAAGTGGTTCATTTCATCAAAAACAATTACAGAGAACCAATTACCATCAGGAGACTTGCTGCGCTTGCAGGAATGAGCGAAGCCAATCTGTTTAAAAAGTTTAAGCATTCCTACAGCTTTACTCCGGTAGAATATATTATTCAACTGAGAATAGAACATGCCAAGCAATTGCTGATCAGCAATCCTGAAATCGGGATTAAAAATATATGTTTTGAATCAGGTTTTAATACATTGGAGTATTTTTACAGAAAATTTACCCAGATCACCGGAAAGTCTCCGAAGAAGTTTAAGGTAGATTGATAAGGGCCGGAAGATGGAAGAAAGGAAGATAGAGGTTAATATTGGACTTTTCGTTTCTGGCAGTTATCATTATTTAATAAAGTAATCATCTTATGTACTGTAAAAAAGTGTTTATTGTTGTAAGTCTTCTCTTATGCTGTATCTTTTATGCGCAAACCCTGCATTTATATGGCGGTACAGATCAAAAAGAATATCTGGGATGCTTAAACTGTGATAATTTTGATAAAAATTCGATATGGAATAAGTTTGGTGATTACGGAAATGTTTTCAGCTCAAAATCTATCTGGAATACGTATGGAAACTATGGTAGTACATATGGCCCCTATTCACCATGGAATGCTTATGCTTCTTATCCTCCGTCGATTGTTGATCAGGATGGAAATTTCTTCGGGTTTCTTACTTTGAATCCTTATCAGTCTGACAGGTCTGAACTGGAGCTGGCTGTGATTTTATGTAAGCATCATGAGGAGATTAAAAGTGATGTTGGCGCCTGGTACGAGAAGTTGTTCCGGTAAATCACCAGTCAAAAAAAGTGTAAAGTGGCATTCCTATTGAATGCCAAATACAAAGTTTAGTCTTATTCATCACAATGTCATGCCACAGGAATCTCTGCATATTTTGGCTGAAAAACGCAAAGTCGCAGATTGTTACCAAACTATATGTTCTTAAGGCGCAAAGATTTTATCTCCGATAAAGTCAATTATTGCTTTACATTTACAATGAAAATTTATTTAACTTTTCCTGATTATTGAATTCAAAAACTCACGTACTCCATTATGCTGAATGATTACAAAAAACACGAATTGTTTGGGAAAACCCTGATACAGAAAATTGATATATCAGGGTCCTTCAGGTATGATTTTCCGGTTTCGGAGCAAGCCTGCTTTCTGTATGTGCTTAAAGGTGATTTTCAGTACAAAACAGAGGAACAGGAGTTTGATGTTTCTGCAAATTATTCTCTTTTTCTGAACTGTATCAGCTCCGGAAAACATATTCAGAACTCAGTGTCAGAAGATCATTGTGAGATTGTGATCGTTACGTTCTATCCTGACATCCTGAAAAAAATCTATGACAGAGAATTGCCTTTATTACTGCAAAAACCTTCCGATATCGTTTCGAATAAATCCAATGAGAAAATAAACAATGACTTTCTGATTCAGAAGTATGTAGAAGGGCTGCTTTTTTATTTTGAAAACCCTTCCCTCGTTAATGAAGATATATTGGTTCTAAAACTCAAGGAAATCATTTTGCTGTTGGCTCAGTCACAGAATGCTAAGGCCGTTCAGCTGATCCTGTCACAGCTTTTCTCTCCCACCACTTATTCTTTTAAGCAAATCATTGAAGCGAATTTATTTTCACAGCTAACAATCGAACAGCTTGCTGAGCAAAGCAATTTAAGTGTATCATCTTTCAAAAGAGAATTTGCAAAACTTTACAACGATACCCCTGCCAATTATATAAGAAACAAAAAACTGGAAAAAGCCGCCGAATTACTTTTAATATCCGATGAACGCATTACCGATATCGCGTTCGAATGCGGATTCAATGATCTGGCCACTTTTACCAAAAACTTCAGCGATAAATTTCATATAACGCCCTCCAATTACCGCCAGGAACGGAAAGGATGATAATCGTACCTTTTTAAAGATTATAAATGCATTTCCTGTTTTGATAAGGAGTTCTTTTTTGAACCAAAATCCCAAATTCTTGAACTAAATCACAAAATCATTTCTGTATTTCTATCGCAAATTTGTACTGTCAGTTACAGGGAGCAGTAATATACCTGCAGCTTATAAGTATCAATTTAAAATACAATCAATATGAATCTATCAGGTTTAGGAATTTTTCACACTATTATTGGCGTAACAGCTCTTGTTGGCGCAGTGATAGGATTTATCAGATATGGTAAAATCAATCTGACTCAGCCGTCAGGAAAAGTCTATTTTTATGCGACGGCCGTCACTTCACTTACAGCATTAGGTATCTCCAAAAACGGAGGTTTTAATGCAGGACATGTGTTCTCATTATTTATCCTTGTTTTGATCACTGTGGCCTATTTTCTTTTTGCCAATAAAAAAGAAAGTAAGAAAGCCCGGTATTTTGAGAATTTCCTGTTGTCACTCAGCTTTTTCCTGTCGCTTGTCCCAACTGTTAATGAAACATTTACACGGGTTCCGATTGGACATCCTTTGGCCAAAGACATCAAAGATCCGATCATCGGGCAGACTCTTCTTATTATTCTTCTGCTTTTTATTGTTGGATCTGTTTTTCAGTTTATCAAACAGAAAAGGGAGAATGTTGGCATTTAATGATGACAGGTTATTCAAGAAACTGTAAAACCAGCCTGGCAAAAATTCTTTGAATTTTTGCCAGGCTCGGGAAGATGGGAATTTTTACGTATTCAGTTAGGGTATTGGTACACAGATTGGATAGAAAAAGGGTAAGGTTGGATTCTTTCAGAACGACAAATACAACGCTTAGTTTATCCGTACACCTAGTCATGCCCTAGGAATCCCGATATAAAATAACCGATACGCTTAATCAGGTATTGAAAAATCACGGGTTCGAATCCCGTATTCTCCACCTGATAATTCCAGTTAGTTTATTGTTTCCAAATGGTAGTTGATAATTTAGATTAAGTATACTATTGATTAGCTCAATTGTACCTGGAAATCATCACTTAAAGTCAAAACGCCTTCTGTGATTGCTTCCGGGTGGGTAGAGAAGCCTTTTAATTTTGAAGTTTTTCCTTTTAATACCAAATCTAAAAGTTGTTTATCGGATAGTTTCTTGCCGAAGATTTCGAACGTAATTTTAAAACCACAATTTTTGAAATCGGAGCAGCCTACAGCGGTTTTTCCTTTGATCAGATTATGTTCTTTACATTTCGGGCATTTCGTTTCTTCCCAGGACTGCAATTCTTTTTTCTGAGCAGGTTCTCTTTTTTTCTTCTCTTTCACTTCTTCCTTTTCTTCTTCCTGGAGGGTAATTACTTTCCCTTTTCCGTACACCACTTTTTCAGTGAGTTCTGTCACCATCTGAATCAGTTCTTCTTTGAAAAGATTGGCTTCATACTCTCCTTTTTCAATTTTACGAAGTTTGGATTCCCATTCTCCGGTCAGTTCCGGGCTTTTTAACAGTTCGTCTTCGATGGTATCGATCAGCTGGATTCCGGTTTGGGTAGCGATCAGATTTTTTCTTTTCTTCTCGATGTATTTTCTTTTGAAAAGGGTTTCGATGATATTGGCACGGGTGGATGGTCTTCCGATCCCGTTGTTCTTCAGCATTTCACGCAGTTCTTCATCTTCTACCTGTTTTCCGGCAGTTTCCATCGCTCTCAGCAGTGTTGCTTCGGTATAAGGTTTTGGAGGGGTTGTTTTTCCCTGGTGAATCATCGGATCGTGGGGCCCGGTTTCTCCTACAGTAAATTCAGGGATGGTTTGTTCTTCCTCTTTTTCTTTTTCCTTATCGGTGGTTTCTTCTTTAGGTTCTTTGGCGTAAACTGCTCTCCATCCTGCTTCAAGAACCTGTCTTCCGCTGGTTTTGAAAGGAATGGTTCCTACTTTTCCTTCAACCAAAGTATTGGAAATTTTACATTCCGGATAGAATACTGCTATAAAACGTTTTGCAATCAGATCATAAATCAGTTTTTCTTCCCTGCTCAGATTCTGAGAAGGCGGAATTTCCGTAGGAATGATCGCATGGTGATCGGTTACTTTTGTATCGTCGAAAACCGCCTTTGATTTTGGAATCGGAGCTTCCAGCAACGGAGCAATCAGATCCTGATAAGGATACATTTTCTGAAGAATTCCTGCAATTTTCGGATATAAACTGTCTGATAAGTAGGTGGTATCAACACGCGGATAGGTTACGTGCTTCTTTTCATAAAGACTTTGCACATAATTCAACGTATTTTCCGCCGAATAACCGTATTTTTTATTGGCTTCTACCTGAAGTCCGGTCAAATCGAAAAGTCGTGGATTTTTTTCTTTTCCTTCTTTAATTTCGAAAGAAACGATCTCAAATGGATTGACTTTAAGGTATTCCAGTCCTTTTTCTGCACGTTCCAATGTTTTTAAACGGTCAATGGCCGCATTGAAAATCACGTCACGGTATTTGGTTTTCAGTTCCCAATATTCTTCTGTGGTAAAAGCATCAATTTCTTTCTGACGCTGCACCAGCATCGCCAATGTAGGAGTTTGCACTCTTCCAATGGAAAGAACCGCTTTATTTCCTCCGAATTTTTTCGTAAATAGTCTCGTAGCATTGATTCCCAATAACCAATCTCCTATGGCTCTGGCATTTCCGGCCAGATAAAGGTTTTTGTAATCTTCTGCTGGCTTTAAGCTCGCAAATCCTTCTTTAATAGCATCTTCCGTTAGTGAAGAAATCCATAAACGCTGAACCGGTTTGTTGCATTTTGCTTTCTGCAATACCCAACGCTGAATCAGTTCTCCTTCCTGCCCGGCATCCCCGCAGTTAATGACCTCATCACATTCTTCAACTAATTTTTCAATGACTTTAAACTGATTTTCAACACCTTTATTAGGGATCAGCTTGATTCCAAAACTGCTGGGAATAATCGGCAGTGAAAAAAGGTTCCAGGATTTGAACTGCGGACCGTAGTCGTGTGGTTCTTTCAGGGTACAAAGGTGTCCGAACGTCCATGTTACGCAATAGCCGTTTCCTTCCATATAGCCTTGTTTAGGCGTGGTAGCGCCCAATACTTTGGCGATATCTCTGGCAACACTGGGTTTCTCGGCAATACATAATTTCATGAACTCGGGTTTATTGAAGGAGTGCAAAAATCGGGATTTTTTTTGACATTGCAAATTGCTGCTTATAGTTACTTAAATATGATTATTACTCATACTAATTCTTTAAAATACATTTTGGCTACTCCTTCTACATAATCATTCTTTAATGATTTTACAATCTCTTCTTTGAGCTTTTTTGAATTTTTGAATTTTTCTATAAAATATTTTGTTCGTCCTCTTAAAATCCAATAAGAATTAAATTTTTTATAATCAAAATTATCTAAATCTGTTAACCAAATAAAATAAGCTTTCTCTCCTTTAAATACTTTACGTAACTGTGGTCTAATTTTTTGTATTAAATCTACTTTAAATTTGAAAGCAATATTAATAGCTTTCAATAAATGAATATTTTCATATGATTTAAAGTAAGCCTTACTTTCATCAAAATTCGACATATCAGGAATGAGTGACAAAAAACTATCAAACATTTCCATATCAAAATCAATGAGCTCATATAATACTGCTGTTTCAAATAAAAAGATATCAAAGTTCTCATGTAATTTCTCAGTCAAAATTTTCTTTAAAGCCAATTTCGTGTCATCATTTATCAATGTTAGAGCGTAAACTAAATCATCAAAATATTCATTGTCCCTAGCCAATTGTGTAATTTCAGAAATATTAGATATATCTTTTATAAGTTGCTCAATTTCGTCTGTTGAACATATTTTCACGTACTTATCTAGTATATCGGTGAATCCTATTCCTTTATACTCCTTTAAAATAAATAAATCTAATATTTTTTTAAGAGTTTTTTTATCTATATTTACCTTTTCAACAAAGAAGTATAATCCATCATAAGGTATTAAATTAAGCTTTAAAAGCTTTTTAGAATCTTTTAAAATTTTAAAAATAAACTTTTCTTTTTCTTTATTTTCTACGTCTATTATGCTTAAAATCATAACCAAATTATTAATTATTTTTTCTAACCTTAAAGGTCTAAAAATATCAATTTGATCAGCAAGTTCATCATATGAAAATAAGAGATTATCTAATAATTCATTTATTTTAAATAATACATTTTCATAAACTTTAAGATTAGATATTGCATATCTGTTGAAAAGATATTTTATAAACTCTTCATTAACATTAAAAATTAAAAGTTTTATAGCATACCATTCAAATATTTCATATTTTTCAGAATTCGGATTTTTCAAAGAATAGAGAATAAATAAGCTTTCCAACACCTTTTTTGATATATCAATATATTCTTGGTAATAATTGAAAATTATAAAATTATGCTCTATATAAGAATTAAATCTTAAAAAATTAGATTTTAGTTTATAATAAGAATCAATTGATTGTCCTCCTCCATTACTATCTCTATAATGTATTTTCTGGATTTCTAAAAAACAATTATTGATTTTATTTTCAACATCATCGTAAAACTGGATTTCCTTAATGTTCTTATAAATATCTACAAAATGAGGAGCGTTTTGCTTAATGAATCTTTCATCATCATCAAATTCCAGATCATTTATTTGTTCAAGTATCTTATCTTTATCATCATAATAAAATGATTTAATAAAACCTCTAAGTTTAATTAAATTATATTTTGAAATTGTATAATTTATTGGATTAAATGTTTTATTTGCATCATTATAAACTTCTAAAAAAATTTTACTTGATTTAATATAGTCACCCATTAAATAATAAGTATAACCTTTTCTCATTAAATCTTGTTTGGAATCAGATTTATCTTCTCTTAAAAGCTCCTTAGTTCTTTTAAAATTAAGCTTTTCTAAATTACATCGCTCACAATCACATTTAGATAAATCATATAGTTTATGAATACAAATTTGATTTTTACTATTATTTCCTGACCATCTTATATGTAATATTTTATTATATTGAAAGAAATTAATAACCTCTCTTAATTTATCACTCTTATATTCTAAATTTTCTGAAGATATTAGGTTATTACCATTTATTACAATTGAATCCATAAAATCAAAAAATTTTTCATTATCTGTGTAAAAACCCCAGTCATTAAAAAATGTTTTGTCACTTCCTTTAAAGGGATAAAGTTGACATATTACATTTATTGGTAATACTTTTATTCCCTCAAACAGTTTTAAAGTATGCAAAATCTCATTTAGAATATTACTATCAGTAATTTTTGTTTTTGAATAATCAGCATTAATATCTTTCTTAACAATTCTTTTTTTCCGTATTTGATTATACTTTGCATAATCTATTTGTTTAAATAATCTTTCAAAAGTATTTTCACTTAGTAAATTATCTGCAGGAATATAGATTTGTATAAAATTAGACCCTTTAGCCTTTTGTTCCAACATTCTTTCGGGTAACATTGGATCATTTTGAATATCATACCAATAAATATTTTTATTATTTATATCACACAAAGTAAATAATAATCCTTCCTCCAACTCATTATAAAAATATTCAGCATGTCTCAATGATATTGTAAAAGGAATCTTCCCAAAATATTCGTGAGATTTTGTTTTAATTTTCTTTATTTCTTTATCCGTACCTTTATTTTGATTATAGAATAAAAATAAGTGCTTAGGTTCTTGTGGAATTGTATCATCCAGAACTTCAAAAAAATAATCTATACCCATATCTTCATCGGCAGTTGATGGATTTTCCCCTAATCTCATGTTTTTATTTAAAAACAATCGCCTTAGCTGACTAGTAAGTAATCCATTCGCTTCTTTTCTGATATATCTATTGTCTTTTTTCATCGCTATTAAGTAATTTCATAAATATAACAAAAAGCCCCCTTATAAAAAGGAGGCCGGATCAACAATGTAATGAAACTAGTTCATTATTTCTTTTTTACTTCTGAAATGGCATCGGAAATTCCTCCGCCTGCGGTTTCAAAGAAGGCAGGACCAGCCAGAAGGTATACTTTTTCTAATTTTTTTGTGGTGGATAATTTGTGTTCTTTCAGGTAATTTTCAGAACGGTTGGCATGTACAATTCCTCTTACTACATTTCCGGCTACCAAAGCGGTGGGTGAATCTATTCCGGCATCTTTCAGATCGCTGGCAAATGCAAAATTGGTAACGTCTAATCTCATGGCTTCACGGGCTGCCACTTCGCCTACGGAAGTCATTAAATCTGGAGTAAATTTATTACGGTCACCTAAACCAATCAATAATAATTTCTTTGCAGACATCGATCCTGCAGGTGGCGTAATTAAAATGGTTTCTAAAGAATGCCCCTGAAACTGTCCTGTTTTTCTAAGGTTGGTCAGTTCTCCTTTTAAAGCTTCATCAAGATGAACCAATCCGTTCAGTTTTGCCGGCAATGCCTGAGCACTGAAGATGTCACCTTCTGTATATTCGAAAACACAGGCTACCTGAAGCTGGGCGTCAGCAGACGATGGGCCCTGTACCAATCCTATCATGGAGATTCCGTCTACGGTTCCCCAGGTTTTGGAAGTTCCGATGGCTGTTGTTTTTGCAGGAGCTGTGGTTGTAGTTTGTGCAAAGTTTAAGGTAGATAATGCTAAAGCTGCAATTACCAGTGAGTGTTTTAGTGTATTTTTCATTTGATTTATTTTTTGTTGTTTGTTGAGGGGTTCGGGATGCGAGTTGCGGGTTATTTTTGTTGCGGGTTTTAATTTTTGTTTGTTGGAATAACGCAAGGACGCAAAGTTTTTTTAAGGTTTATGTTGTTAAGGCGCGAGTCGCTTCGCTCCGGCTATTTTTATTTGTTTTTCAAAGGTAGTTTCTGTGATGGAAAGGTGCATTGATGTGGGATAATTGTTTAATTTATTTTCAAATTATCTCATTTTCAAATTTTCAAATTCCCTGTGTTTTTTTAAAATTTAAATACAATTCTGGAATTGATGAAGAGTCCGTCTTTGTGGTTGTCGATTACATCGTTAATGAAAGCTCCGGTATTGAAATATTGTATTCCTGTGTTAAAGGTTAAAAATGGATTGATCTTATAATTAAAGCTTCCTAAAAATGCGGTTCCGATGTATCTCTTTTTTGAGTTGGAAGACGCCAGGTTTAGTGTTCCGCTGGGTCTGTAAATTCCGTCTTGAGTAGAGTATCTCCAATTGAAAACTACGTCTGCCTGTACGGTTATTTTTTTACCCAAATCAATGGTCGCATAGGGATGAATATCAATTAAATTCACAGGACCAATCTGAGGATTAAATCCAAAATAACCTCCTTTCGGATACAATGGATTGAATGTTCCCAATGTTCCGTCTCCTTTATTGCTGTCTCCTGAAATATAATCGTTTCTAAGGTTGATGGTCGGTTTTCCTTTTACATTTTCAAACATATATCCGATATCTGCAGAAGCCGTCCACGCGCTGATATTTCCTTTATTAAAGTTCCCGAACTGGTAGGCTGCTTCAAAATTGTAAATAAAACCTCCTCCATATTTCCAGAATCTTCCGCCAAAAGTATGTCTGTTCTCATCGGAAAGCCCGTCTTCAAAACGTACATCTTTTCTGTGAATGCCTAAATAATAGAGCTCCAGATTTCCGCTTCTGGGAATAATCCATATGTTGTAACTTCCCCAAAGATTGATTGATTTTGAAGACTTGTTATCAAAAGCTCCCGGATTGATTTCACTGGCGGCCATCATAAAGGCATCAGATCTGAAGTTCCCTCTTTTGTACATGAACTTGAATCCATCAAAATAGAGTCTTAAATTCGGACCTTCTCTTACTGAAATTAATCTTCCGCTTCCATAATCAAGTTCCTGTCTTCCGGCACGCATTGTAAGCTTTTCTTTCTCATTTTTCAGAACATCAATATCAATAAAAAGGTTCTGAATATTCAAATGGTCTTCGTCAATAGGTCTCGGCCCATTTTTTCTTCCATTTTCCCATGCACTTCTCACCTGCCCGAAAATTCTTACCCGTGAGCCCAGATGCAGATCTGCATGTACATTGTATCTTTGAATAAGAAAAGGATTGCTCCCAATATCCATTCTTCCCCAATCTTCATTATTAAAATCTACAAATTCCAGTCTTGCTTCTCCCCCCAATGAAAGATAATGGTTGCTTTTTTCTGCAATAGGTATGTATTTGATGGAGTTGTAAAAAGTTTTTGCAGAGTCTTTATAGGAAGCATAATCTTCATCAAACCTCATCAGCTTGAACTGAGCAGAAATTTGAACGGGAATAAAAATCTGCAGCAACAGTACTATTGCAATCAGTTTTTTCATGATGATTTCTTTGTTAAATAATGATCCACTGAATATCTTCCCGCTCCCATAAACAGTAAAAACAGGTAACACAAACTGTACATAAAAGGAGTATCTTTTACCAGTAGTGCATCATTCCAATGGAGAATAAAGTATCCTGTAAGCGTCACCGCTAAGATCGGCAACACAGCAATTCTTGTGAAAAAACCAAAGATCACAAATACCGGAAATACCAGATTGGCTGCATCAGCGAAAAGGCTATTGAATGCTTCCGGAAGGTGCAGCGGGTTCGGAACCTGTTCTGCTTCTGAAACACCTACTCCTATTTTTTTTAATCCGTGGGCTACGATTAATTCTATGGAAAGTAAAACTCTGAAAACTAAAAGAGCTGTATCTGTTAATTTTCTTCCCGGATTGGTATTGGTGATGATATGGATTAACTTTTTCATGATTGGAATAAATTTTTAAAATGATTTTTGTTTTTTTTAACCGCAGATTACACGGATTGACACGGATGATTGGGGGTATTTAATACTGTTGATAGCTTTGAGTGTAAAACCACCCCGTCAAAAATTCTTTGAATTTTTGACACCCCTCCAAAGGAGGGGAATTTTTACCCCCTTCAGTTGGAACGTTGGTTGATACTTGAATAATTAAAAATTTTTGTGATTTAAAAAATTATTTTGTCTGATAGCCTCCGTAATATTTTACAGGTGACCAGTCCGGAATGACTGGAAGTGGTGCGGGTGCTTCTGTTTTGTAGGTTTTATCTCCGTACACTACTTTTCCATCTACGATCGTCAGTTTTGAAGTGATGTTTTTGATGTCTTCATCATTGACTGTGAAATAATCTTTGTCCAAAATAGTAAGGTCTGCAAAGTATCCTTTCTGGATTTTTCCTTTCTGATAGTCTTTGATCAATTCGTATCCTCCGTAAGTAGAAAGTGATAAAGCTGTTTTTCTGTCCAGTGTATTTTCTTTAGCCATCACCTGAGTTCCTCCTATTGTTTTTCCTGTAGTAATCCAGTATAAAGCCACCCATGGATTGTAACTTGCTACTCTTGTTCCATCAGTTCCCAATCCTACCGGAATTCCCATTTCCAGCATTTTTTTCACTGGAGGAGAAGCTAAAGCGGGCTTTTTACCATATCTGTGAATGAAGCTTTCGCCCTGATACGCCATTCTGTGCTGTACAGCAATTCCTCCACCCAACGCTTTGATTCTTTTCATATTATCTTCGGTAACGGTTTCTGCGTGGTCAATGAACCATACTAATCCATTCAACGGTGTCTCTTTGTTGACTTCTTCAATGACATTCAAAAACCTTGTGATACTTTCATTATAGGTTGCATGAATTCTGAAAGGCCATTTGTTTTTTACCAGAAGACTTACTACCTCTTTCATATTTTTCTCCATGGTAGCAGGAAGTTCCGGTCTTGGGAAAAGAAAATTTTCAAAGTCGGCTCCGTCTGACACCAGATTTTCCCCTCCTCCGTTGACATGATAATCGATTTCATTAAAATCATTATGACCATGATCGTCAATTTCTACCATTCCAATCCATTTGGTGTAATCGGCAAGCTCAGATCCTTTTTTCTGGGCAAATAAATAGTAAGGAAGACGAACGGTAATTTTCCCCTGTTTGTTCAGCTGATCTGTTGTTCCGTAGTCATCCGGGAAATTCTGGAATCCTCCGCCTGCGTCCATTACGGCAGTCACTCCTAATCTGTTCAGTTCCGTCATGTATTGAAGGGTAGAATTTACTTTTTCTTCTTCTTTCAGCTCCGGCAGTTTCGCCAATGTTGAATAAAGGATAAATGCATTGGGTTCAGCTACCAGTAATCCTGTAGGATCTCCGTTATTGTCTTTTTCAATTAAACCTTGGGCAGGATTGGGAGTATCTCCATTGATATTCAGTTCTTTTAATCCGGCTTTGTTCAACCACGCTTTTCCATAGAGATACATGATGAAAGTAGGCACATTTCCCGTAGCTTCATTAATTTCAGCCAGTGTGGGAAGTCTTTTTTCTTCAAACTGATATTCATTCCAGCCTCCAATGACTCTTACCCATTGTCCCTTCGGTGTTCTCTGAGCCTGTTCTTTCAGCATTTCCAATGCTCTTTTTAATGATTTCACACCATCCCAACGAAGTTCGGTATTGTAAAATCGTCCTCCTCTGATTACATGCAAATGGCTGTCAAATAAGCCTGGAATCACTCTGTTTCTTTTAGCATCAATGACTTTTGTATTGCCGTTTTTTAATTTTAAAATCTGGGCATTGGTTCCTACCTGTAAGATTTTATGGTCTTTGATGGCCACAGCCTGTACTTCAGGATTCTTATCATCCATTGTGGTAATCTTCCCATTGGTAATGATCATGTCTGCTTTCTGAGCATTCAGAATTCCTGCTGCCAAAACTGTGGAAAGGGTAAATATATTCAGTAGTTTCATAATTTCAATATTTAAGTTTGAAGGTTTCGGCAGGCTTTCAGCCTGCCGAAACAGTCCCATTAGTGTTTTAACATTTCCTGAGCATACTGAATTCCAATACCATAAGCTCCACCATGTTTTTTCATCAGGTCATTAACCGGTTTGTATGTTTCTTTTCTAGCCCAGTCTCTCTGCAACTCCAATACATACTGAACAGAAGTGATAGGATGCGCTCCTGCCTGAACCATACGGGTGATTGACTGATCGTGCGCTTCTTTAGAAATATCCCCAGAAGCATCTGTTACTACATATACATCGTAACCTTCGTCAATCGCTGATAATACAGGGCCTACGATACATACGCTTGTCCATAATCCGGCGAAAACCAGTTTCTTTTTATTTTTTCCTGTAATGGCTTTGTGAGCATTAACATCTTCCCACGTATTCATAGTAGTTCTGTCTACATATCCACTGGTTGCTTGCGGATATACTTCTGAAATTTCCGGGAAAACAGGTCCGCTGAATGACTTTTCTGCCACCGTTGTTACTACTGTAGGAACATTGAATATTTTTGATCCACCCGCTACCAGTGCCACATTATTTCTTAATTCTTCCATACTGATGCTTTTGGTTGCAAAAGCCATTTGTCCTTCGTGGTCTATAAGCACTACGGCATGATTGGTAGGATTTAATAATGATTTTCCGGGGTTTTGAGCTGATGCGGTTAATGATAATAAACCAGCTGCAAATGATAGGATTAATTTTTTCATAATAATTTAAAATTTAAGAGTTGTTATTTTTGTTTAATTTTTTATTTATAGTGTCATTGGTACTTCCATCAAAAGGATTTCTGTACCTTCCTGAAAGGTTTTGATCGTAATTTCCTGAATATCCCAGACTCCGAATCCATCACGTTCTTCTATGATCTCACCGCCTATTTCTGCGCTTCCCTTCAAAATAAAAGCATAGATTCCGTTTCCTTTTTTTCTGATCTGGTAATGGATTTCTTTATTCTGATCAAAAGTTCCCAGGTGAAACCATGCATCCTGATGAATCCATACACCTTCGTCATCTGCATTAGGGGAAAGAATCTGTTGAAATTGATTGTGACCTTTAGTTTTGTCTAAATTGATCTGATCATATCTCGGCGTCACATTTCTTTTTTTGGGATAAATCCAGATTTGAAGGAATTTCACCGGCTGATCACTGTTTTTGTTGAATTCGCTGTGCATAATTCCGGTTCCTGCACTCATGACCTGAATATCTCCGCTTCTGATCACGGCTGTATTTCCCATGCTGTCTTTGTGTTCAAGATCACCTTCCAAAGGAATACTGATGATTTCCATATTGTCGTGAGGGTGGGTTCCGAAACCTCTTCCTGCTTCCACTTTATCATCATTCAAAACCCTCAATACGCCGAAGTGCATTCTTTCAGGGTTGTAATAATTGGCAAAACTGAAAGTGTGCTGGCTCAACAGCCATCCGTGATCCGCTTTCCCTCTTGAGTCTGCTCTGTGGATCACAGAGTTTTCTTTTATTTTTGATTCTGTATTGGGAAGATGATTGTATCCGATCGGTTCTAATGGTTCGATCTCGTCGATGTCATTTTTCATAGCGCCGGCCAAAGAAGCTGATGCTACAAACATTCCTGTTCCCAATAATCCTTTCTTTAAAAAATCTTTTCTGTCCATATCAGATTGTTATTTGTTCTTGTTTGATAGGACAAATTTAGAGAGACCGAAAACCCTGCACATTTAACTAGTTTAATAAATGACTTTGAAGCAAAAAAAAATGCCGGATACTTTTGTATTCGGCAGTATAACTATAGTGGATTGCTGTTTTTTTTGGAAAGTGTAAAAGTCTTTTTACTCTTAGGAACTATTTAATTTGATATAATATTTTAAAGAATAACTTCACTTAGATTCCTACCGGAATGACAAACTGTGTGGGCAAGGCCATCATTGCAATTATGTCATTCCATAAGAATCTTTGTATCAATGACAAGCAAAAAAATAGTTGGAAAACGCAAAGACGCAAGTTGTTTTCTAAGCTAAATATTTTTATGACGCAAGGATTTATCTCCGATAAAATGGGTGAATATAATTTAAAATCCATGCAAATCTCTGCAATCTGCAAGTATAAAAAACTAAGATTTATTTTTCTTTTGAAGCAAGACGCTTTCTTATGGTACTGACAAATTCTTTTGAAACTCCCAGATAGGAAGCAATATAATACTGCGCAACTCTTTGGGGGATTGAAGGATATACTTTGATGAACTCAAGGTATCTGTCTGATGCAGTCTTTGAAATGGTATTTACCAATCGGCTTTGCAGGGTTGCCAGGTTCCTCTGAACCAGCATTCTGAAAACTCTTTCAAATTTG
This sequence comes from Chryseobacterium sp. AG844, assembly GCF_003182335.1. Classification (NCBI taxonomy): domain Bacteria; kingdom Pseudomonadati; phylum Bacteroidota; class Flavobacteriia; order Flavobacteriales; family Weeksellaceae; genus Chryseobacterium; species Chryseobacterium sp. AG844. The sequence goes on along the minus strand of NZ_QGTV01000015.1, from coordinate 99,996 downwards.
GGAACTTCCTGCAGCAGTTTTTCTTTTGTTGTAGTATTCAACATATAGATTTCAGAATCTTCCAGCGTTTCGATAAAAACCTTAGAAGGCTTCTGTTCATGAAATGATGCAATATCACTGATCCACCAATCTTCGATGGCAAACAATAACGTTACTTCAGAACCATTATCATCCAAACAATACATTCTCACACATCCTTTGTGAATATACCCTTCAAACTGGCAGATCTCTCCTTCTCTGAGCAAAACCGTTTTCTTTGGAAACGACTGGCAGACAAGCAGATCTGTAAAGGTTTTTTCTTCTTGGGGAGTGATTGAAATAAATCGCGTAATATTTTTGATGATATTTTCGAACATAATGTCAGGTTTTATCCCTGCAAATTAGGAAAAAGACTGTAAACTTCATTCTTTAAAAGTCCACTTCCTCCTCCATAATGATCGATTACTTTAACATCCTTATCCAAACCGGCACAGAATATTTTTATATCTTTCTCAAAATCCTCCTCTAGGCCAGAGCTTAAAAGGACAATATCTACCACATTTTCTTTTATATATTCATAGCAGAAATTTTCATCACTTTGTATTTCTGCTGTCCAGCCCTCATTATTTTCTATAATTCTTTTTAAAGTATCCAGAATTTCCTGGTTTTTTCCAATGACTAAAAAATGTAATGTTTTCATGTTGTTCAATGTTTAAAGTTTAAAATTCAAGGTTTAAGGTTTAAAGTTCGAGGTTCAGAGTTTAATGTTTATATTGTTTACGTAAATAGTAAAATGACGATTTGGATTCCTGCGGAATGACATAGTGCATGGATAAATAAAGTGCGTAGTTTGTCCATTCTGTCTGTAACAATTTACACTCTTATAATTTCAAACGCACGCATCCTCAAACTCTCCCACTCGTATCCAAAACCTCGAAACCTCGACCCACTCTCAAACTCTCTTACTCTCAAACCCGAAACCCGAAACCCACATCTCGCATCTCGCAAACCCGCTACAAATGCTTATTCCCCGTAATTTTCAATTCATTCAGATCCAGTTGCGATTCTGCTTTTCGGATCTCGTCATCACTGAAGAGTTTTTCGCGTTTCATTTTAAAGAGTTCTTTTCTCTGTAAGGCAAATATATCCATCATTACTTTATGATATTCGGCCATATCGTTTTGCCTGTTGGTACACATTTCGATAGAATTGAGATGATTCTGGTGAAGTCTGATATCACTTTCCAGCGTATTTTTAAGATTTTCAAGGAGACTATTGCTGTTCAACACCTCATTGTATTCGTTATCAAGCCTCTGAACGGCAAGTTTATCCAGTCTCATCTGAATTCCGGCCTGCTGTTCGTGAGAAGGCAAAATATGATCGATCTCCCCTATTTTGGTTAATTTAATAATCAAAGGTAATGTCAATCCCTGAAACACTAATGTCACAAAAATGACGACAAATGTGATAAAAATGATCAGATTTCTCATCGGAAACTCAGCTTGTGAATTCATCATCACCGGAATAGACAAAGCTGTTGCCAGGGAAACCACTCCTCTCATTCCTGCCCAGCCTATGATTAAAGGATTTTTCCATCCCGGACTCGGATCACGACGGGCTTTTTCACTGAACCATCTTGGAAGATGAGCTACGGGATAGATCCATAAAAGACGTACCACAATGACAATCAAACTTATAACCAAACCATATTTGATGCCTTCCATTACTGAAATTTCACCCAATCCATTGATTATATCAGGAAGTTCAAGACCTATTAATACAAAAACCAAAGCATTCATCACAAAGATGAGTGTGTTCCAGACTCCTGTCATATTGATTCTCGTAGTTCCGGTTTTGAAAATCTCATGAGCACGGAAAGACATAAACAATCCTCCGCTCACCACAGCCATCACTCCCGAAAAATGGAAATGTTCTGCAGAAAGAAATAAAATATATGGCGTCATTACGGTAAGTGCCGCATCAATAGCAGGTGTTGTAGGTAAAAAACGGTGAATGGCATAAAAAATATGTGCTCCGGCAATCCCTACGACAACACCCATACCTGCCACCAGAAAAAACTGCCCAGTCGCTTCATGCATTGAAAACGCTCCTGTCATTACAGCTGCCAGAGCAAACCTGAAAACAATCAGTGAAGAGGCATCATTAATCAGACTTTCTCCTTCCAGTATAGCGAGGGTACGTTTCGGTACTTTTAATCCTTTTAAAACTGTTGTGGCTGCTACGGCATCCGGTGGCGAAACAATTCCTCCCAATAAAAAGCCTAATGCAAGCGTAAATCCCGGAATCAACATTTGTGAAGTGTAAGCAACGACCAGAGAAGTCAGAAATACCAGCCCGAAAGCCAATAAGCTGATGGGACGTTTCCATTTCCAGAAATCATTCCATGAAGTGTACCAGGCTGCTTCGTATAAAAGAGGTGGTAAGAAAATCAGAAATATAATCTCCGGATCCATCTTTAAAACAGGGACTCCGGGAATAAGGCTGATCCCCAATCCGGCAAGTACCAGAAAGATAGGATAGGCAATTTTGATCCGTTGTGCCAGCATGACCAGCAGCATAACAAGTAATAAAAGTCCTAATATTAAAAGTAATTGTTCGTGCATGTTTTTTGAAGTTAGATTTCAGATTCTGATCATTTATGTTTGGGCTAAAGCCAGTGGTAAATTTATTTTTTTAAAGGCGGGCTAAAGCCCACCGCTATTGAATGTTAATTTATTTATTGAGACTCCTACGGAGTGACAATCTGTATGGATAGTTAATCCTCATACTTTGCCATTCCGTAGGAATCTCCACTTCACTAGGTTACTTAAAATGTAATAACCACAAAAGTCACAAAGTTTTTGTTTTAAAATGTTTGCAAAGTTTAATAATATACAATATAAAGATCACATGAGAGAAAAATCAAAGATTTTTATACAACTTAAGTGTTCTTTTTAAGCGTTCGATATTTACTTATCAAATCTTTTGTGACTTTTGTGGTTAAACTATTTAAATATAACTGAATTCGCTATTTCAATTTCTTCCTCGTTAATAGAATGTCCAAAATTGGCATATACTTTTTCAGTTACCTCCGCATTCATTTCTCTTAAAATATTGGCTGTAGCATATACTCTTTCTACCGGAACATGAAAATCAGGATTGCTGGTTCCCAGGAAAATCGGAGTCCCTGCAAAATCACCTTTATAATTTTCACGGTTGATTTTATCTCCAATCACGCCACCAATAATAGCTGCCGCTCCACCGAACTTCTGAGCATTGCGGGCTAAAAATTCAAGGGTAAGACAGGCTCCCTGGGAAAATCCGAAAAAGTATATATTTTCAGGTTTTATTCCTGCATTGACGGCTGCTTTTACAGTCTCTTCAACCATTTCAAGAGCTGATGACAACCACGGTTCGTTTTGTTCCACCGGAGCTATAAATGAAAAAGGATACCAGCTGTGATTCAAAGCCTGTGGGGCTAGCAGCGTATAGTCTTTTACATTCAAATGCTGGGATAAACTCAGAATATCCTGAGCACTTCCTCCGCGTCCGTGAATCATGATCAAAGTTTTTTCCGCCTGATTTAAGGGTATTCCTGCTGTTTTTATATTTAAAGTATGACTCATTATTTCTATCTGAATTTTTCTGTTGGATAATCAATTTTAGGAAGAACTTCTTTCAAACGTTCTCTTCTTTTTTCAAACTGTAGCGGCAATTGCAGATCTTCACCTAAAAATGCAGCTTCTTCATCCACGTCGAACCCTGGGCCTGAAGTAGCAATTTCAAACAAAACGCCACCTGGTTCTTTAAAATATACGGAAGTAAAATATTTTCTGTCTTTCACTTCGGTATGCTCCAATCCATAGGCATTTAATCTTTTTACCATTTCAAGCTGGGACTCTGCGTCGGGAGTAGCAAAAGCCACATGATGAACGGTACCTCTTCCTGCTAAACCTTTTAAGGCATTTGGGGTAGAAAGCAGATCTACATATTTTCCCGGCATGTTGTCGGTTCCCAATCTCAATCGGTCAGGACTTTCTTTGATCACTTTATGATCCATCTGAGTGGTCAGAAGTGCTGCTGTTCTTTCATAAGCATCCTGCCAGATTTCTACATGATGAATCCCTTTGATGGCATAATCTTTAGGAATATAACCATTGTAATATCCTTTTCTTTCGTCTTCATCATTAAAAACCAATTCCAATCCCAATCCATCAAAATCTTCAAGATAAATGAAAACTTCATCAGAAAATCTTTGCTGCGGCTGTTTGAAAGGAATATTGAATTGTTCCAGACGGTTCATCCAATAATCCAGGGCATCGATAGAAACCGAAAAAGCCGTTGTATTGAGCATTCCTTTACCATGTCTGCCATTGATCAGATCTTTACCATAAGGAAAAGTAGTCATAATCGTTCCCGGTGTTCCGTATTCGTCACCGAAGTAAAAATGATAAACATCTGAGTAATCAAAATTGACCGTTTTTTTGACCAACCGAAGTCCCAAAACTCCGGTATAAAAATCTATATTTTCCTGTGCATTGCCGGTAATTGCCGTAACGTGATGCAATCCTGTGATAAGTTTCATTGTGATAAAATTGTTAATTGGTTATTATGATGGATCCGAGATTTCGGGGTTCGGGATTCGAGTTGATAAGTTCGGAAATAACTTTATTCATCTTCTGTTTTTTAGCTCAAGATTCTCAAGCCCTCTTCCCCTCAGACTCTCAAACTCGAATATCGAAAACCCGCATCCCGCATCTCAAACTCCCTACAGTTCTTCCTTCAACCATACATCATTATATTCTTCCGGATGACGTTTGAACTGAGCGTGAACATAAGGACATAGCGGTAGAATTTTCAAATCATTTTCTCTTGCGTAGGAAACCAGTCTTTCCAGTAAAATTTTGGCAAAGCCTTTTCCTTCATATTCCGGATTTACTTCGGTATGGTAAACGGTCAGTTTTTTTCCAATCACTGATATGTCCATTTTACCTGCTTTATGATCGTCTGAGAAAAGCTGGATCTCTCCTTTTCTTCCTTCTAAAACTATTTCTGTTCTTTCCATTTTTCTTGTTTTTAAATCTTTATTCAAAATTAGCATCTTTATAAAATATGACCGATGATCTATGATAAGTTCGGCAATACTCCTTCTATTTTCTCACGCATACCTTCGTATTGAACAGGAAGTTTAAGGTTGGCTCCCAACTCATTCAAAGGCTCATCTACAGTGAATCCAGGATTATCAGTTGCAATTTCAAATAAAACTCCACCCGGCTCACGGAAATACAGTGAGTAGAAATAATCTCTGTTGATTTTCGGTGTGATGCTTAGTCCTGCGGATAAGGCTTTCTCACGATATTCCATCAAAACATTATCATCTTTTACCCTGAATGCAATATGGTGATTGGTTCCCGCTGCATTTCTACCTGCCGGAATGGTATCATTTTCAATAATATCAACAATATTAGCGGTATCAATGGCATCAGTAGCCAGTCTGTATCTTTCGCCTTCCTGTTTCTGCAAGTCGTATCCTAAAATATCGGTCAGAACTTTGATCGTAGGATCTGCTTTTTTCAAGGTTAAAGTCACATTATGGAAACCTTTTAATGCATTTTCATCTTTGATATCATCCGTTGTCCATACTTTTCTGTTGTCTTCACTTAGAGGCTCTATCAGCTGTAACTGGAGGCCGTCCGGATCTTTAAAAGAAATCATCTTTTCGCCGAATATTTCTCCTTCTTCTGCGGCTACATTAAAGCTTTGTAAATGGTTTTTCCAGAATTCAAGGCTTCCTTTCGGGACAGAATATCCGATATGAGTTGCCATTCCGCTTCCGTTGTTTCCTTTTCCTATTCCTTCCCAGGGAAAGAATGTAAGAATGGTTCCCGGGGTTCCGTTTTCATTTCCGAAATAGAAGTGATACGTTCCCGGATCGTCAAAATTTACAGTTTTCTTTACCAGTCTTACACCTAAAACTTTGGTATAAAAATCTAAATTTCTTTTCGCGTTGTCTGCAATAGCAGTAATATGATGCAGACCTAAAATTCTATTGTCCATGTCTTTTAATTTTGATGCTAAATTACAGTGAACAGAAATCCTGTGCATTTAACTAGTTTAATAAATGCAAAACTCCGTTTCCGGAAACACATTTTAAATCATTTTTAAACAGTCCTCAACCAACCTTTACACAATCCTCAAAAAATTCAATTTATATTACCTTTTCCATAACGCCTGTTTTAATCAAAATCTGACCTTTTCTTACCAAAACATTATGAAATTAATCTATTCAATACTTTAATTTCAAAACAGAACAACATACAAATCACTGATTTACAAAACACTAATCCATTAATAATAATTTAATATTCAAAATGTCTACTTTTTTAGTGGACTAATAAAAATTATATTCTATATTTGCAAACGTATTCAGGAAATAAGACAAAATGAAGGCAGAATTAAAATATAATTCAATTAAGAAACATACCATCAAAAATATGATGAAGGATATGTGTATGCCTGTACATCAAGAATACTGTGGTTGACCTTACTTTTATTTAGACATATTTTCGAAGGCTTTACCACGTGGTAGAGCCTTTTTTTATTGAATAACAACATTAAAAACATAAAAATGAGCAATTCTAAAAACAAATGGTTGATTCCATTGGCTTTTACAAATATCTATGTGATATGGGGAATTACGTTTTTAGCTATTTCATTTGGCTTAAAAGGTTTCCCACCCTTCATTCTTTCCGGATTGAGATTTCTGGTAGCCGGAATTCTCATGATAGCCTATCTTCTTTCTAAAGGAGAAAAGGCAAATTCACTGATCAACTGGAAGAAAAATGCCATTACCGGTATTCTTATTCTTACCGGAGGAACCGGGCTTGTAGCCTGGGGAGAACAATATGTAACCGCTTCTGAAGCTGCTATTTCCATTGCAACAGGGCCATTCTGGTTTATTGCTATTGACAAAAATAATTGGAAATATTATTTTTCAGATAAATTTATTCCGATAGGATTGGTGATTGGTTTTGCTGGATTGATTATGTTTTTAAAAGGCAGTGTACATTCAAATGCTGCTCATGCTGTTGTTAATGAAAATTTACGGATTACAGCATTTGTAGTTCTGGGATTAAGTTCGATCTCATGGGTATTGGGTTCATTATATTCAAAGAAAAATCCGGCATCCCAATCTACGTTTATGAATATTGCCCAACAGCTTATAATAGCAGGATTAGCCTCTTTTCTCATCGCTTTTTTCAGAAAAGAATGGACTGATTTTTCAGTTTCTGCGGTTCCGCTATCGGCATGGTTTGGGGTTCTATTTTTGATCTTCTTTGGATCGATAGTCGCTTATTTGTCGTACATTTGGCTTCTGTCCGTAAAACCCGCTGCTTTGGTAAGCACCCACACCTACATCAATCCTATTGTAACAGTGATTGCTGGCTGGATTGTTGCCCACCAAAGCATCAATGGAGGTCAGCTGTATGGTTTATTCATTATATTGCTGGGAGTACTTCTAACCAATGTCACCAAGTATTTCAGACTTTCAAAAAGGGCCAAGGTCAAAATCAGAAGAGTAAGGAGATTTTTAAACAGAACAGGCAGAAGATATCAGCCTATTTAAAAAGTATATAAAATCAGAATGATAGAAATCAGAAACATATCAAAAACATTTCACCAGAAAAAACAGTCTTTCAAAGCACTGGATAAGGTAAGTCTTACTATAGATAAAGGAGATATCGTAGGAATTATCGGTTTTTCAGGGGCAGGAAAAAGTACGCTGATCCGTACCGTTAATTTATTGGAAAGGCCGGATGAAGGACAAATTATTATTAATGGAAAGGATTTTACCAAACTTAGCTCCAAACAACTGGCTGAGGAGCGTAAAAAAATCGGAATGATCTTCCAGCATTTTAATCTTCTTTCTTCAAGAACTGTTTTTGACAATGTAGCGCTTCCATTGGAACTTGATCATACCAGCAAGGACGAAATCAAAAGGAAAGTCAACGAACTCCTGAAGATTGTAGGACTTGAAGATAAAGCCAACGATTATCCCAAAAGCCTTTCCGGAGGACAGAAACAAAGAGTTGCCATTGCAAGGGCTCTGGCCAATGATCCTCACCTTCTGCTTTGTGATGAAGCTACAAGTGCACTGGATCCGGCTACAACACAGTCTATTCTGCAGCTTTTAAGAGATATCAATCAGAGACTGGGAATTACCATCCTTTTAATTACCCACGAAATGGAAGTCATCAAATCGGTCTGCAACCACGTGGCCGTTATCGATAAAGGAAAATTATTAACAAAAGGAACTTTAAGCGAGATTATTTCGGAAAAAGAGAACCCGATCATCCGTCAGTTCATCAATTCAGACATCATGACCCTGCCACAGGAACTCATCAGCAGACTGCAGAAAGAACCTCAAGAAGGTTTATTTCCACTGGTCGAAATAGAACTTAACGAAAACATCAGTGTTGAACAAATTCTCTCAACACTATACAACCAATATAAAATCCCATATAAATTGTTAAAGGCGGATGTAGAGTATTTTGGAAATTCCAATTTCGGTAAACTACTGTTGCAGCTTCAGGGTGAAGCGGAAGAAAACCAGCAGGCGATCTATTATTTCAATCAAAATAAAATTCAAAATACAGTAAAAGGATATGCTTAGTGATGCGGTAATTGCCCTTTTGGCAAAAGGAACCTGGGAAACGGTTTATATGACATTTTTATCCGGATTTTTTGGATTTGTGCTGGGACTTCCGGTAGGAATCCTGCTATTTTTAACCAGAAAAGGACAACTGCTGGAAAATGCAGCCTACCATAGAGGATTATCTATATTGGTAAATATTTTTCGTGCCATTCCCTTCATTATTTTAATTGTATGGATGATTCCTTTCACAAGGATTCTGGCAGGAACTTCCATTGGAGTGAATGCGGCTTTGGTTCCGTTAAGTGTGGGAGCTGCTCCTTTTATTGCTAGACTTGTAGAAAACAGCCTTATCGAAGTTCCACACGGTCTTATAGAGACGGCAAGAGCTTTGGGAGCTTCTCCGCTGCAGATCATTAGAAAAGTATTGCTGCCCGAAGCGCTTCCTTCATTAATCAATAATGCGACTATCACTTTGATTACCTTAGTAGGTTACTCTGCAATGGGTGGTGCTGTAGGAGCTGGCGGGCTTGGACAGGTGGGTTACCAGTACGGATATATCGGATATGATATTGTAATTATGAATACCGTTTTGATTCTGCTTGTTCTTTTGGTTTTCATTATCCAGTTTATGGGCGACAGATTGTCAAAAAGATTTGATCACAGGTAGTTTTTGGGTGAGAGGGTTTGAGAGTGGGAGTGTTTGAGATCCGGGGTGCGAGTTTCGGGATATGGGGATGAATAAGATCATTTTTTACTCTTTTGCTTCAATAGTATTTAAATAAAAAATAGAATGAAAAAAATAAAGATTTTTGGTTTAGTGGCTGCCGGAATATTGCTGTTCAGTGCCTGTTCGGGAAGAAAGGATGATCCGAACTTTATCCGTGTCGGGATTACCTATGGCCCGGAACAGGAAATTGCTGAAGTGGCTAAAAAAGTGGCTAAAGATAAGTACAATCTTGAAGTGGAACTGATCCCTTTCAACGATTATGTAGTTCCCAATGAAGCCCTTACTAACGGAGATATTGATGCCAATGCCTTTCAGCATATTCCTTATTTAACGGAACAGTCAAAGCAGAGAGGATATAACCTTGTGCCTGTAGGAAATACATTTGTGTATCCTATTGTAGCTTATTCAAAAAAAATTAAAAACGTTGGTGAATTACAGGCAGGCAATACGATTGTTATTCCCAATGATCCTACCAACGGAGGACGTTCTTTACTGCTTCTGCAAAAAAGTGGTTTGCTGAAATTGAAAGATGGTGTGGGACTTCTTCCCAAAGTAACAGATATTACAAAAAACCCGAAACAACTGAAAATCATGGAGATCGAAGGTGCTCAGATTCCAAGAGTTTTGGATGACAGAGATGTTGTTGTGGGGGTAATTAATAATAATTTTGCAGCACAGGCAGGTCTGGATCAGGAAAAGCAAGGTATTCTTGTGGAAGATAAAGATTCTCCTTATGTGAATGTGGTAGTCGCCAGACAGGATAATAAAAACAGCCAGAAAGTAAAAAACTTTGTAAAAGCCTATCAGTCTCCGGAAGTGGAAAAGAAAGCTAAGGAAATCTTCAAAGGAGGTGCTGTGAAAGGATGGGATTGATGAGTTGGAGAGTTTGAGAGTATTAGAGTTGTGAGAGTGGATTCGGGATACGAGTTTTCGGGTTGGAGAGTAAGAGGGTTTGAGTGTAGATTCCTTCGGAATGAACAAACTACATGCTATACCTATACGTCCGCCTTATCATTCCATAGGAATCTAAACACTGTGCTAGGAGTGTTGTAAGATTCGAGGTGTTGAATGAAAGTATATGAGAGTAGCTTCATTCGTCTTTTACCATTTTGCAATTTTGCTTTCAGCCTTTTCACTTTGATGTCTCAACATCAACTTCTCTTCAGTTTTCCGCATTTACAAATACAATATTTAATAATAAGCTGTCTGCAAATAATCAGGCAGTTTTTTTATTTATCAATTTTTTATTTTCTCAATTTGAGATAATAAAAATTTTCTCTATTTTTGTTTTTAATCAAATAGTAAGGCATTATGTTAAAGAAAACCGTCATTATAAGTTTATTCACCTTTATTTCTGCTTCTTATATGGCTCAGACTAATACTACCATTCCTGTTTATCTGGATGAATCCAAACCTGTTGAACAGCGCATTCAGGATGCACTATCAAGAATGACCCTGGAAGAAAAAGTGGCTATGCTTCACGCACAGTCCAAATTCAGTTCACCGGGTGTTCCGAGATTGGGAATTCCTGAATTCTGGACTACAGATGGCCCGCACGGGGTTCGTCCTGAAGTAATGTGGGACGAATGGGATCAGGCCGGATGGACCAACGATTCTATTATCGCCTACCCTGCCCTGACTGCTTTATCCGCAACCTGGAACAAAAAAATGTCATGGAACTATGGGAAAGCATTGGGTGAAGAAGCCCGCTACAGAAAAAAAGATATTCTTCTGGGACCTGGAGTTAATATTTACAGAACTCCACTGAACGGCAGAAATTTTGAATACATGGGTGAAGATCCTTATCTGACATCCAAGATGGTGGTTCCTTATATTAAAGGTGTGCAATCTAACGGAGTGGCAACTTCTGTAAAACATTTTGCTCTGAACAATCAGGAAATGTTCCGTCATACAAGCAATGTGAATGTGGATGACAGAGCATTGTATGAAATTTACCTTCCTGCCTTTAAAGCAGCGGTAACAGAAGGTGATTCGTGGACGATCATGGGAGCTTACGACATGTATAAAGGCCAGTATGCCAGCCAGAATCAATATCTTTTAAATGATATTTTAAAGAAAGAATGGAATTATAAAGGCGTAGTGGTATCCGACTGGGGTGCTGTAAACAATACAGAACAAGCTATCCACAATGGTCTTGATCTTGAATTCGGCTCATGGACCAACGGACTTTCTGCAGGAACTAAAAATGCCTATGACAATTATTATCTGGCAAAGCCTTACCTTGATTTGATTAAAGCAGGAAAAGTAGGAACCCAGGAACTGGATGACAAAGTAACAAGATTACTTCGTCTTGCCTACAAAACAACGATGAACCGCAACAAGCCTTTCGGAAATATTGCTTCTGAAGAACATAAAGCGGTTGCCAAAGAAATCGGAGAAGAAGGAATTGTTCTGTTAAAAAATCAGGGGAATATTCTTCCGATTGATCTTAACAAGGCTAAAAAAATAGCGGTTATCGGAGAGAATGCCATCAAAATAATGACTGTAGGTGGAGGTTCTTCATCTTTAAAAGTGAAATATGAAACGCTTCCTTTAGACGGAATCAAATCCAGATTCGGAAAACAGGCTGATGTACAGTACGCAAGAGGCTATGTAGGAGATATCGGAGGAGAATATAACGGAGTAAAATCCGGACAGGATTTAAAAGACACCCGATCTGAGGCTGAATTATTGAATGAAGCCGTAGAATTGGCAAAAAAATCAGATTACGTCATTTTCGTAGGCGGACTGAACAAAGCGGACTTCCAGGACAGTGAAGGAAACGACAGAAAAAGCTATGGGCTGCCTTACAATCAGGATCAAATCATCTCTGCTCTGGCAAAAGCAAACAAAAATCTTGCTGTGGTTTTAGTTTCCGGAAATGCAGTGGCTATGCCGTGGATCAAAGAAGTTCCAACGGTTGTACAAGCCTGGTATCTTGGTTCCGAAGCCGGAAATTCTATTGCTGCCATTTTAGCCGGAGATGCCAACCCGTCAGGAAAACTTCCGTTTACATTTCCGGTAAAGCTTGAAGACAATTCAGCACACCAGCTGGGAGAATATCCGGGGCAGAAAGATGAGTTAGCTGCAGGAAAAGGTAAAGACCAGAAAAATCCTATCAATATTACGTACAACGAAAGCATTTTTGTAGGGTACCGCTGGCATGACACGAAAAATATAAAACCACTGTTCAGCTTCGGGCATGGTTTGAGCTACACTACTTTTGAATTCGGAAAAGCAAAAGCAGACCAGACTACTATTTCACAGGATGGTAAAATCACATTTACAGTAACCGTTAAAAATACAGGTAAAAAGGCAGGTGCTGAAGTGGCGCAGCTTTATATCAGTGATTTAAAATCTTCTGTTCCACGCCCTGCAAAAGAATTGAAAGGTTTTGAAAAAATATACCTGAATCCGGGAGAACAGAAAGAAGTGACTTTCACCATTGATAAAACGGCTTTAAGTTATTTTGATGCTCAAAAACACGATTGGGTAGCTGAGCCCGGAGACTTTGAAGCTCTTATTGGAAATTCTTCAGATGCCATTAAAACCAAAGTGAAATTTACTCTTAAATAGAAAAACTGAGTATAAACTCTATTTATAATTATTTGATAGAATGCAAACAGATTCCGGATTGGGATCTGTTTTTTTTAATTTTTCTCCCAAAGATTACAGAGATTTCACAGATTTTTATAGACAATCAAGGACGTACCTCAGTGCTTCTAGCTTCCAGCTTCCAGCCAGAAATAAAAAGCAGATTCCCAATTGGAAACCTGCTTTCATTATATCTAACAAATCCTGAATTATTTTCCGCCGCCGCCGTTTTTCTCTACGTCGGTTTTTGTATTCTCCTTTACCTTCTGGTTTCCAAAACGCTTTACAAAAGTAAGAGAAACTCCATACCAGTCCCATTTTGAGTACTCTCTGAAAGTTCCGTCCGCGCTGTATGTTGTGTTATCGCCATAAGGCCTTTTAAAGATGTTCATCAGCTGCATGCTCAGCTCCATCTGGGTTTTCGGGAATATTTTAGTCACTGAAATATTATGGAAAACATTGGTATTGTTGGCATATGAGTTACCGTTATTCTGATTGGCAAGTTCCATCCATGCACTTACATTAATGTTTTTATTAAACAGATTAGTATAAGATATATTCGCTGAAGCTCCCCAATAGCTGATATAATCCTTAGCTCCCAATTTATTCTTCTCGTTAAAATCCTTATTATTAATGTAGTACCATCCAAATCCGGCATTCACATTCAGTTTATTTTTCAGGAAATTCTGATTGGTATTGGCAAATAGGTAGTATTTTTCAACCTTTCCATCAAAGTTCCCCGGCAATGAAACTGTTCTGCCGTTTTCCGTAACGTACGTCGTCCAGTAATCCTGATTCGTATGCATGTATCTTGCAGAGATAAAGTACTTTTTCAGAATTCCGAACTTCAGATAAAGCCTGTCATTCGGGTTAGGATTCAGATAAAGGTTTCCTCTAGAATACGTTCCGTTAATTTCAGGCATAAGGAAGGGATTAAATTCAGAATACCAGGGTCTCCAAATGCTTCGGTTGTAGGTAAGACTCAGGTCAAATTTCTCTGAAAAACTATATTTCAGCAATAAGTTGGGAAGAAAAGAGCCGTAAGAATCCCTTCTTTCCGTACCTGCTACATCCTGTCTTACTTTATAATCAATATATTCGTAACGGATTCCGACTCTTGTTTCCAGTTTTTCAAAAAATGTTTTGCTGTAATTGGCATATAAAGAACTCAGATGATCTTCATAATGGAATCTGTCATTGCGGGAAAGATTAGCGAATTCCGGGATGGCATTATCAATACTGAATCCATACAGGCTGTTAGGAATAACATGGTTGTTTATTTCGGTCTTCCCTCCTACTTCCATGGTGCCTCCCGATTTACCAAAAGGCTGTGTATAATCAACTTTCAGATAATAATTACGCATCTGATTGCTACTGATAACGCCCAGCTGCTGATGGGTTATCACCCCCTGCTTAGTAATTTGCTTGTCGATCAGATTATCATTATTATTACTGGAATAATTGGTTCCTAAATTAATATCTAAAATCCTGTTTTTCTCTTTATCATAGTACTTGTAGAAAGCATTAGTCCCCAGATTACGGCTGAATCCCCAGTTGTTTTGGTTCTGGAGGAAAGATTCTCCCGGATCTCCGTCTTTTGTAGTGGTTCCATTAGATTCTGCAGTATGAAAATTCCTGTTTTGTGAATATTCCAGTACAAGCCCGAAGTTATTTTTATCATTAATTTCAAACTCTGAAGTGGAAGAAACAGAAGGGCTTTCATTTCTCATTACATTTTTCAGATTAAACTGTGTCAGTTTATTTTCCGCATAGCGGTTATCCCATGTCTGATTCGTCTGTACATAAGTTCCGTTATTATAACCTCCTATAAGGGTTTGGGTAAACTTTTTCTTATGGTAGTTCAGGTTGAAATTCGTGTATTGCGAGTTTTTGGTACTTTGTCTGTTGTTGAGAGATATGCTTCCTTTTAATCCTTCATCATCCCTTTTTTTAAGGACAATATTGATCACGGAACCGGAAGTTTCATAACGGGAAGACGGACTGGTGATTACTTCAATTTTCATCAGGTTATCGGCAGGAATTGTTTTAAGATATTCCTTGAGCTCCTTACCTGTAAAAACAGATTTCCTGTCATTGATATATACGGTAACCAATTGTCCCTCAGCTTTTACCTCATCATTGTTATCAATACTTACCAAAGGAGTCATTCTCAGCACATCCCATGTTGTATTTCCCGCCAGAATTGCACTGTTGGCTACATTAAATACAGTTCTGTCTACTTTAGATTCTACGGTTGGTTTTCTGGCAACCAGCGTAACCGCTTCTATTTCTTTTGCATTTCCTTTTACAGTATCGTTGGCAGCCGGAGCTGGAACCTGTTGGCCCATTGCTGATACGCCTGTTAATATTGCTATGGGAAATAATAGTATTTTCATGTGAAATTTAGTTTTTTCTATAAGACCACTATCTTCATTAATATGTTACATTAAAAAGTAAAAAAAGTAAAATAATTATTTAATTTTCAAGCATATAACAATTAAAACATAAACATAAATTTAAAAACGATGTAAATTTTTCAATAAATCAAACCAATAAAACTCACTTCCATTATAAATATTCTTAAAAAACAGTATTTATACGAAATTGAAAATTTATTTAAAATTCCAACAATTTGACAAGCAAAAAGCCCGGATCTCACCCGGGCCGTTAGCAATAGCAAATTGACAAGGATTACTATTAAAAATATATGCTAGTTTACACTTTCAAAGTAATGAATAACACCTACCTCAGGCAGACGAAGCGGATCTTTATTAAAACCGGATTCTTTATTCCTGCTGCTTTCCAGAAAAGAATTACTGAAAAGTGCATAAGAAGGCTGTTCTGCCACTCCGTTTTTTAAAAGCTGATGGGCTTCCACGATTGTTTTTCCATATAATTTTCTGAAGTTTCCGATATTATACTGTGAAAAAGATCCGTAATGAACAATAAACTTGAGAGCCAGATCAATTTTGGTACTTAAACTTTTACTTAACTCTTCTATTTTCCTGTTGAAAGCAGTCCGCATCTTCCACAGCATTGTTGAAATACTCTGGTAAGACGGATTTTCATCATAACGGTAAAATAAAATGGCATCTCCCTCAATCTCGGAAATTTCAAAATACTGATCGTTCACATCAATGAGTGTCGACAGTAATTGCCGTACAATATACTCGCCTGTATACAATTTTGTATTGAACACAAATTCGGTAAATCCGCTGAAATCCGGAATGAGAATAATCCCCTCCTGTATAGTTGTCTTCATAATGATAATGGATTAAAACCTGCTTCATCCTTACAGACGAAGCAGATTCAATTTTACTTTATTGCCATCCGCCTCCTACAGAGCGATAAAGCGCTGTAATCGCGTTCAGTTTCTGAGTTTTCAGAGAAGCCAGTTCCAGTTCTGCCTGAAGTTTATTCGTTTGTGCGATAATCACTTCTACATACGTTGCTGAATTATATTTAAATAATAAATCAGCCTTCTTCACGGCTTCACCAGATTTCACAGCCAGCCCTTCTGCAATTTTCTGCTGTTCTTCCAGCTTCTTGATCTGTACCAATGCATCAGACACTTCACCTACCGCTTTTAAAACAGACTGCTTAAAGTTGATTTCCGCCTGATCAGCTAATACTTTAGACTGCTCATACTGTGTTTTCAACTGTTTTCCATTCAAAATAGGCTGTGCCACGGCTCCCGCCACCATTCCGAAAAGAGATCCCGGAACGCTGAACCATTTGCTGAGCTGGAAGGCATTCACTCCACCCTGTGCGGTAATATTCAATGAAGGGTACATGCTCATTTTTGCCACATGAATGGCTGCTGCACTTTTTCTGACTTCAAGTTCTGCCGTTTTAATATCCGGTCTGTAGCTTAATAATTCTGAAGGAATGCCTGCTGCAAGATGATCCGGAGACTGTACATGGTTCAGACTTGCACTTCTTTCAATTTTTCCGGGCATAGAACCCGTTAACAGGCTCAAAGCATTTTCCTGAGTGTTTACAGAACTTTCAATAGCAGGAATTGATTTCAGAATCTGGTCCTTTACAATTTCCTGCTGTTGTACTGCCAAAGCTGTTGTCAAACCAAGTTCCTGCTGTTTGGTCAGAAATTTCAGGGTATTATCCGCATACGCCAGATTGGATTTTGTAATTTCCAGCTGAATATCCAGCATTAATAAATTATAATACCCTTGTACAACCGCAGATACAACTTGCGTTTTTACCGCTTTTGCCGCTTCCTGTGTTTTAAGATATTCTGCCAAAGCCTGTTCTTTTCTGCCTTTGATCTTCCCCCAGATATCTGCTTCCCAGGAGAAACTCAGAGAAGTTGTATAATCTTCCATATATCTTTTTCCCATAAACTGTCCCGCCATCATTCCGTTCATACTATTGTCTGAAGGACGGTTGATATTGGCATTGGCAGAAGCACTTACCGTTGGGATATTGGCCCATTTGCTCTGATTGTAAGCCAGTGATGCAAATTCTATCTGTTTTAAAGCCACCTGAAGATCATTATTCTGCATCATTGCTTTATCAATTAATCCTACCAGAAGGGGATCTTTGAAGAAGTCTTTATAACTTATTTTAGCAATATTCTCCTGAGAATCCACCACAATACTGTCAGCTCTGAAAGCTTCAGGCATTTTTATTTTAGGCTGTTCATATTTCTGAACCTTACAGGAGATTGCTGTTCCTGAAATGAATGCGATATATGCTATATTTTTAATTTTCATTTTTAAAATCATTTGAATTAATATTCCCAATCCGCATCGGTTACTACTCTTCCGTTGATTCTTTCATGCAATGCCTGGAATACCACAAAAAGAACAGGAACTACAAAAATTCCCAAAATGGTTCCGAAAAGCATCCCTGAAATGGCTGCATACCCGATGGAATGGTTCCCCATTGCTGAAGGACCTACCACGAATAATAATGGAATCAACCCGGTGATAAATGCAAGAGAAGTCATTAAAATAGGTCGTAAACGGGCTTTTGCTCCTTCTACTGCAGAAGCAATAAGGCTTTTCCCCGCTCTACGTCTCTGAATGGAAAATTCTACGATCAGGATACCATTCTTCGCCAGCAATCCGATTAGCATCACTAAAGCAATCTGTACATAAATATTATTGGAAAGTTCCGCAAACGTAATTCCCACAAATACTCCTGAAAGCCCTACCGGAATCGCGATCAAAACCGCTAATGGAAGGATATAACTTTCATATTGCGCAGATAAAAGGAAGAATACAAATACAATACATAACCCGAAGATCATAACAGATTGTGAGCTTGAACCTGCTTCTTCACGGCTCATCCCTTTATAATCATAAGTATATCCCGGAGGAAGTACCTGCTTGCTTACCTCATCAATGGCTGCCATAGCCTGTCCGGTACTGTATCCCGGAGCTGCCATTACTGTTAAGTTAGAAGAGTTGAATAGATTAAAACGATCTACTACTTCTGCTCCTGTCACCTGTTTCAGGCTTACCAATGTATTGACAGGAACCATCTGACCCAGGTTATTTTTAACGAAAATTCCGTTCAGAGATTCTTTATCCTGTCTTGTTTCCGGTGTAGACTGTACCAATACTCGGTAATATTTCCCGAATCTGTTGAAATCAGACGCCTGAATACTTCCATAATATCCCTGCATCACACCTAAAACATCAGAAACATTTACTCCAAGCTGCGCAGACTTCACTTCATCTACAAGCACCTCAAACTGCGGATAAGTAACGTCAAACGTAGTAAATGCCACGGCAACCTCAGGTCTCTGCATCAAAGCGCCCATCATTCCGTAGGAGATATTTCCTAAATTCTGAAGTTCTCCGTTGGTACGGTCCTGAAGCACCAGTTCCATCCCACTGGTATTACCGAAACCATCTACCGTTGGGGTATTGATCACAAGGAAATTCGCTCTTTTGTCCTGAGAAAGCATGCCTTGAGTTTGTCCGATGATATCGTTGATATTATTAACAGGTCCTCTCTCGCCTCCTTTTTTTAATTTAACAAAAATAGAAGCTGCCGAAGATGACATGGAACCACTGAATAAGTTCAGTCCGTCTACAGAAATTACTTTATCCACAGCCGGATTTTTCATTAAAAGATCTTCCGTATCGGAAACTACTTTAGACGTTCTATCCTTTGAAGCTCCGGGAGCAAGATTAGCAGTTACAATAATAAAACTTTGATCTTCATCCGGAATAAACCCTTTAGGTGTTGTCATAGACATCCATGCGAACAATCCTCCGAAGGCTACAATCAGAACCAAAGCCACCCATTTTCTTTTTAAAAGGAACAATACTGCTTTTCCATAACGGAAAGTAAGTTTATTGAAACTTGCATTGAAACCTGCAAAGAAACGGTCTTTAAAATTCATTTTCTCATGCGTTCCCGGATGATGTTGTTTTAAGAATAAAGCACACAAAGCCGGACTCAAAGTCAATGCGTTCACCGCTGAAATCACAATGGCAATCGCCAGTGTCAATGCAAACTGCTGGTAGAATAATCCTGTAGAACCACTCATAAAGGCTACAGGAACGAATACGGCAGACATAATCAACGTAATCGAAACAATTGCTCCTGTGATCTCACTCATGGCCGACATAGTAGCTGCTCTCGGGTTGAGTTTTTTATGTTCCATTTTAGCATGAACTGCCTCTACTACTACAATAGCATCATCTACCACAATACCAATCGCGAGTACTAATGCGAACAAGGTCAGAATATTGATAGAGAATCCGAAAACCTTCATAAAGAAGAATGTTCCTACAATCGATACCGGAACCGCAATAGCCGGAATCAACGTGGAGCGGAAATCCTGAAGGAAAATATATACCACAATAAAAACCAGGATAAATGCTTCTATCAGGGTATGAATTACCTGTTCTATGGATTGATCCAGTGCATCTTTTGTAGCATAAGGAATTTCATAATCCATTCCTGCCGGGAAGGATTTTTTCAGTTCTTTCATTCTTTCCTGAAGCGCAATCTGTACTTCATTGGCATTGGATCCTGCCATCTGGAAGATCGCCATCGTTACCGAAGCTTTTTTATTATAATTGGAAGATACCGTATAACTGTACGCTCCGAATTCTACTTTGGCAATATCTTTTAACTTTAAAACAGAACCGTCATTCAACGCTTTAATTGTAATATTTTCATATTGTTCAGGTTCTGTAAATTTTCCTTTGTAACGAAGCACATATTCCATGACCTCTTTACTTCTTTCCCCTAATCTTCCGGGTGCTGCTTCAAGGTTTTGAGTCTGAATGGCTCTGGAAACATCGGAAGGCGTAAGATTATACGAAGTCAGTTTATTCGGATCCAGCCAGATACGCATGGAATAATCTTTATTTCCGTATACCATGGCATCTCCTACTCCTTTTACTCTTTTAAGCTCAGGAACGATATTGATTTTCGCATAGTTTTCAAGAAAAAGATCACTCATCGTACCATCTTTACTGGTCAAAGAGACCATCGCGATCATACTGTTCTGTCTTTTCACCGTAGTGATTCCAGCCTGAATTACCTCTGCGGGAAGCTGGTTGGTCACCTGCGCCACTCTGTTCTGAACGTTAATGGCCGCCTGATCGGGATCTGTTCCTAATTTAAAAATAACAGTAATACTTAAAGTACCATCATTACTCGCTGTGGAAGTAATATAATCCATGTTTTCCACTCCATTGATGGCATTTTCCAAAGGTGGTGCTACGGACCTGGCAATGGTTTCAGCATTGGCTCCCGGATAGGCCGCTGTTACCATAACGGTAGGAGGCGCAATGTCCGGAAATTTTGTAATCGGAAGGCTTACCATCCCGACGATCCCCAGAATAACAAGCAATACGGAGATAACCGTTGCCAGTACGGGTCTTTTTATAATTTTCTTTAACATGATTTCTTCTTAGGATTTTTTCTGTTGAGCATTTTTCTTTTGTGCCACGACAGGAGTTCCCGGCTGTAGACGGTCAAAACCGCTGGTGATATATTCATCTCCAGCCTTAAGTCCTTTGGCTACAATGAATTTGTCCCCGGCTTTTCCATTCACTTCTACAGGCAACATGGCTGCTTTCCCACCCTGAATGGTGAATACAAAAACTTTATCCTGAATGGTTCTGGTAGAAGCAATCGGGAGTAGAACAACATTGCTGTAGAACTGATCCAGTACAATTTTACCCGTGTTTCCACTTCTCAAAAGATTGTTGGGATTGTTGAATTTTGCTCTTAGCGTGATTGATCCGGTTGTTTTATTAAACTGACCTTCCACCGCATCAATCTTTCCTTTCTCAGCATATTTTTCACCTCCTGAAAGCAATAATGAAACTGCCGGAGTATTTTTTATCACTTCATCAATACTGCTTCCCGTGTACTGTTTCTGGAAATTATTAAAATCATTTTCGCTCAGACTGAAGTAAGTATACACCTGATGAATGTCTGATAACAGAGTAATCGGATCCTGATTACCCGGCGTCATTAAACTTCCCAGACGATAATTGAATCTTCCGATAAATCCGCTTACCGGAGCTTTAATGGCAGAGAAGTTTAAATTAATTTTTGCAGATTCAATGGTAGACGTAGACTGGCTTACCGCTCCACGTGCTGCATTATAAGCCGCCTCCGCTTCTTTCACCTGAATTTCCGAAACCATTTTGTTTCTGAACAGTTCTTTTTTTCTGTCCAGATCAATTTTAGAAGTTGAAAGATTAGCCTGAGCGGTAATCAAAGATGCCTGAGCACTTTTCAGCTGTTCACGGAAAACCTGATCTTCAATTTTGAACAATGGCTGTCCTGCCCTCACAAAGTCACCTTCATCAACAAAAATTTTGCTTAAATATCCTGTTACCTGAGGTCTGATTTCCACATTGGAAACTCCCTCGATAGATGCTGCATATTCTCTGGAAACAGAAGCGTCTCCCTGTGTTACTTTGGCCACAGGTAATTCCTGTGCCTGCTGCTGATAGCCCTGGTTTTGATTATTTTTCCTGCATCCTGCCAATATGATCAGTGAGAGGAAAAGTAGAGTCGATTTTTGAATAAAAAATCTTTGCATAACAATAGTCCTTTTAAATTTTCCGCACAAAAATCGAACGAAAAAAATTCAATAGGATTATTCGAAAAACTCCTTGTTTTGTCAAAAAGACTCCTTATTTTGAAAAACATGAGAAATATCATTCATAGACAATATAAATGACACTATTTGCTATTATTAATCAAAATAATAGTTGAAATTTGGTAAAAAGACGTCTTAAAAACACAAATTACTGATTATCAATACAAATCATCTTTTTTATATTCCAATGGAGATCTTCCCGCGTGTTTTTTAAAAAACTTATTAAAAGACGCCTGATCTGAAAAACTCAGCTTTGATGCGACCTCACTGACATTCAGATTGGGATTTTTCAATAACAGCCTGGCTTCCACAGCGAGCACCTGATGAATAATATCTCTTGGAGATTTAAACACTGTTTTATTGATCACCTTTGTAAGGTATTTACGGCTGATAAAAAGTTTATCGGCATAGAACTGGACGTTGTGTTCTTCTTTGAAATGATCCTGAACAAGTTTAAAGAAACTGGTCGTCAACTCATCTTCTCTGTGGGTAACCGGATGAGGTCTTTCCGTTTTCTTGAAATAATTATCAATTTCGTAAATCACCAGTGAAAAGTGATGCCATATCATTTCTTTGAAATAATAATTCTCTTTTTCTTTATCATTCAAAACCTTCAGCTCATCGAGATGGAAATTCACTTTCCTGTACACGTCCGGTTCATTCCTGATGATATTGGCCGGATCAGAAGATAAGCTCTTAAGGACATTATTTGATTTATAATTAAAACCTGCATCGGATATAAAGTTCAGTGAAAAGAAAATATATTTAGCATTGTAATCTTCTGTAATTTCATCCAGCCAAAACGTTTCCAGCATGGGACAAAAAATAATATCGCCTTTGGTAACACTATAACTCTTATCATCCAACCTGAATGTAACACCTCCTTTCTGCACCATAAAAATGCAGAAATAATCAGAACGATAAGGCATATTCGGTTGTATAATGTAGTTTGCCTTATCAATTTCCATCACTACAAATTCCTTGATTCTAAGATCAAACTCCACTTGCTGAAGTACTTCATCAAAGGCCAGCTGGGAAACAAAATCAGGTTTTGGTTGGGATTTTTTAGGCATTGGAAAGAAAATTAAACACGAAGGTAGTGGAAAAAGGAAAAAGTGCCAAGAAGCCCAATTATCAAATTTTACTTTTTATTGCTTGCTAAATAACAATCAGTAATTCCTTATCATATCCGTTATATTTTTCATCAATATAGCCATGAGGATTACAGATCACTTCTGTTTCTCCAATCTTATATCTGCACGGCGTATGGATATGCCCATGAATCCAGTATAATGGTTGATACGCTGTAATCAAATCTTCTAAATCTGAAGCATAAGCAGCTGTTAACGGATCTTCTTTGTAATGTTCAGGAACAGATTGTATGCTGGGTGCATGATGGGTAACGATAATATTTTTAAATCCTTTTGAGTCTTCAAGGCTTTCTTTTAGCCATTGCCTTGAAAGCTGATGAATTTTAAAGGTATCCAAAGTTCTCATTTTCCAATAGGAAGGATCTCTTCTGATCATTTTATAGTCGTTCATCTTTGACTGACAAAGTATTCCATACTGAACAGGATTTCCAAAGATGGAAAAATCCGTCCACAGCGTTGCCCCATGAAAACGAATTCCATCAATGTCTACAAATGAATTTTCCAGCACATGGACATTGGAGCCCAACGCTGCCTCTTTGATTTTATGAAGTGTTTTCGGGTAAGAACCTTTATAGTATTCATGATTACCCAAAACATAGATTACAGGTTTATTGGGTATTGCTTCTTTAATCCATTCCATTCCTTTGGTTCCCAGATTGATATCCCCTGCCAGCACAACCACATCTGCGTGATCAAAACATAATTCCGTACTTCCAAATTCCCGATGAAGATCGCTGATGACCTGTATTTTCATGATGAATAGTTAAAAAGCAAAGGTAGTAAAGGGAAACAGAATAGCAAAAGTCCAAAAAAAGAACCGATACCTAAACACCGATTCTTTCCTCATATAGTTTGTATATTTTTAAGACCGCTTATTATGAAACGGCTACTTCTGCCTGTTTCACTTTTACGCTTTTCAATATAAAATAGAATAACATTCCAAGAGCTAATAAAGCGTAGCTGATCAAAATAATCAGATTCAGACTTCCTACTGATAATTCTGATGGAAAGATCTGACTCATCAACGTCATGAATGACAACCCGATACCTGCTCCCAAAAAGTAACTTGTAGAGCTCAAACTTGATGCCAATCCGTAATGTGCAGGCTCAACATCCTGAATTCCCATTACTGAAAGTGCGGTAAAACAAAATGTCATTCCAACTCCGGAGATACATGCAGCTCCCAATAAAACTACTGTTAGCGGATGTCCTGCGTAAACTGAAATCAACAGCAGCAATCCTCCGGTCAGCATAAACGACCATCCTAAAACACCCATTTGAGAAGAGCTCAGACGTTTTGATAGGTGTGGCAGAATGAATTTAGCCGTCAAAGCAGACAGGATACTGAACGGAACAAGCATTAATCCTGCAGAAGCAGCGCTGTAGCCCATATCTTTCTGAAGCATCAGTGAAATCAGGAATAAAAATCCGATAAAAAATGCTCCCAGAGTAAAGAATACAGCATTGGAAACTACTAAAGATCTGTGTTTAAACAGTTTTAAATCTACCAATGGCTCTGCAACGGATTTTAAACGGTAGTATACCATAACAAGAAGTACTAAAGCAAGTATTATAGAACCTGTTACCAGGAAAGGCTGTTCTTTGATGTGAACCAATTCGTGCGTTCCGTAAGTCAGGCTTAGCA
Organism: Chryseobacterium sp. AG844; assembly: GCF_003182335.1. Lineage (NCBI taxonomy): Bacteria > Pseudomonadati > Bacteroidota > Flavobacteriia > Flavobacteriales > Weeksellaceae > Chryseobacterium > Chryseobacterium sp. AG844. The sequence continues at coordinate 75,138 of NZ_QGTV01000015.1, read as the reverse complement.
ATCCAAGCACCATCAATATTCCTGAAACCATATCGGTTTTCTGAGCGGTTTCGCTTTTTTCATCGGTTGGCAGATAATAGTACGACAGCACCAATGTGATTAAAAGAATAGGAACATTGATCAGGAAAACCCAATGCCAGCTCAGGTAAGTACTGATGATTCCGCCTACTGAAAGACCACTTCCTGAACCAATGGCAGCAAATGAACTGAAAATTCCGATAGCCCGGTTTCTCTCCTGCTCCTCTCTGAACGTATTGGTCACAATGGATAACGCTGAAGGCATTACCAATGCTGCTCCCAATCCCTGCAAAGCACGGAATATTGTCAGCACTTCAAAGTTTTGGGATAATCCAGCGCCTAATGAAGTCAGCATAAAGATCAGCGCTCCAAGCAAAAACATTTTCTTTCTTCCGATCTGATCTGAAAGCTTTCCTCCAATGATCAGAAATCCCCCAAAGAATAATACATAGAGCGTCTGCAGCCACTGAACAGTCTCTGCTCCAATCTGAAACTGCTGCTGAATAGAAGGAATGGTCAAATTAATAATGGCAATATCCAACGCTTCTACAAATGTTCCTACCGATGCTAAAATTAATATTAAATTCTTCCTTGTATCCATGTTTCAAATTTCCTGCAAAATTAAAATTAACAGAACGTATATAAAAATTTAATCTTAAATTTGGAACAATATTAAATATTTCAAATATTTAAAAGAACAAAACATCTGATCTACCAGGAAAAACCTATAAAAACAGAACAAAATGGCAACTGAAAACTATATTCCTGATGAAAAAGACTTATCTATCCTCCGTCTTCTTCAGAAAGATGCGAAGATGAGTATCCGTGATATTTCGGCCAGAATCAATTTGAGTCCTACACCTACGCATGAGCGTATCAAACGTATGGAAAAACAGGGGATCATTAAAGAGTATACTGCTGTGGTTGACCGTAAAAAGGTTAATAAAGGAATGATGGTGATCTGTATGATCGCTTTAAATGTTCACAACAAGAAAACTGCGGGAAAATTCATTGAGGAAGTGGGCAGATTGAAGGAAGTGGTAGAATTTTACAATATCAGCGGGGATTTTGACTTTATGCTGAAGATCCTTGCTCCCAATATGGATGAATTTCATGAGTTTTTCGTGAACAAATTATCAGAAATTGAAGGAATCGGCCAGACGAAGAGCATTTTTGTTATGAACAGCATTAAGGAAAGTGCGCAGATTGTGTAAGACAAAATAAAAAGCAGCTGCGTGAAAACATGCAGCTGCTTTTTATAGTCAATCAATATTAGATTAATTTTTCATCATCTATTTCCAGTAATTCCAGACTGATCCGTCAAATACCGCCAGTGTTTTACTGACTGTATCATAGCACATCATACCCGGATAAGGATTTTTCACATTAAGATGCGGTGCTGCTATTTGAGGAAGAATCATCGCTTTATTCTGAGATTCCAGAACCAATACGCCATCAGCAGAACTTGCAGTCTCCCCCATAATGACTCCTTTTCCCGTTTCTGCAGAATTATTAGCGATAACCACACTTGAATTACCGGCATCTGACAGGGATTTCCAAACATCATTTTCGTACATTTTTACTTTGTTGTCCGTGACATCAAAGATGAATGTTCCGTTCTCCAAAGATCCTGCAGGAAAACCAGATGTTGCGGGAAGAATTATACCCTTTGTATTTCCTGCTACGTTATCAAAATCTAAGACCGTACTGTTTCCATCCACGGACTGTTTACCAATCGCAACCTGAGCAAAAAATGTATTGGAAATAACCAAAGCAGCTGCTATACTTATATTTTTTATATTGTTCATATTCTTTATCAGTTTAATCATTACAGCTTCTTTCTACACATTTCCATTCCGTACCGTTGTACAGTTTTACACATTTATCCTGAATATCATACAGAAGCATTCCTTCTTTCGGTTCTGCGATGGCGTCTCCGGGCTGTGGCGTCTGGCTTACATGCTGAACTCTGGTAATCACAAAGCCTTTATTTTTTGATTCCATGGCCAGGAATCCGTTAGGTATATTTTCAGGCCACGAATCGCTTTTCTGCTGTATGGTAATTCCAAATTTTGTATATCCGTCCGGTGTCCCAGAAATTCCGGGCTTTGTACAAAATCCGTCGATCTCATCAATAATCACGGGAGCATTTCCACAGCTCGTTTTGTCTTCTGATAGTCCTTCGGGCCAGAGAGCAGGACACATGGCTTTGGTTGCATTAGGTCCGCAGAAGCTTGAATTCCCCATTCCCAATCCTATAACAGATCCCATGGCAATGGTTACGATCTGGCTGTCATCACTGATAATGGAAGCTCCTCCACCACCACTTACGTCTGCTTTTGCAATACAGTAAGCTCTTCCGGTAGGAACACCTACATATTCAACAGAAGGGTATGTCGTAGACTGCTGGGTAAATGTTCCGCAAATTTCTACCACGCTGCTTGTTCCCATTTCAATAACGGAAGTTGTTCCGGGATAGAAACCGCCAAATGTCGGGTCTTCCTGAATCACTGATCCTACAAGAGATAAGAAAGATTTGGTTCCCAGTTTAATTTTTGAATTTTTCTGAGACCCGAAAGTTCCTACTTTCACAGTTCCTGTACATTTAACACTTGTTCCGTCAGTAATTTCCAGAATCCCATCAACCTGAATACTATTGGATTGCAGCTGTCCGGATTGTATAATAAGGGCAGCCCCGTTCGGAATGCTGATATTGGTACTTACACTTAGGTTTCCATTGAGGCAATACGTGTTTCCGCTTGTCATGGCCTGCCCTGTATAAGGAATACACTGAGCATAGGCTACAGCACTGAAAATGAGCATTAATAAAAAAATCAATTTTTTATTAAAATTTAAAAAAAATAGTTTATTCATATACATTTATAATACTTTAACAAATTATTACTGCTTTAATAATAAATTTTTAAACTTTCAACATCATCGACCCCCACTAACAACAATTAACATACCAAACAATTGTTTAATTTTTTAATACTTACATGATATTTTACCACCCCACATTATTACCGGCGTTGTTAAAAAACTCTTATAAATGTTACACCACAACCAACTACACCTTCCAAATTGTGTTTATATTCAGCAGAATTATTTTTCAAATTTTTACATTTCAAATCGTATTTTCACCCTGTGTTTAATAGAAATAATTCTGCACTTGTTGATATAACAGGTACTTCTTTATACAGCAAGCCTCTCAAAACATAGCTTGTTTTTAAAACCTACGCAGTTTTTAACTGAATACAGCAATAGATAATCTGAATAGCAGATCTGAATGAAAAATCACATTAAAAACCGTAAATTTGCAGCATGAATAACGATACGATATGCGCGCTGGCTACGGCCAATGGAATAGGTGCTTTAGGCATCATCCGTGTTTCAGGAAATGAAGCTTTATCTGTGGTTCAGAAAAGTTTTCCGGCCAAAAATCTGGAAAAACAGAAATCCCACACCATCCATTACGGTTATTTTATGGATGAAGAGGAAGCGATTGATGAAGTGATGCTTTCTATTTTCCTGGCTCCGAAAAGTTTCACCACTGAGAATTCTGTGGAGATTGCTTTTCACGGCTCTCCACATATCGGAAAACGTATTCTTGAAACCCTGATCAAAAACGGAGCGAGAATGGCCAAAGCAGGAGAATTTACTCTTCGTGCCTTTATCAACGGGAGAATTGACCTTTCCCAGGCGGAAGCGATTGCTGATGTGATTGCTTCTGAAAATGAAGCTTCGAGAAAAGTTGCGATCAATCAATTAAAAGGAGGCATCACCAATGAAATCTCTGTATTAAGAACGGATCTTTTAAATTTCGTTTCCTTAATTGAGCTGGAGCTTGATTTTGCCGAAGAAGATGTGGAATTTGCTGACAGAAGTGCTTTAAGTGGATTATTGGATAAAATTGAAGTCAAACTAAATTCTTTGATTGAAAGTTTCCAATACGGAAATGCCATTAAAAACGGAACCGCCGTTGCCATCATCGGAAAACCGAATGCCGGAAAGTCTACGCTGCTGAACTCTCTTTTAAAAGAAGAAAGAGCTATCGTAAGTAATATTGCCGGAACCACGAGAGATACCATTGAGGAAGTTCTTCATATTAAAGGTCATGCTTTCCGGTTAATTGACACTGCCGGACTTCGTGAAACGGTGGATGAAATTGAAGCGATCGGGGTAAAAAAAGCAAAAGAAAAAGTAGAAAACGCCAATATTCTCGTGTATCTGGCAGATGCTGCGACCGAGGATTTTTCTGAAGATATTGAAATGATTCAATCCTTGTTAAGAGAAGATCTGAAACTGATTATCTGCGCAACAAAAATTGACGAAGTAATTCCCACAAAATACGAAACGGTAGAAGATATTTTCAGAAACGCCATTTCTCATGATTTTGATTTTATTAAAATCTCAGCCGTTGAAAATCAAAACATCCAGGATCTGAAAAATGAACTTTCTTCGTATGTGGAACATCTAAAAACTGAAGAAAATAACGTTGTCATCACCAATCAACGACACTTTGAAGCCTTAAGAAAATCCATGGATGCCGTTCATAAAGTAAAAGAAGCTATTTCTTTCCAGATCTCTACAGAATTACTCGCGTACGAGCTTAGAAATGCACTGGAACATCTTGGAGAAATCTCCGGAGAGGTAACCAATGATGAAGTGCTGGGGAATATTTTTTCTAAGTTTTGTATCGGGAAATAACGCATTTAAGTAACTGAAAATCAACGACTTACAACGATCAAGTAAGCCCTTTTAAATATACTATAAACCACTGTATTACAGTGTTTTATGTGTTTTACAAAAGAAAATTAGCACTATAAATCAGTTAAATTTGTCCCCAGTTTTGTCCCCTAGTTCCAAAATAAAAATCGTGCGATTTTATTGGTTAATTCACTGCACTTAATATATACTAGCATACTCTAAATGAATTAATTAGTATTTATTTAAAGGTAATTCTTTAGAACTTTTACAGGCTTTTTTATAATAGTTCATTTTCATACAAAACGATTTAGATTTAAACAATTTACCATTAGTATAAAGGTTAATTTACTGTACTTAATGAGTCTAATTTCTATATAAATTGATTAACAATTATTAAAGTTGATTTCTAAGATTCTTTTAAGCATTTTATAATCGACTTTTGAGACAATTTAACTGTATTATTTTAGACTTTGGACAATTTATTGCATTCATTTACAACCATTCTATTTTTAGATATATATTCAATATGCACAACTAGTTAGAACAAAGCAATGAGTACACATATCCACATATTGAAAACATGCGAATATTGTGGATTAGAATTTGCAGCCAAAATCACTGTAACAAGGTTTTGCAGTCAAAGATGTAGAACAAAAATGTATAAGAGATATAATAAAAATTCATCTCAAACAATAGAAAATAAGAATTTATACAATTTTAAAATGTACACTTATTCTCCCTTTGATTGCATGACGATAAAAGAAGCTTCCAGTATTATAGGATGTGCCCGAACTACAATCTATGATATGATCAAAAAAGGAAAGTTATCTTCTATTAATTTTAGTCAGAGAAAAACCAGAGTTTTTAAGGAAGAAATTGAAAAGTTATTATATCAAAATAAAACAGAAATAGAACCTTTTATATTTAAAGATGAAGATACAAAAATAAAAAACTGTTGGACAATAAATGAGATCATTAACCTATATAAAATCTCTGCCAGTGCCCTGTACAATAAATTGAAAATATATAATATAATTAAAATAAAGAAGGGAAAATCTGTTTATGTATCTAAAGAAATTATACGTAGGTTATTCAATACAGTTATCAAAAAAAATAATAATTAATATAGTTGATTTTATATTATTGAAAGGTCTATAAAAGACAAATTAGGCTTTTCAAAGACATAATTTAAAACTAAACAGAGTTCATAATATTTTTGTAGACAACTCTAAAACAAAATATTATGACACTTATTAAATTACGTAAAAAGCCTGCAGCTAAAAATACTGTTAGACTTTATTTAGATGCTTATCCTCCTATCTATGATCCATTAACTGGAAAATCGCAGCGAAAATTTTATTTAAAACTTTTTCTGTATCGCATGCCTAAATCGCAACTTGAAAAAAAACATAATGACCAAACACTGTTCCTAGCAGAAAATTTAAGAATAAAAATGATGCTTGAAGTATATAATAATAGGATTAGCAATAAACTACGATTGAGTATATTATCAGGAAATTACTAAACCTCTAGAATTCTCAAACATTACAGTATCCACTATTATGAATACACATTGCAAAAATGTTATGGGTTATCCCATATTAAATTATTTGGTTAACAGTCCACTTTAAAAACATTGATATGAGTTCTAACATTGAGATCATAAGAATATGCCAATATTGTGGCAAGGAATTTATCGCAAAAACAACAGTCACAAAGTACTGCAGCCATACCTGTAATAAAAAAGCATATAAAGCTGAACTAAAAACAAAAAAAATAGAGAAAAGTAACATCAACACTCAACTTTTTAAAGAATCCTCTATGGATACTATAAATAGCTCTGCTTTTCTAACCGTTAAAGAATCAGCCTGCTTATTGAAATGTAGTAAGCAAATGATATATGATCTAGTTAATTCTGGACGTTTAAAATCAATAAAACTATCTGTAAGAAATACCAGAATTAGTAGAATAGAAATTGATAATCTTTTTAAGATTAGTATTCGAAAAGTCAAAGAGAATTAGCAGTCGAAAAAACTGCAATTGTGAAAAAGACCTTTTGACCTTTAAACTATGTTTTATTAATGAGAAAATAAACCGGTGATGACAAGGGTAAAACTAAGACAAAAGCCCATAAGTAATGGACAAGAATCTCATTATTTGGATATCTATCCTCCCATAGCACATCCAATAACGGGAGAACTTAAGAGAAAGTATTTTCTACATTTACACACCTATTTGAATCCTAAAAATAATGTAGAAAAACTACATAATATTGAAACTTTGAAATTGGTAGAATATAGAAAAGCCGAACGTCTAATAGATATTCAAAATAAAAATTATGATTTTTTAATCAAAAAAAGGATATCAGATTTTACGGAATTCTTTCAAGCTGAAGCAAACAAAAGACCAGATTCATACAATTGGCAAATGGCTGTAAGGTATTTTCAGAATTTTTGCGGAAAAAATTTACCTTTTATTGAGCTCGACTATCCTACATGTGAACAGTTTAGAAATTTTTTATTATCTAATCCATCTATTGGCAGATACGAAAGAAAAATCAGTCTTAATACTGCATCATCTTATTTTGACAAATTTAGAAATACCATTAAGAGTGCTTTTAATAATAAATATATTTTAACAGATTTCAGTACAATGCTCAAAGGAATAAAATTAGAGGAAACTCATCGCTGTTTCCTGTTCTTACATGAGCTACAAAGTATGGCTGATGCAAAATGTGAATCACAATTAGTTAAAAAAGCTGGCTTATTTTCCGCATTAACCGGTTTTCGTTTTTCCGATATTAAAAACCTTGTATGGGGTGACATACAAGGGTCTAAGGGCAGTTTTTACATTATATACAAACAAAGTAAAACTGGAAATGCAGAATACTACCCTATATCAGATAAGACATTAGAAATATTAGGTCTTCCAAAAGATAATAATGAAAAAGTTTTTGAAGGAATTAAGTATGATGATGTTATTAAATTTCTTAAACCATGGCTAAAGAATGCCGGCATCAACAAATACTTTACGTTTCATGGCTTTCGACATACATTTGCTACATTACAGCTTGCATCAGGCACATCCATTTATACAATTTCTAAACTTTTGGGCCATAGAAACCTTAAGACAACAGAAATTTATACTAAAATAATAGATTCCGTTACCAGGGAAGCGTCATTAAAAATTAAGTTAGATTTTTCTTAAAATTTGGAAAATAACAATAATTTTCTTATTGTATTGATACATTAAACTGTAATTCTCAGACAGCGAGGTACAACTACAAGCATATGCAAAATCTATGGTAAAATAAGATATTACTTATTAGCAAATATATTTGACAGAAATAAGCCATCCATTTTTCATCGATAACTATATTATTAGTATTGCCATACTGGAAGGCTTATTTTTTTATCAATATTTAGTATAGGATCCGTTGACCTATGAGCCTGAGAAAACGATCCTGTTCCATCTTTTTGACGGTGCGAATTACTGTCTCTACACGCAGTCTAGTCAGGTTTGCAATCTACTGTCTTATCAGAGGGACGTATGAAAATTTCAAATTATTAATATATGCATGTATTTAAATCAGTTTTACCGCCTAGGTAGGGTGAAAGACCGCAGTACATCTTGATTATATAAAAAACAAATCATAATGGAAACAATAACAGGGATGCAAATTTTATTCCTGATCAGAGAAATGCTTCCTTGATTACAAAGTAGGAAGACAATTTTTGAGGGGTTAAATTACCCTTCAATTTTTAACGTCAATACTATATTGAAACATACTTAGTAAATAGTGTCTTTTTTGCAAATATATCCAAGAAGCCTACTTGAGAAATGTAGTAATAATATCAATGCTTTCCACCTAAAACTGTACAAATTCTATTCATTACACGCCATGATATCAGAAATAGACTTCGCTACAAAAGCATTGCTCAAATAACCTTCTATACCATGTCTATTATCTGTTTTATTGATTACGTCAATATTCAAAATTTCGGGATTTACCTTGAAATGCGCTGCTTCTAGTGCTCGTAATGAAACAATGTCACGTTTATCATATAAATTAGTCCAACTTCCACTAACTACCAGCGGAAAAGTTGGTGATGTGTACAGTTGTCTGATAATAGCCTTCATTCCAAGAGGTGAACCCAAAGTAATCAGGCCACAAATATTGTAATCTTCTTTTTTCAACATATGCAGAACTTCATATGCGATCACAGTCCCTAGTGAATGTGCTATAATAATTGTTGGTTCACTGGTTAAGGCATCGGTGACCAATTTATTGATAACAACTTTTACGTCTGGAACCACAAGGTAAGTCACGACATCATCTGTTTCCTTTAATATGAGGTCATTAGCATATTTTTTTCCGTAACGATCCAGAATCCTTGCTAAAGCAAGAATTATAGGATTATTTTGGAGTCCCCGCTCCTGCGTTTCCATCTTCATTTCCTCTAATATCTGTTTTGGTGTGATACCCGCATTTTCAGCCATATCGTTCAGCAGATCATTGTGAAGGGCCTGTATCTCGTCCAGATCTTCGGCCGAACGCATCTGATATTTTCCACTATGCACATCGTCCTTAAATTGATCCTTTAAAGAAATTAATTCTTTGCCATAATAAGGCATGTGCAGTGTCACACCTTCCGGATATGAAATACCTGCATTTTCAAATGACTTTTTAAGTTCGGTTGTCCATTTATCCAGTAACTCTTCCTGGCTAGAGTGCTCTTGTGCCCTACCGTGTATAAATAAGATACGCATTACAATTGTGTTAGATTATCGTGAATATTTCGAAAGCCTTCCCTGGAAAAAGAGGTCCAAAGACCTGGTTGAAGATATGGAACCAAGTTTTCCAAAGGATTGTAGCCTAATAAGTCAATATAAGACCAGCCCTGGGTTAGTAAAGGGATCTGTATCATGTCATTTTGTTGGGTAGAGGGATATCTATTTGAAAGTCGCTCCAATAAAGAGATATCTCCAAGTATGGATTGGTTATTTTGTTGTAAGAAATCATATAAAGAGTGGACCCCTTCAAAGTCCCCATTTTGAAAATAAGCATATGCTGCAAAAAGTCCTAATGTAGGCTCAAGATGTTTATACTTCCGGTAATAATTCCCACCTTGATTTAACTCATAGGTACTTTGAAAAATCCCTTTTTTGGCTGCCATAATTATATTTGACTTCCTTTCGGCTACCTCATTAGCATAATGCCTAGACTCGTGTTTACCATTTGGATCCGTTGGAAAATAATTGACTGTCAATAATTCATTTTTATGAAAAACAACCTGAGTAAAAAAACCGCGGAGCAATGTTATCGGGTAAAATCTTTTACCTCCATAATTTCCGATAAAATACATCGCGTTTGAACCATGATCAACATCGCTGAAATCAAAAATCTGTGGAGATGAGAAATTCCGCCTTGCGTCATTCCATTGACGATCTTGTTGCCTGCTGCTGAAAACTAGAGGATTTCTCACCCCCTTCACATATAGTCCAGTCTCACCTTGCTGAAATAGTGCATCAGCAGTGAAAAAGTCATAGTCAAGTTTAAAATCCCTTTTTATTTGTTGCATTTCCCTTGCGGAGCTGCCACCTTTAGCACGTAAATAAAAATTCAGCTTTTCAGAAACTACTTCTGTATCAACTGGGATCGGCTCTTGGTCCGTTATCAATGAAAGCCCTGTTTCACCAATAGTTTCGACAAGAACCTGTTCACTAAATTTGGATAAAAAAAGTGGGTCGGACGAAGAAACACTACCAATAGGAAACTGTTTCTTACCCGTTGCCAAATAGATTTCGTCGGGCACTTTCGTTTTCAGATAATCATTGAGTTCATGAGAAAGGACCGCCGGAAATGGAGGATTTAGCCGTTTTATCGGCCTGATAACTTCTGTAACTTCACCATTTAAGCATTTTAGTAAATTATCACTGTAAACACTTCGGTAATTTCCATCTTCATCCATCACATCAATTGACTTAGCTCCTGAATGAGTCGAATAAAATGTGTCTATTTCTGTCCTATTGTTACGAGTTAGATTGGGGAACAATGCACCTGGATCTAATCCTTGTACCGTGGTTGCACTAGAAGCGCTACGGCAGGCGTCAGAAATGAAAACTACGTGCTTAATACCTGACCGGTAAGCCCTCTGCTGGCAAGACAGAACACTAGCGCTTTCTGAAGTATCCCGCAAATAACCGGGAAATAACCAAATATCTTCACCCGCTGCGCGTTCAACCCCATGTCCGGCAAAATAAATTAAAAGCTGATCTGTTCCCTCGTCAATAATAGTGCTAACCGTATTTAGAATGTAAGTTCTTGTACATTCGCCAGATGTACTCTCTCCTCTAGGCTCATCCACAAAAAGTGCGGTAATATATCCTTGTCCCTCTGCCCAGTTTTTCATCTTTATGGCGTAACTTGACGGTGATGCCAGATATGGCATTTCAGGTATTTGATTTATCCCTATTAATATAGCATGTTTGGTCATTAATGGCTAAAAGTTTTATTAACGAAAATACTGATATTTTAGTTACACAACAACCATTTATTCGCTGAACTGAACTCTTAAATGACTATAAAAAAATATTTTTAGTATTCCAATCTTAGTTTTCTATGTTTACACAGCAAAGGCCAAAGCACATTTACCCAAGTAAAATATCCCAACGCGTAAAAGAACTTTAGATCACCATGATATAGCAAATTGCAATATGTCTACCCTTCCCAATCAAGCAAAAATTATCTTCCGATTCCCTATATGGAATAATACTCCTTGTTACCACAAAATAATATAAAAAGAAGATAGGGAATCAGTTTTTATCAAAAGAATGTCATGTCTGGACTTCCTAATTGAAAACAGCATCATAGAAAGTAGTATTTGCTATATGAGAAATAAATATTACTTGATTTTAATAACATTATTCTTAATCTTCTGGCATTTCTTCAATTGAAAACAAGCTTGATAAAGTATTAAGAGTATATAGCGATTTAACAAAAATATCAAATGCAACTTGACGATAATTTTCATCAGTCAATCCAAAGTAATCCATGGCTCTCTTGACACTCTTGTTTGAACTGCTATACCTATGAGCTATCATTGTGGCTAAACCATTTAGGATAAACAAAGGGTTCCATCCCTTCATCACCGAAGCGGTAATATTCTGTAATTGAGCTACCCTCATTATATTGTGTGATTACGCTAGGGTGACCTTCAGAGCCCCAGTGAATACCCCAATTACGACTTTCCATATATGTAGTTAAATATTCAGGTTTTACTAATAGGGCAATATATTCCAGAATTAACTTTCTCTTCCTCATGATAACCATGGTAAACTGTTATCCATCCATCTTTAATGAAACGTTGTTTTATTAAAGTGTGTTGTTCATGTAGCATAAATAGGTCTTCTTTCATAAACTAAATTGAATTTTATATACAAATAAAGCCAATAGCTACGCAGTCAATTTGCGTATATATTTTTTTAGTAAAAAACTATATTTTTGGATAAGGTTCTAATGATTTCTAATATTTTTTTTAATTTGATTGTTAAATGTCAACTATTTAACTTTCTTTCAGCCATTGTAACTATACCCGATTTTTTTAATTCGTCAAGAATAACGCTAATATTTGTTATTGATTGATCCCGCAATCCAAAACGACCAGTTCTTTTCTTACTAAATGTAAATGCTACACGCTCTTTTGCTCTTGATAATGCAACAAAAAATGCACATTTATCTTCATCCGGTTGTCGTTCAAATGACCAAAATGCACCATCCTCCAAGCCAATAAAAATCACAGTATGATATTCAAGACCTTTGCTTTTATGAATTGTCATAACTGGTATTGTGTCTTTACCAAGTACCATATCTAACGCTAGAATCATATTATTCTTAGTAGTATGATAATCTTTAATAAGCACCTCTTTCAAAGAAGTAATGGTTCGATCGAATTCAGCAGCATTTTTGTATGACGGAAAACTTGCTCTAATGCGGTCTTTACCTGCGAAGTCGATGATTTCATCAATAAGTGTATTGATCTGCTCTTCACTGAGAGTTCTCTTTTGATATTCATCTTGCTTTATCTTAATAAAAACTAAAATGATATTTTGCAGTTTTATTAATTGATCATCTTCTAATTCTGTGTGAAGATTGCTTAAAAAAACAAATGCCGCTTGTTTGGCTTCGCCGGCTTTTTTCTGAAAAATAGCATATAGAATATTAATGATATAAATACAGACTTCTTGTGTTAAAATATCTTGCAATTTATTTTCGTCTCTGGCTTTAATACCATTTTCATTAAAATAAGTAATGAGATCTCCGGCATATTGCGTTAATTGCTGTTTAACCAAAATACATATATCCCTGGGATTTATCCCTTCTGTATTTATCCAATCTTGAATTTCACGAAAAAGTATTTGCATTTCTGATTCTGGATTTTCAAAAACCCAAAAGTAACATTCTCCCTGTTCGGCGTTCCATTTCGGCGATGGAGTAGCAAAATCATCTTTTCCTAATAAATGACGAGTAAGATGATTTAACAAAGTCACTAGTCTGGGCGCACATCTAAAGTTCATATTGAGAGGAATTCTAGTCGCATTTACATCAGTAATAAAATCCTCAAACACAGTTTCTCTTGCGCCGGCCCACATCATTATACGTTGTTTATCATCACCAACAGCGGTGTAAGAAGTGTGACTATCTAAAAAGCAACTTTTGAATAGATCATACTGTAGTTCAGTAGTGTCCTGAAATTCATCTAAAAATACAAAATGATAAGTTTGTTGAAGGTATTCTTTAATTTTCGGGTTTGTATTGATAATATATTCAGCCAAACGCATCACCATGGTGAAAGATAACTTTGATTGCTGAATCATTTTCTGCCAAACTTTATATCTTATAGCCTCAGCTTTATTATTTGATAAGTGCGGTAATTGTGCGTTATGAAGTTGGATAATGGTATTTCGATGTGTTGTATTGAAATAATTAATATCTTCACTTTCATATAAAGCTAAAATGAATTGATCCCCAAGCACAATTTCATATTCTGATGAGATTTTATATTCATCTGGAAGTGCTTGCTTAAATCGATCTAATAATTGTTTGGCAAATGAGTCAAAGGTTAATGAATCAAAGCGTTTAGATAATTCGTCACCGCAACGAAGTCTAACCCGTTCTTTTAGGTTGTATGCAGCATCTCTTTTAAAACTTATTGCTAGTATCTTATGAGGAAATTTACAGGTATTCGTTTGCAAGAGGAAGCAAGCTTTTTGAGCTAAAAGCTCTGTCTTTCCTGCACCCGGACCAGCCACAACAAGGTTATTTTCTATAGTGGTTGCAACTTTAAACGCGTTTTCTTCAAGATCCATTCCATCTGTTGGGATCCATTCTTTAGATTTGATTGGCTTCATCTTCTTGATTTGTTTTTAAAAGTGACGATATACAATCAAAAACCTCCATAAATACCTGAGGTAGATTAGCATTTATTTCTTCATCAGTCATAGACGATAAGACCTGAATATGGGTAGTTGGTTTTCCTCGGCCTAAAAAGTGGTAATTATACCAGATCATTAATTTTCGATCTTCCTCAGAGTAGGTAGCTGCGGTTGCTTTCTCTGATTTTAATGTAGCTTGGATGGCTACCTTCACTTTAGCATCAAATTTTTCAGCTTCAGTTGTTTCATCTGGTATTTGAGGTCCTCCATTTTTTGGAATTGCTTTTCTATAAAATTCTGGATAATGTGTAAGCATTAGAAAATCCAAATCAAGAGGATTAGAATAGAAAATATTATACTTTCTCAAGTAATCCACCCAGCCATTCAAATTTTCAATTGAATCTTTTTCTGTCAAACTCCAGGTATGCATTTCTTTTAATGCATCATCAGAGAGTATACTTCCATCAGCCAACTTTAGAAGCTCTTCTTTTTTTATACCTATTTTAATTAATTGATTAAGTGCATATTTAATCCTTCCCCAACCTCCACCTTCTCTTTCCACGTCTAAATCTAAGAGAGTAACATAAGGAATATGGAGTGTTTCTAACAATCTCCAAATATGATTTACAAATCGGTGGCCAAGTGGGGCAAAAGTGATAATATTGTCATCAAAATCAACTTCCATTACTTCCATAAGTCTATTGAAGATCACTTCTTCACTATCTCCTTCGCCAATTACAACCAATCTAGCAAAGTATAATTCGGGATAATTGTGAACAGCTTCCTTGACATACTTGTATGCATCATCTGTTTTCTCTGGAAGTAATATTTTATTTACTTCAGTTTCAAATTTTTCCGTAATTCTAAAGTGAAGAATACTTTCCGGATTCAGCCTTTTAACGATCGCAGGTGTATGAGATGATAGTAAAACCTGTGAATTATCTTTACTTGCGATTTTTTTTAATATTTTTATTACCCTACCTAAAAGCTGTGGAGCAATATGATTTTCGGGTTCTTCTATCGCTAATATTGTCAGAAGAGGCCTATTTATCCCAATATTCTCTTCGTCATCATTTTCTGCTAATTTCTCTTCTATTTCCAGTAAGGCACATACCAGTGTTAAATAAAATAAAGAACGATAGCCCTCTCCCAGCTCATCAATCTGATAGGTTTTGTGGGTTCCGGTGGGACTAAAGGATATTTCAAGCTTTTTCAGAATGGAATCAAGATCGCTTCCTCCAAAGCCAAGAGTCGTATCTTTATAACGCTTATCTTTATGGAATTGTCTCCAATTTTCTGTAATAGATGTTTGTACGATATTAAAGTCTTCCAAACCTTTAAAAGCATCATTTATATCTTTTATTTTTTCATCGAATTCTGATTTAAAAGTATCATTTGATTTTATCTTTTTTAAAACACGAAATAATATACTTCCAGACGCATATTTTAATTGTTCAACAGGTCTACGTATTGCAGGAACATAAAGTATTTGTATCAGACGTTTTAAGTGATTAGGAAATATTTGTTTGGTGTCGTCACCTTCTACACTACCTTCAGGAACTTTAATATAATAAACTTTACTATCAATTTCACCTTCAGGACCATAATCAGTTTTTATCCAAGAAGCTTCGAGTCTCAACCGGAGATATGGATTGCTGTTTTCTTCATCAATTACCATATCGGTAAAAAAATGAGGAACTGCTTCCTGCTCTTCTTCGTCAAAATCAATTCTGGCTTCAATAGAAAGAGTCCTTTCAGTAATATCTTCAAGCTTTTCATCTTTGCCGATATGAAAATCTTGCCGGAAAATTTCCCTATCTGTTAAGGATTGTCCAAATAATTTTCTTAGTGCTTCAAGAGCAGTGGTTTTACCAGCACTATTGAGTCCAATAAAACCAACCAGTTTTTCATCAACAGGAATCTTAATTTCTTCTGGCCCAAATGATCTAAATCCTTTAATCTTTAAATTACTTATTTTCATAGTTATAATTTTTAAGTTTTTTTTAGTTCTAAACTCCCATCACCTCCACCTTACTTCTCCCGCTCTGCTGCTTGCTCACCTTTATCTGCACCGGGATCCGTTCCGTCATTTCCTGTACATGGGAGATCACGCCGACTTTACGGCCCTGGTTGTGGAGGCGTTCGAGGGCGTCCATGGCGATATTGAGCGTGTTGGGATCCAGCGAGCCGAAACCTTCATCGATAAATAAAGATTCCACTTTCATGCGGTTGGACGACAGGGAGGCAAGGCCCAAAGCCAAAGCCAGTGACACCAGGAAAGATTCTCCGCCGGAAAGTGAATACACCGTACGCACTTCGTCGCCCATGTCCTGATCCACCACCTGCAAACCGAGCGATGCCGGAATGCGTTCGATCCGGTAGCGGCTGGTGAGCGCCTGCAAATGGATATTGGCATAACCAAGCAATACATCCAGCGTATATTCCTGCGCAATCTGGCGGAATTTCTTCCCATCAGCCGAACCGATAATATCGTTGAGCTTGGCCCAGTTTTCGGTAACGGTAGCCTGTTCCGAAATGCGTTTTAACAGGTCGCCGATTTTGTTTTTGTTAGCTTCGTCCTGCTGCAAGCGGAAACCGTTTTCCCCTTTTTTGTGCTTCTTTTCTTCCACTTCCGATCGGGCATTCGTGTGCAGGGTCATCAGTTCTTCGAGTGGTATTTCCGCGTTACTGTTTTTCTGATGACGGTCTAAAGCCTGTTTCCGTTCGGTAAGAATGCTGTTGGCTCTGGTCAGTTCCTCATCAATAGCTTGTAGTGCTAAACGTTCATTTTCGATCCAGTCATTTCCTAAAGCGAGTAATTGGTGAAGTTCTTCCAGGTTGAGCGATTGCTCATTTTTTTGATTATAATCGTTCAGCCAGTCCTGTATTTGGCGGGAAGTTTTCTGAATTGCTGCGTTCAATGCAGTTAAGGCGTTTGCCAGTTCCTCCTGTTGGGTGAGGATTTTGGTCTGTTCGATCGCCAAGGTTTGCTGTTTGGTTTTCAGTAGCGCTACATCTTCCTGTGCTTTGATAACCGCCTGTTTGAACTGAAGTTCCATTTCGTCGGCAGGCTGACCATCAAATAGGTTTTTACGTTGTCTAGTAAGATCCAGATACGATTGCTGTTGCGCACGGTGGATTTCGATTTTACTACTGGCTTCCGTTTCCAGCGTTTTGGCTTGGCTTTCCAGCTCTTTCAGTGTGGCTTCGAGGGCTGCTTTTTCCCGGGTACGGACTTCCAGTTTTTCGGCTTGGGCTTTCCATTGTTGGGCAAAGGCGGTGATGCTTTCCACAAAGGTTTCCGGAGCTGCTTTCCAGTTGTTAATCCAGCCGGATATGGTAAAATATGGGGCAAGAAGCTGTTCAATTTCATCCAGATAGACGGTAGCCAGCTCCTGTTCACGCCTTGCCTGGCTGTGCTGCTCGTCATAAAGCGATAAGCTGTTTTGAAGGTCTTTCAGCTGTCCGGCAAGGGTATCGATATTTTCTTTCAGTTGGTCGATTCCTGTTTTTGCGGCTTCCAATTCCTGCTTCTGCCCGGCATAGGCTTGTAATCGGGCAGAGAGATCGGCTTGTTTGGTTTTAAGGGTTTGTAATTGCGCTGTGATCCAGTCCGCTTTTCCGGCATCGGGAATATTCAAACTATTTTTGGCGATATCAGATTGTTCCCAGGTTTGCTTTTGGGTTGCCAGAGCTGATTCTTTAGCATGTATTTCTTCATTTCGCCGCTGAATATTTTGCTGTAGGGTGGTGCATTCCCGCTCCAGGGCATCATGACGGCTGTGGAGGCTGAGATGGTATTGTGTTTTCTCCTGGCTGGCTTTTTCCAGTTGGGCCAACACTTTTTCCAGTTGCGGATTTTGTATAGCGTAGGGATGATGGGTGCTGCCACATACCGGACAGGGTTTATCTTCCACCAAAGCTTCCCGGAGTGTTTCTACATTTTCAGCCGATGCCAGACGGGCCTGTTGCAGGAGCTGATCTGCGGTATCGCTTTCCGCTTTTGCTAAGGGGAGTTCTTGTTTGAGTTGTTGTAAAAGTTCTTGTCTGGTCTGATGATCGGCTTGTTCCTGTACCTGCTTCTGCCGTAAGTTTTCCCATTCGGTCTGTGCATAATACAAAAGCTGCCATTGCGCCTGTGCCCTGACGGTTTCTTCTACTTTCTGATCGGTTTCGGTTTTATCGAGAGTTAAGCTTTCCATCGGAACGGAGCGTAACGCTTCGGACTTTGCCTCATACGTTTTCCGGTTTTCGTCCAGCAGTTGAAGCTGATTTTTCCAGTTGTCCTCAATGGTTTTCTGCTGCACTTCGGCCGCCTGGATTTTATCCTTTAACGCCACTAATTTTTCGGAAGAAGCTTTTTGGTTCTCCAACAGCTTTTTGGCATCTCCGAGTTTGGCGAGAATGAGGTCTGTATGCTCGGCAACAGGTTTGCGGGCTGCCTGTTCGGTTTGCCACTTCGTAATGCTTTCAATCTGTAAAACAAGATCGGTGAAGGCTTGCTGTTTTCCTTTTAAGATATCCTGATGTTTCCGATTCAGCCCGGCAGCTTTTTCAGCCTCTTCTTTCAGCCGGTCGACCTGTTCTTTTTTCTCTCCCAGCAAGGTATCCAGTTTGCGGGCTTCTTCCAATAGCGGTAGGGAATCGGTAAGGGCCTTGTTTTGAACGGAAAGTTGATGTTCTGACTGTTGAAGCTGCTTTTCAAGGCTTTCTTTTTGTTGCTGTAAGGAAATCAGGGTTTCCTTTACCGTTGCCAGTGCTGTTGTTTTAACGGTATGTTGTTCCTGTGACTGCGCCAAAGCGTCTGCCCAGCTTCGGGTTTGTTGTGCCTGTTCGGCCATTCGCAGGTGCCTGCTTCTCGGCAAGGCGGAATCTTTGTTTTCGGTTGCCTGCTGTACCATCAGGATGGCTTCATCGTGGCCCTGACTGTATTTGGCGAGCTGCTCATACCAGCTGATTCCTGCGTTTAATCTTTCGATTTCTTTATCGAGGTCTGTGATCTGCCTCTCCAAAAGCGCCTGATCTGCCGCCAGAACTTGCAGTTCTTCATCGCTTAAGGTCAGAATGCCTTCTTTGTGCAATTGAAGGTCACGCAGCAACACTTCTTCTGCTTTATATTTTTCGTAAACCTTCCTGGAAATCTCGGAGTAGATATGGGTTCCGGTCAGCTTCTCAAGCAGGGAGGATTTCTCATCCCGGTTGGCTTTCATAAAAGCAGTAAAATCACCCTGCGCCAGTAATACCGAGCGGGTAAACTGTTCGAAATTTAACCCGACTAACCTTGCAATTTCACTGTAGGTTTCGGCTTTTCTTCCCGGAAGATCAACCTGATTGGAAATGTTTTTTAAGGTCACGGCATCCGACTGAATGCTTCCGTCGGCCCGGTTTCTGGCCCGTCGCACACTCCAGGTTGCCCGATAGTTTTGCCCGTCGATCCCTCTAAAATCCACTTCTGCAAATCCATCTGCCGTGCCGTCACGTAAGATACCGCGTACATCGCCCTGGCTCATAGTGCTATTTTGTACATCCTTTATTTCAATGCCCGTTTCTCCTCTTGCCTGAACGTAACGTGGTGTTTTACCATATAAGGCGAGGCACAACGCATCCAGTATGGTCGATTTCCCCGCTCCGGTAGCGCCGGTAATCGCAAAGATGCCCGCCGAACATAAGGGTTCTGCCGTAAAATCAATTTCGGTAGTGCCTTCCAGTGAAGCTAAATTTTTAATGCGTATGGCTAATATCTTCATGTTATCCGGCGTTTTGGTTGATTTCCTGCGCCACCTGTTGGAACAATTGCATGATTTCCTGTGGTACTTCGCTCTGGTATCTGGATTGGTAGGCTTTACCGAAAACATCAATGGGCTGCAGTTCATTCAGCTTTTCAGCGGTGATGAGTTCGGGTGTTGCTGCGGCAGCGGCCGGATATTGGGCATCGATTTTAGCCAATCGTACCGCTTTACCAGCCAGGGCGGTTTCTATTTTATGACGTAAAGCAGGCTCGGGTCCATCGAGTAGTACACGGACTTGCAGATAAGGCAGGTTTTCCATGCCGGCAACCAACTCTGGTAATTGCTCCAACTGGGCAATGACTTCATGCAAAGGCTGATGCTGATGTGGAATTCTTTGCAATGGCACAAATACCGGAATTTCAATCGCCTTCATATTGCTGATTTCCTGATCGAGATCAAAAACAATCACCTGATGTATGTAATGAATTTCTGAAAAGGACATCGGCAAGGGACTGCCACAGTAGCGGATGTGTTCCTTTCCGCCTATTTTCTGCGCCTTGTGGATGTGTCCCAACGCAACGTATTTGATATCGGAATGAAAAGCACTCGCTGAAATACATTCCACACCGCCCATGATCAGCCTTTCGGTTTTATCCAGATCGGTAATTTCTGCCTGCTGCGTATGCAGGTGTCCCATGGCAATAATAGGCTGGTCTTCCGTGCTGTATTGTTGGGCATACGCAAAGGCTTCCTGATATAAAGCCGCGACGCCTTCGGTGTAGGGATTGGCACAATCGGCAATGGCAGGATAATCACCCATCCGCAGGAACGGAATGGCCAGGCAAAAAGCTTTTATCGCTCCGGAAGTATCATGTATTTTAACCAGTAGTTTTTCGTAATCAATGTTTCCCACTGCATCTTTTTCTACCAGGCCGATAATGTGAACATTAGAGGATTCCAGTAGAGGTTTCGGTGCTTCCAGCCGTGCTGCCGAATCATGGTTACCTGCCGTAATCATGATCTGCAGATGAGGCACGGCTCTGGTCGCTTCATTTAGGAAACGGTAGAACATCCTCACCGAGGCTGCCGACGGATTGGAACTATCGAAGATATCACCACTGATCAGCAAGACTTCAATGTTTTCAGTTAATAAAATTCCTACCAGCCAGTTCAGAAACTGCTGATGCTCGTAGCTGCGGTCGTATTCGTGAAACAGCTGGCCAATGTGCCAGTCTGCGGTATGTAGAAATTTCATAATACAGTTTTAGGACGGTTAATCTGTATCCCAATAAATTAGGGATACGTGCAGACCTGACTTGCCTGTTAATCTCCGGACAAATCATTCCATGCTTTTGATGAAGCAGGCTGTTAAATTAAAGAGGATTGTATATTTGGTTTTTCATAGTGAAAGTTATTAGTTTATGCAATTTAATAATTAATTCAAAACCACTACTAAAATTCAAGCAATTTTGCATGCTCTTCACAAATTCTTTAAGCTTTATCAAAATATCGGGCTAAACTACTTATATAAAACAAGATGGGTTTACGGAAAACAGTAAGGAAATGATGTATATTTTTATACGGAATGAAGATAACAATATTTATATAGGAAATGATACGCTTAAACGACTGAAAATCAACAACTTGCAATAATCAAGCAAAATCACCTAAATATCCTATAAATCGCTGTTTTACAGCGATTTATATATTTTACAGAAGAAAATTAGCACTATAAATCAGTTAAATTTGTCCCCAGTTTTGTCCCCAAATTCTAACCTAAGAAAATAAAAATTAGCTTTATTTTATGTCATTCAGAAATGTTAAAAAGTTGTATCAGATGCTGTGCAGGACCCTTCTCTCAAAATACAAATGATAAAAATAAGTTTGAAGAATCTATGCTATATTTTGAAAAGCTTAAGTTGAAAATCTATCAAAACTAACTGAAAGATAAAGCAGTCTATAGATACTTAAATATCTACTGATGCTTCTTTTAAAATATCACTATCTATAATTTGACGATAAAACAGAATTAATGTTAAATAATGTAAGGTAATTTCAGGACGACACAAAGTAAAGTCTCAATCAAATTACTCAATAATAATTTATTGAAAAGACAACGCTCAAATGTTTTTATCCTTCTTCAGGTTTCCAATAAAATAGGAAGGAGTGAAACCTGTTATCTTTTTGAAATGGATTACAAAGACCTGGCTGGAAGCAAAGCCACATTCCTCTGCAAGGTAGGTAATCTTATATTCCCTGTAACGTGGGTCTTCTACGAGCTTATGGGTGATATAGCTGATCCTTAACCCATTTATGTAATCATTGAAACTTTTTTCTCTGTGGATTTTAATGATTTCTGAAAGATATGTAGTATTAGTGTTCAGTTGCCCTGCCAGATAAGGCAGATTGATATTCTTTTTCAGGAATTTGTCCGACATCTCAAACTTACCCAGCTTTTGTAGAATGGATTTCGTTGTCTCATCGGTAATGCTTACAAGTGATTTGCTTCCATTCCCATCATTCAATTTCTGAAACTCTTTACGCTCGATTTTCTGAGTGTTCTCTTCTCTTATTTTAGCGATCAGTTCTTCATATTTTTTGTGGGAGAGTTTATTTTTTCTTCTCCAGTATGTCCACCCCGTCAAAGTGAGTACAAGAAGGGTCACCGCAGAAACTATAAATGTACTCCTCACGGTATTCGTTTTTTCTTTTTCTTTATTCTCTATGATTATTTTTACAGGAGTATTAATCCCTCTTTTTTCAGCATTCATCATACTGTCATTGAGTGCCATATAAAGATTTGTGTATTTCTCAGAAGTTTCTCGATCACCCTTCGCTACACTGGATTTGTAAAGTATTTGAAAAAGATCTCTTCTTATCTCTGGTGAATGGCTTTTTTTCTCAAGTATAATTCCCTTTTGAGCATGAACTATGCAACTATCATATTTTTTCTGATCCAGAAATAATTGTGCTATTGCTGTGTTTGCAAAAAGAGGGGTATTATTGGTAAACTTATATTTTCTACAAATATCCAGAGCCTTATGAAAATAACTTTCTGCTTCCTGTGGATTTTTCAGTTCATTACTTGTAATACCCAAATTTAGATAAAGCATCGCTAATTGTGCATTTTTTTTCTTTGTCATTTTTTTATTATTCTCACTTACTTGCAGAAGTGCCCATAATTGCTTTAGATAACTTTTTTGCAACTTATCTAAATTGGGTGAAGGTTCACCTTTCATCCCTTCTACAAAAGCAAAACCGCTATATATTACACCTAACGAATAGTATTTATCATTCCCTTTTTTTAATTTTTCGTTATATACCAATGCCTTATTCAGACAGTTTTCGGCTTCATCGAGTAATCCTAAATATGAATATGATGAAGCTACATTTGTATAATTAAGACAAACAAAATAGTCTGCTTTTATTTTATTTATTAATACATCATTTTCTTTGCCAATCAAAGTAGCTTCTTTGTATTTACTACTGGCGTTAAAGGCAAATATTAAAGACATATTGCATCGAAATATGCCATAATCATATTTTATTTTTTTTGCGTATTGTTTGTATTCTTCTGCAGTCTTGATTATCATTTGAGGATTGCCAGAAAACTCCAGTTGGTCGAGTATAGCAATCTCCTTTTTTTGAAAGTTTTCTTCCTTTGTTTTTTGTTTTTTTGTCGGATTAGTACAGGAAATTCCGAGAATAAGTAATAATAGAAAATAGAAGTTTTTACACATAATTCTTAAATATGTTTAATACAATTTAATGTTTTTTTCAATTTTACCAGCAAAGAGTAAAGCTTTCTCTAGCTCTGTAAAACATTTCTTAAGCAGATCCATTTGCTTATAAGTGATTCTTTTTTCCTAGCTAACGTTGTGCAACGCCCTTCATCCAGTTTATATTCTTGGATTTTTGTATCCAGGTTTTTTGTGGTTAATTTTGAATATCCCGTTTCTTGCTATGCTGAATGCAGACTTAGGGTAAAAAGAAAAAAGACAGAGAAAACATAGACATAGAATAGCAATTTCATGGAAAATAATTTGTAAGTTGAAGTTATTTGTTTAGTGACACAAATGTATAAATTCCTTTCTCTACAGGTTATATTTTTAATAGAATATTTTAATTATTTATTCTTATAATTTTAAATAATAACTATTTGATTAATTACTACTTACACTATAAAAAACACTTCTCACATATTTCTATCAATTTAAACCAAATTACTTGGCATAAATTAAATATTGCTTCCATAATTGTTTTGCACCAACTAGGAAACCTCAATTACATTTGCGTCATAAATCATGAGAAAGAACTTAATCTATTACCTTTAACCCTTACCCCTCATTCAGGTTTTACTACAACTTTCATAAGTGACTTTAATATTTGATTAAGCAGGGAGATAATACCTTCCCTTCTTTTAAAAAAAACAATAACACAATCAATATAGATCAACCCTTAAAACCCAAATCAAACATGAAAATTTATTTATTCTTAGGAGCTTTAAGCTTCTCAATGCCTCTCTTCTCTCAAGTAGGTATTAATACTGAAACTCCAAAAGCCACACTTGATGTAGTGGGAAAACCAACAGAACCTACTGCCCTAGATGGCATCCTCGCACCAAGGCTTACAGGTGATGAGTTGGCTGCCAAAACGTATACCACAGCTCAAACAGGGGCCATTATCTATGCTACAGCATCAGCAGCTTCCCTTTCGGGACAGGTAGTAAATGTAGATGCAGCGGGCTATTACTACTTTGATGGATCAGTGTGGCGGGCATTCACTGGATCGGGGCCGTCTAGTACAGCAGACATAAATATCTATAAAGACAATGGCACACTGACATCGGATCGGACTGTCACACAGGACGGAAAATTTTTGAGATTTTCAAACATACAGAATACAACTTTCAATAATGGGTCTGGTGGATTAGTTCAAAGCTCAGGAAGTGGAAGTAGGGCTTCAATAGGGTTAACAAATAATGGAGCTAGTCAATTTCAGTTGTATTCCGACACCAATAGCGCTACGCAGATGTATGCTTTGGGTGCTTCTACTGCACTTAATATAGGAACACATTTAAATTCTGGATCGGCAGCGCCGATTCGATTTATCACAAGCGCAGGAGGAGGTGCTGCAGGGAATGAAAAGATGATTATTACGGGAGGGGGAAATGTGGGTATAAGCAGTAATACCCCTACAGAAAGATTTGATGTTAGTGGCATTGCCCGGTTTAGAAGCCTTCCACTAAATGGTGCTGCAAATGCTATCTATACAACCCCTGGAGGTACAGCATCTACTACCCAAAATCAAACTTTTACTGCTGCCAGAACAGTAGTTGCAGATGCAAATGGTGTGCTTGGATATGTTGAAGGAGTGCCAACAGATGCAGGAACATCAAAAGTACTTGTACTTGCAAATGCACCAGGAACACAGAATGTGCAAGGGCAATTTATTCCTAATGCTGCCATTGGTCAGTTTACAAACGAAGGCCTCGATATTCATAATGCATGGACGAATAATGTTTTTACAGTTCCATCTGATATGGATGGAGTCTACATAATAGTCATGCAAAATTCTAATAGACATACAAGTACGGGAACAGCAACACCTACATGGCATACAGCGGCGTACTATGAAAGAAGTACTGATGGAGGAACAAGCTGGAGTACAATGATAAAACATACTTATTCTGATCTTGCTGGTACTATTGTAGACAATGGCAATACTTTATACTGGACAGGATTTTTAAATTCCGGAGACAGAGTAAGGGTTCGTTTCAGCTGTAATGCTACTACCAATAATATTGTAGACTACGGAGGTATTTCCATCACTAAACTGGCTCAGTAAGGCTAAAATAAAATTGTTAATTTACAACCTAACCATCAAAAGTAAGGAAGAAGTGATATCATTACTTGTCTTTACTTATAGCCTCTTTGTATGGTTATTTATCAATATACTGCCCGGTAAATTTGGACTAGCCAACTTCAATGTCAGTATTTCAATGAAGGACGTCACAGAAAGTGTTCTTATCTATTTGGGTATTCCTTTTCTGACCGGCTTCCTAAGCTGATATATCTTAGTTAAATCAAAAGGTATAGAATGGTACAATAGAAAATTTGTACCCACAATAAACCGCAGTTGATATGTTGGCTCTAGATAAGGATGATGTAACGGATTGTTTGATGGGTACCGGAATTAATTACCAAGCAAAATGCATTTCAGGAATTTCGTGAACATGACGGATTTCTTACATGTAGAAACGACGAGGGTCAAAATACGCGGATAAGTGCAGCAATGATCACCAAAATACATCCGAGTAATTGGAGGGATTCAGATTATTGGATTTTTGAAAATGAAATGGCAATACTTCCTATAAATTTAAGGAATTCATCACTAATCACCAGATTTATTCAAGATGATATAATTTATAGAACCAGCGGGAAATCCTTTAGTGATATCATTGTTTACTGAAATGATCTTACTGACATTGAGATCGATTTGAAATGTCTTTTCAATTATTAATGAGTTATTTTTAGAATATCACTACCTTTGTAATAAATATTATTAGTTTGTGGGATTCTGTTACCCCATTGTCCCTCAGAAAGCATAAATATCTGTTTATCAGTTATTTTTACTTTTTGTATCGGGAAATAGATACAACCTTCTTTACCATATTTTAAGAATTTTGAATTCGAAATATAAAACAGCCTTTTTTGAGGCTGTTTTTTTGTTTATTGAATTTCCTGTTCGTGGTTTCTGAGCTTTGGAGCTTTATTACTGACTCAAAGTCAGGAGACTGTGCCAGCGGGGTTTTGTCACAATCAGTTTGAATTAAAAGAAATAGCCAACGGAAAGATTTTTGTTTATCAACTAGATTTTACAGATGATGATATACCTTGTAATCATTCCCTATACACCGAAGGAAACTAAAACTCTCTGACAATAAACTAACTTCTGAAAAACTTTAAACAATTTCATTGAAAAAAACATTAAAAATTCATTATATAATGATTTTTTTAAAGCAAATATATGTCATAAATAAGATATTTAATCATTAAAACAATTTCACAATGAAAAGAATTGAAATTGATTCTAAATTGGTCTATTTTCGCAACTATAACCAAATATAAAAAAACAAATGTTGACAAAAATTATAAAACTATATTTCTACTTTGCCTTTTTGTATGCATATACACAAAATAATGCAACTCGTTTTTTTTTATGAGCTAACCTATAAACCTAAAAAGGAATCTTCAAAAACTGAAAAGGCAATTGGAATTTTAGATATTGCTGAAAAAGTATCAATATATAGAGATTATAATTTAGTTGCTCAAGATTCAATTTTAATTCAAGCGGCTGAGAAAATGCATAAGTCAGGGTTTTTTTATGATATTGGAAAAACAATGAAATGGCCTGCTTTCACTTTTAAAATTAAAAAAGAGTATCCTGAAATGAAAACTATTTTAATAGATGGTATTTCTCAAAAATACTTTGGATACATTGATACTTCTCCCCAAAATTGGAAAATTGAAAATGAAATGGATAAAGTTACTGGGCTTTCTGTTCAGAAGGCAATTTTAGATTTTGGAGGAAAAAAATGGATTGCATGGTTTACAAATGAAATTTCTTTTCAAGATGGACCGTATAAATTTCATGGGCTTCCAGGATTAATTGTAAAAATAGAAGATGTTGACAAAAATTATTCATGGGTGCTTACTGGAGTAAAAAAAATATCAGATTTTTCAGAGTTAAGTTTTACAGAAAAAATATCTGGTTTTAATGATGTAAATATAATTTCAAAAGATAAATTTGAGAAAGCTTACAATGCATTTCGAGAAGATCCGTTTGCAGAAGCAAGGTCAAGAATAACACCCCAGATGAGAACTCAAAAAATGCCTGGAAGTGATATAACTGTTGGAGATCTTCTTAAGCAACAGAAGAAAGGGTAGATAAGTTTTTTAAATCAAATAATAACCCAATAGAAAATAATTTAACAAACAAATAAAAATGAAAGTAATATTAATATTCCTATTATTTCCTATTTTTTGTTTAACTCAAAACAAAAAGGATATAGGTAAAGATTTTGTAGAAGGTCTTTATAGTAAAGAAATTGAAAAATCTTATTCTTATCTTGACTCTTCTATAACAACTAAATTTAGCTTGGATCAGTTAAAAACTACACTAAGAGATGTAGGGTATCAATTTGGTAATTTTAAAGGAATTACAGAAATTAATAATGAAGGAAGTGTGTATTATTACTATTGTGATTTCGATAAAACTAAAATTGATATGCAAGTTGCCTTTAATAACTCCAATAAAATTGTTGGTTTTTATTATGTCCCGCATAAAGATTTTAGTTCAGGTAATATTCCAAAATAAAACATTTAACATAAACACAGTCAATTAAAATTAACTATAAAATACTTATCATGAAAAAAATTAGAACTATTGCGCAAAGCCCAGTGTTTATCCTTATGTTGTTATTTAATTTAATTTTATTTATGTCAACGCAAATAAAAATACAATAATTTCAGAACAGGTAAAATCAGAAAAAAAAGTGGGGAAGAAATTTTTAAAGGATTGTTTTTCTTACAAAACGAAGTTGCTGATAATGTTGAATCTTTAAAAAATGTTAAAACTCAAATAGTAAATTCAGCTAATTCTAAACAAACATTACGGAATTTAAAAAATTTAAGTGAGGAATCTTCAAAATTTATTAAAGAAAAATATCCAAACTTCTTTGATAAATTACAGAAAGCTATGTACTCTGGTAATTTATATGAAATTGATAAATACCTTAAAGAATCTGTTGTACTTGTGGAACAAGCTGGTTTAGCTTCTGATAAATATTCAGGACTATTTACTTTTAGTAATGCTATTAAAAATAATGATAAATTAAGAAATCAAATTCTTAGCTTAGATTTGAGTAATCCGAAAGATTCACAAGCATTAAATGATATATTGAATGATTATGCAATAAAAGAAAATATTGCTTCACTTTGTACTTTAGCGGGTGCTTTTTGCGTATTTTATGCTGTCGCAGCAGCAGTATCAATAGCTGTTGCAGCGTATAGTCTAATTACAAAAATGGCATATTGGGATCCTATAGAATCCTTGTCGAATTTGGAACCTTCCAAACAATTAAGTAAGGATCTTCTAGTAAGTCAGTTGAATACTTATTTTAAAGGATAATGGGAAATAACTTTTCTAATTATAAAAAAGTTATTTGGGGATTTTGGATTTTTATTATCATTAACATTTTTTTTTCTTCTCTCAAAACTCAAGTAGTTTTGGGAGAGAAATTAAAAATGCAAATAAGTACTTTATTTCCTGAAGGGTGGAGTTTTTTTACTCGTGATCCACGAGAACCACTTTTAGAAGTTTATAAAATTGAAAATAATAAATTATTATATATTCCCTTATCTAATTCTTCTAAAGAAAATTGGTTTGGATTTTCAAGGAAATCAAGAGTTCAGGGATATGAAGCTTCAATTATAGTTTCAGAGGCTCCATCTAAATTATGGATAGAGAACACAGGAAATAACTATGAAAACCACATAAATGATGTTGCTTTTAGTGTTAAGTCTAAAAGATCAAATAATTATTTTAAAAAGGGATTGTACTTGTTTATTCTTAAAAAGCCAATACCTTGGGCTTGGGCAAATGAACATCAAGAAAAATTCACTCCATATTCATCTATTAAGATTAACCTGAATTAATTAAATGTCATCTTTTTCAAAAATATATACAACGAATGTCTTGCAATTTGCAAGATTCTTTT
Organism: Chryseobacterium sp. AG844; assembly: GCF_003182335.1. Classification (NCBI taxonomy): domain Bacteria; kingdom Pseudomonadati; phylum Bacteroidota; class Flavobacteriia; order Flavobacteriales; family Weeksellaceae; genus Chryseobacterium; species Chryseobacterium sp. AG844. The sequence continues at coordinate 45,465 of NZ_QGTV01000015.1, read as the reverse complement.
TAGCGTTAAGTCTTTTTTTAACATTAATGTGTACACCCTTTAAGGATCTTTTTCCTGAATTTCATATAGTAAAATTGAAAAATAATTTAAGAGAATTATCTTTTTTAAATTATTATTTATGGTTTACTAATATCAAAATTCCTTACATTATAACTTTATTCATTTTGGCATTAGTCATTTTAGGAATTTACCCAAGGTTTCTGGCAATTTTACATTGGTGGGCTACATATTCCACTTTTTATACAATGTTTATAATAGAAGGAGGAGATCAAATTAGTGTAATAGTTACATTGCTTTTAATTCCAATATGTATTTTAGATAAAAGAAGATTCGGATGGAGTGAATTATCTTTTCCTATTTCTACTAATAAATATCTTCTATATTTTTCCTATACAACTTTTATAGTTATACAAATTCAATTATGCATACTTTATTTAAATGCTGGAGTAGCAAAACTCTCAGTATCGGAATGGGTTGATGGAACAGCAGTGTATTATTGGTTTAACAATAATATTTTTGGGGCTCCTGAATATATTAGGGTTCTTTTAGGTGGTCTGTTTACTAATAATTTAACTGTCTCATTAATAAACTGGTCGGTGATAATATTAGAAATTATGCTTTTTGTAAGTTTTTTTCTTGAACAAAAATTTAAATATGTGTTATTTTTTATAGCATTTATTTTTCACTTTTTCATATTTCTAATTCATGGTTTAGGAACATTCTGGATTTCAATGACTGGTTGTTTGATTTTATTTTGTTTTAACCCTACTATATCTTTTAAGCAGAATCTTATTGAAATTAAGAAAATACTATTCTATAAAAAGCATTTGTCAATACAAAAAATATAATTATGAAAAAGCAATATTTAAAATTCCCTGTTTTATTACAGTATTTATCTGTTATTCAATTTATTGTAGTACTACTGATTTGCCTAAAAGGCAATCAGCCTCTTAATACTATTTATTTTATTTCTATTCTTTCTTTATTTGTTATTTCAATACTGTTATTTTCTAAACTCACAATTATTATTACAGATGATAACATGAAATATTCATTTTTCCCATTTTTACCTTTTTTTAAAACTATTAAAAAGAATGAAATAAAAAAGGCTTACATAGGAAATGCAAATGATTTTTATAGTATGATAGGCTGGGGTATAAGATATTCAAAAAAATATGGAGTAGGTTATATATTAGATTCAGAAAAAGTTATTTATATAGAATTAATAACGGGGAAAAAAGTTATATTGAGTATTAAAAATGAAAATGATTTCTCATCATATTTAAAATAATGTGATAATATTTTATATTTAAAGAAATACTTCAAAGAGGGTGTCTGGATTTTTTGGACACTCTTCCTCTATTACGAGGTCGTCTTAATTTTTTAAATTTCCGTCAGTCCGTGCGAATTCTTTACAAAAACAACAGAAGTATGTAGTTTTTTATTGAAAAACAGTCATTCTACTTTCTAAAATATCATTTACTTTGAAGAGAAACACAAAGTACAAAATCTAAAAACCGATGTTCTCTAATTTTAAAACTAAAATCAATATCAGAGTACCAAAAAAAATCATTGTAGAATCCTTTTAAAATGAGTTAATACAAACTACGGAGAATCAACAGGAGAACTAACATATGATGGTTACTAATCGTGATACTACTTGCTGTAGATCCGCATAAACAAGCAGTAGTTTACTTTCTGTATCGGTAAGTAAATTCAATCCTTTCAAAATTTCACCCCAAAAAATATAAAACAGCCCTTTCCAAGGCTGTTTTTTCATTATAAAGCCTCTTCAACAAAAAATAGCGAAAAAGGGTAATTTTTTGGTATTGGTCTGCAGGGGTACCTTTATCAAAAATAAGTATCATGGACGCAATTATTAAAAAACTATCCATTTTAAGTGTGCTGATTTCACTGATGAGCTTCTGTTCCTTGCTGTTTGCTCAGGTTTATCCTATCGGACAGATGTTTTTGACTACTTACGGTCAGTCTTTTACGATGTATAATACAGGGGTGATTGTTCAGGATGGCAATCCGGGAAATGCCGGCCAGGCCGTATATGATCAGACCGGAATTAATTATCTGCGCTTACCGTCTGCCGTTCCTTATCAAAAGGCCTTTTTTCTGGATTTTAATAAAAATATTATAGAGCTGGATTACAGATATGGATACCGAATCGTGGGTTATTCCAATATTCCTGTTCCTCCTCCGCCCGTTATGTATCTGCCAAAGCCTACGTATGATCATCAGATAGGAATTGAAACCGCTGACGGATTAAGACCGTTACCCACCCAGATTATTGACGAGCAAAAACCTTATGGGGATGTCATGATGACCAGTGAGCAGAATGCCGTGGACTGTTATAAAAATTCTTTGAATTTTGACGGATCCTTAAACCAGTTGAAATTCGGGGACTGTATGGTAACGAATATGGCAGGACAGAAAGAACTTGAAATTTATAAATGTGCCAAAAACTCAGCTACCATGGAAGAACAGAGTCTTTGTATGCTCAGTATTTTAGGCGGTTCAAAAGAAAAACAAATTACCCGGGATATGTTGAAGTGCTATAAAGAATATGGCGGCAATTATGAAATGTATCCCCTTTGTTTTGCTGATAAAGTCAATGATCCTGAACTCAAGCAATTAGTTTCCTGCTTTAAAGATCAGGCCAACAGTGGAGAAATATCTTTCATGGGAACTGCGGTTTGTTATGGTGCAAGTAAGCTTAATCTGAATACAGAAGCTCAAATAGCTGTGGAATGTGCGGTAAGCACCGGAGGCCAGCCGTATGCATTTGCAGGATGTGCGGGCGGTCAGTTAACCTATCGTGAATTAAATAAATGTCTAACAAACGGAGTTGGTGGTGACAATGGATGTTTCGGAAAAAATAATACGATTGTTAAAGGATTAAACCAGATTGGAGACGCTTTAAAAGGTCAGTTTGGTCCTAATAACGATATCGTCAAAACATGGAATACGACCGTTCATGATTTACAATACGGCCCCGGAAAAAATCATGAAGCGGTGAAAGTGGTTAGAAACATAAGCAACGAACTGGGAAAAGCGGGAACTAATGTAGCTAAAGAAATAAAAAAGGTAGTGCCCAAAATAAAAATAAAATGGTAAAGCTGATCTTCTGAAAATAAATAACTGATATGTAACTCAGTCTATCAATTATGAAAATCCAATATCCTGAAGATGTTGGATTTTTCATAACCTCATTGATTTCGATGCAAATTGAATTAACAAATCAGGAGAAGCCTGTATTCACCATCATTTTCCACAGGTGCCCTGTGAACACAAGGCAAAGCTTCCTGATCAGGATGATCTACCGCAATACGCCAAAGATGGCCAATTCCTAAGTTAACAGGCTCTGCACCGGGCTTCGGCTGATAATGAAGATCAAAGAAATACTCTTTCAGGAAGTCTTCAAATTCCTCTTCAGTGCCATCATGTAATTTTTTGAGCTGTTCCCGGACTTCAGGAATTACAATTTTCTGTTCCACCTGATCATTAGCGATGATATCACTCGCTGTTCCGTGATAAGTGCATAGAAAAGTATCTGTTGCAACAGGCGAACGGTCTACATGATACGAGTATACATCCGTTGAAATAAAACCGAGCTCTTCGTCCCGCTCATAATTTTTAAGCAAATTAAGAACCGGAGAAGCTCCAAAATCTGTCAATAACCGCAGGTCATTTAAAATAATTTCTCTCGCCATACTCCCCTCTTCTGACAATTCCAATGCTAAAAGATCTTCGCCGGAAACTTCTGTAATATCATCTTTCAGCTGAAGCTTTGTGACGATTTCTTTAAAGTCACCCACTAAATTCCTATGCCAGCAAATGGCATTCATAACACCTTGAAAACGGGTATTGACAAGTTCAGAAAAAGAAGAAACCACCTCAATTTGATCATGGCCGGAAAATGCAGTGCTCATAGGTTGGAATAAACAGTTTAGCTGCTTAATTCTGCACAAAAATACGGAATAGGTTCTCAATTGTATAAGATGAAGGCTAAAAAAACAGCATCCTTTTTAAAGAATGCTGTTTATATATAAGGTTATTAATTTTCAGTTTTGTTTTTTTACTTCTTCAGTATCTTTTCTGTTACTGTTGAAGATTTTGTTTTAAGTTTAATATAATATACCCCTGTCTGAAGAGAAGATAATACGATCTGTTCCTGCATCATAGTCAAAGTTCCCTGTTTTACCAGTTGTCCCGTAGTTCCAAAGATTTCATAAGAAACCAAAGGCTCTTTGCTCCTGACGGTAAGCACATCCTGAACCGGATTCGGGAATAATTGAATTCCTGCCTGTACGGCTGTTTCCTCTACCGACATCTGGCTGCATGCTGACTTAGAATATTTTGTAATGAAAGACTGGGATTTTCCTCCCGTCACATTTACCGTCATGGTATTGACATTATCATTGGAATCTGTAAAGAGCTGGTCATGAAAAAGACCGCCTAGTACATAATTTCCATCTTTATCTACAGCAATGGCTGTAAATTCATCCTGAACCTGAAAATTACTATGAATTTCTCCGGTTCCAATTACTGCACCCGTATCTTTATTGAAACGTACCAGCAAAGGATCTGATAAATCTGAATTAGGACGTGTCATTGAAAAGTTTCCCCAAATCTCATTCCAGCTTCCTTTGGCGAAGGCAAGTTCATTTCCGTTCAGTGCCAGTTTTCCTTTCATGAAACGGTACGCAGAAAAGCTTGTAAGCCCATCCGGAACTTTTGCCCATTGTACAGCTCCATCAGCATTCAGCTTCATCACAAAAGGAGTCTGTCCCTGATAATTTTGTACTGGGAAAGAATAGTTTCCGAAAGTGGTAGGAACTGTTCCTGAAAAATAACGTCCGGAAATATAAATATCCGAAGAACCTGAACCTTTGATTACGGAATGAATTTCATCATCCATAAATGCCGGTAAGCTATTGTCAAATTCTTTTCTCCATAATTCAGCTCCGGTACTTCCGTTAAACGCAAGTATATAGGCATTTTTTGTAAAAGGAATATTATTGTACGAAAGACTTTCCATAGTACTGCTGTAGTTTCCTACCATTCTTTTTCCTGCCAGATAATATCTGTTTAAGCTTTCATCGTACAGCAGATTTACTTTACCATCAGTTCCTCCTGCAGTTAATCCTCCGCTTATAGGAAGCAATAGTGGCGTTGCAGGTGTCATACTCCCATTATCATAGTTGAATTTAACCAGATAGTACTGAAAGGAGGTAGTGAAGGTTGAAGGCACGGTAATTAAACCATTTAAATGATTTCCTGCTCTGAAACCCATAACAGCATGAATATTTTTGGATGAATCCATATACATCATCTGAACATCACAGCGTCTGCTGAGATAACTCACATCTCCCTGCAAAGCTTTACTCCAATCCAATGTTCCGTCAGAAGTTTTATATTTAAGCAGATATGCCGCTTTATGCGCCGGTTCTACTGTCTGATCATAATAGGTATACAAAGGCATGGTGTGAGTAGCATCAAAATGCATAGGAAGAGCGGTAGGATCGCCGCTGTAAGAATTATTATAAAGAGTAGCCATTACATATAAACCACCATTATTATCCACCTCGATATGCCAGGCATTTTCACCATCTTCTGATCCGCCAATAACGGTAGACCACAGTGCATTACCCTGACAATCCGTAGCAAACAAAATAAGATCACGTAGTCCATAATTAGGTACAGCTACCCCATTCAGATTCTGGCCTCCATTCCATACACTTGCGAGATAATAGGTGTTGTTATTGTTATCTACAACAATATCCCGTATAGATTCATCAAATTGGTAATTAAACCCCGGATCGGCAGAACCGGATTGGCCGCCGGCCTGTTTTGCCCATTGCCACTGGTAAGTCTGACCGAAAGATAATACCGGCAACATCAATAGTAATCCCCAAAGCTTGTTTTTTAGTTGTATCATATAAATTCATTTAATTATCACATACTATAAAAAACAGTGCTCTCCGAAGAGAACACTGATTTATAAGTCACTAATTTTTAATTAGTTTCCCTTGTAATGATGTGTCTCCCGTTTGTACAATAACGATATAAACGCCTTGCAGCCAGCTGGAAACTTCCACGTCTACCTCTCCGGAAGCCGCTTTCACTTCTTTACGGAATTTGACATTGCCCATGGCATCAAAAACTGTAATCTGTTTTGCCAATAACTTTTCGTTACCTGTATTGTATGAGATTTTCACTTTTTCCTTCGCAGGATTTGGTATCATTTTCAGAGAAGAAACTGCAGCAGCGGTAACACTTCTTGATGCACTTCTCATGCCTATCCATTCCGGATCTACCGCTTTGGTACTAAACTTACATGTCTCATTATAGAATAAAACCTCATCTGTACCCTGGAAGTTTGGATTTGGATAGAAAGCTAATGGATTAGCATTCAAATCATACACCCCTCCTGCAGGAATGGTAATAATAGACGGAATATAAGTTCCGTATCCGTTAACACTTGAAACATTAAGACTTATCGGCTGTCCTCCGGCATTGTGAATAATACCAGAAACAGAGTAATGGTCTCCTACCCACTTCATTGGTTTAATATCTCCTTCAATCTTACAATCTGTTTCGTATCCACAATCTTTACCTGGATAATAATTCATGGTTCCTGATGTATACTGGCATCCTAAGTGATTTACCTGTAATTGGTATGTACCAGGAGAGCCGATATATAACGGGAAGATAAAGTTATTGTTCCCGGTTTGAATACTGTTTCCGAACAACATCCAGTCATGATGATCAAATACCCCTTTTGGTCCTATAATGTAATTCTTCTCTCTAAGACATTCATCATAGCATCCTGTAGGGAATACCCACATCAGGCTTTCAAGGCTTAATGGCACTTCCACAGAGCTGGATACTTTACAACCACTTGGCGCAGTATAAGTAACCTGGAATACACCACCTTCATTGACTGTAATTGTCTGACCAGACATTCCATTACTCCAGTTATAATTTCCTGTAGATGGTCCTGATGCAGTTAACTGAATTTTATAAGGCTGGCAGCTCACCAAACTATACGTTGCCGTAATAGATGATGGCGGATTACTTACCGTAAGGGTAAAGTTTTTAGAGCTTACACATCCTGATGTACCCGGAGTTCTTACCTCAAGAGTATAAACATAGGTACCTGCAGCTAATGATCCTGTATTAAGAGTGATCGGATAAGGAGCAGAAGTCCATGGTATAACTACTGAACCTGCTTTCTTCCATTGGTATTCTAATGTATTATCTGTTACAAGACCAGTCAGTATGGTAGAAGATCCTGCACAGATAGTAGCTTTACCGGAAATATTTACATATGGAGCATTTTTAACCGTTACTGTTGCAGGTTTAGTACTCATGATGCTTGTTTTACAACCATCAGGTGATACCAATACCGGCCAGTAAGTTCCCGACTGAGTAGGTGTGAATGTCATTGAATTTGGAGCTCCAGGCACCGGCTGTGAACCATTCATCCAGATATACTGGCTGGCAGTTCCTACCGAACCATTAAATACAAGTGTAGGAACAGATCCTGCACAGGCAAGTACGTTAACAGGTGAAATATTACCATCAATGGAAGCTTCATTCAAGCTAATGTTTGCAATTGGTGAAGTATATACACATCCGGTAGGAGTAGTTACTTTTAGCTGTATTGTCTTGGCACCACTTGTATTATAGGTAACCGTAGCAGTTGCTCCCGAAGCTACATACGCCGTACCATCAAAAAGCCATGTGTAGGTATTAGCCGAGTTGTATCCCGGTGCAGTGAATGTAATAGGTTCCCGTACACATAGCCATGCCGGAACCAGGAAGCTGGTACTAGGAACCGGAGCTAATGTAATCGTCTGTGTAGTGGTACACGCTGGTTTCCCTGGCGCAGACATTGTCATGGTGAAGGTATAAGTACCTGGCGCAAGGTTGTTATAAGTAGCCGTCTGTCCTGTCTGAGTTGGCTGACCCGGGCTGGTGAATGTATATGTAATAGATGACTGGTTAATCTCAAATATAGTAGAACTGTTAAACAGAGTCACGTTATATCCGCCTCCGCTGCACACCGTGCTAACACTGAATTTAGGCTCGTAGTTCTTTCTTACTTCTACTGCCTTGCTGTACCAGCATGAACCATATCTTAAACGTACAAAAACAATATGTGCTCCCGCAAGTGTAGTCTGATACGTTGCTGTAGGCTGTCCCTGAGGAGAAGTTAAAGTAAGTACGTTGTCTGATGACCATTCTATCTGATCAGGAGTTCCGTTATACGTTAACCCTGATGCTGAAATTGTATTACAACCTGACCACGCAGCTGTAAAGTTGATCTGAGGATCTGTATTACAAGTTCCGCTGCTTGGGCAAAGCTGGCTCACATTAATATTCTGTGAAGAAACCACACAACCATTAATATCTACAGCCTGTACTCTATAAGTTCCAAAAGCACCTGCACCGCCTATGGTGTATGAGTTGGTTGTAGCACCTGATATAGGTGAATTGTTTTGGAACCACTGCCAGGAAATAATATTGGTAAGTCCTGTAGAACTATTTGCCGTAAGCGTATACGGTGTCATTGTTGTAGGATCACATACCAGAATATTATATACCGGAGAAACTGTAATAATAGTTTCAGGATAGATTGTAAAGTTTGCGCTTGCAGTAGGCTTATAGTTACATCCGTTAGTTCCTGTATAAGTTACTGTAACCGTTTGAGAAACGTTACTTCCTGATCCGTTTTGAATATATCCGTTATTCGGGAAGCTGTAATTTCCTGATGGATTATAAGTGGTATTATAGGTATTTCCGTTTGCAAAAGTGAAAGTTACACCAGTTGCTGAAGTGATTGATCCCTGATTAACAGAGAATGTAAGGTTGGAACCTAAACAGATTCCTCCAACATTTGTGAAGCTTACCACAGGAAGCGGTAATAAAGATACCGGAACACTGATGATTTTTGTAACTCCACATTTTACAACTCTCAGGTTCAGCATAGTGCTGCTTGTTGTAGAGATTTCGTTGAAGTTGACAGTAATGTTACTGGTGCCCTGTCCCCCTACAACACTTCCGAAGTTAGGACTTCCGAATGTCCATTCCATAAAATCAGGAACAATACCGTTCAGATTTGCAGTAAATGTCTGTGTGCTGCTCGGACAGAAAGGTCCGCCCGGATTAGGATTAACCGTAATGGTATTAAGATCTAACGGCGCTACACTGAACGAAATCGGAGCAGAAAGACATCCTGCATTACTCATCGATTTATTCTGTGCAGATACTGAATAGGATGAAGCACCCGTATTAAAGATAACCGTTACAGAAGATCCTGCATTACTGCCCTGGATGGTTCCGTTAGTAACACTCCAAACAGGTACCATTCCCGGATCTACTGAACTGATGGTATACACATAAGGTTTTCCAGGACATACTTTTGTCTCACCTGAAATAGTTCCTGTAGGCGGCTGCGGAATTGGTAATACCTTAATAATTCTTGGGTTGCTTTCACAATCTCCTCCTTGCTTCACAGCAACGATAGTATAGGTTCCCGCGGTGTTAAAAGTATAGCTGAATGGCCCGGATACTACTCCCGAAGTCACAGTAGAGCCTCCGGTAGTTACTTTCCAGATAACAGGTACATTAGGGGTAGCTGTAAATGTCTGGCTTGTTCCCGCACAGATCTCATCCGTACCGCCGCTTATTGTTACAGGCTGTTCAACAGTGATATCAATAGAAGCATTTCCTTCACAAGCTAATAAAGTATTGTAGTAGGTGGCCTCAAGGTGATATGTTCCGGGCTGTGTAGCCGAGAAAACAATTTCATTTCTCTGCTGGGTATTGACCAGCAGCCCTGTTCCAGGCCCGGATACATTCCAGTTAACTTTTGTCGTAGGCCATTGAGGAATAGAATAGGTATATTGCTTTCCAGCGCATACTTTATCCTGTCCTTTAACTTTTGCATTCTTTAAAATCACTGGGATTTTAACTGTAGTCCATTCCGGGCAGGCACATTCAGACATATACATGACATATCCGAAACCGTCCAGAGGATCCACCTGATCCCAAACTACTTCAATTTCGTTACCGTTATTGTTTATAATGTTTCCACCAATAACTTTCCATTGTCCTTTGTTACATCCATCCTGAGCATTATATTTCTCAGTACTTCCTTCACATACTACAGAAGCACAATTGATCTGTACAGGATAAGATTTTACTACCTTGATTTCCTTTCTGTACCTGCTCTGGCATCCGCACTTATTGGTTACGGTAAGCTGAATGGTATAATTACCGGGATTAGTGTAGATATGAGACGGTTCAAAAGCTGTGGAAGTGGAAGTAGTTCCATCTCCGAACTGCCAGAAATAATTGACAATATCTGACCCTCCGTTTTGCTCGGAAAGGTTATCAAAATACACCGTTGTATTATTACATACCGTGTAATCCAGATTAAGCAATTCAAACTTAGCAATAGGCCTGTTGATTTTTTCAATACAGATGGTCTGTGTTTCCACAGTTCCGTCATTGTATGTGATAACAGCCTGTAAAGATCCATTACCGGCGGCACCCCACGTAACATACGCCAAGGTATTTCCGGTTCCGGAAATTGTGGCAGTTCCTCCCGAAACTGACCATTGTACATTAGAAACGTTGGATCCCTGAACCAGATATTTGACAGGGTCTATTGACTTCTCGCAGACGCGGAGGCACTGCGCAGAATTGATGTAGGAACTGGCGATACCGTTGTCAGGGATCTGACCTTCTTTTTCGCCGCGGAATTCCTGGCATCCGACCTCTTCGGTCCATGTAATTTGAGCTTGTGCTTGCAGTACCCACGGTACCAGAAGCCAACATAGCAGGAGCCATCTGAAGACGTGCTGCCTGCCAAAGTAGGTGTTGTTTTTCATAGTTATTAAAAAAGTGTTATTAATTTTTTGTCAAATTAATAAAAATAATAATACAAAAATCATTTAATCGTGAAAAAATAACATTATTTCACAACTTAATTTCAACAATATAAACAAATTCGTGATTATATGCTATTTCACCAACATATTAGTTATGAAAAAAAATCCCTGTACTCCGGTCTATTTAAGCGCTCCAATCCCATTTTAACAGAATAAAATCATTCATTTTAGCGTATTAAAATCCAAAACAAACAACAAAAAAGTAAATAAAATTAATTTTTTACTTCAAAATAATAATTTAAATTAAAATTAATCACATATGCAAAACAGGTAAAACAACAAAATTTTATCCATTTCTTTTCTTAAAAAATTTCTCATGTAATCCGGCAATTTAATCTTCTTCTATAAGCATCACCTATGCCCACCTGCACCGATATTCGTAACTACGATAAAGAGAATTGCCGACAAGATTAAAATACTTTATCTTTGTTTTTCAAGGCTTATCATCAACATTATATTTGAATACACCTTCCCTATGAAAAACAACAGCTTTTTATTTTCTGCCAAAGGAATCTGTACAGCAGCTTTTATTTCCTTAAACACAATTGTTTATGCTCAGAAAACCGCAGATATCTCAACCATTTCGGACAAAACCCTAAACAGCATCCTGGAGAAGAACAGAGCTTATTACAGCCAGGGAAAAGTAGCCGATTACATTCCTGAACTGGGAAAAATGGACGCTAAAGCAATAGCCTTTTCAGTGGTAGACAAAAACGGGAAAGTATTCAATGCCGGAGATGTCAATAAAAAATTCACCATGCAGAGCATTTCCAAAATCATATCATTAATGGTGGCTGTCAATGAAAAAGGAGAAACCAATATCTTTGATAAAATGGGATATTTCGGTTCCGACAAACCTTTCAACCATTTTTCCAACCTTGAAACTACAGGAAAGCCGCTTAATCCTATGATGAATGCAGGGGCAATTCTTACTACTTCATTAATTTCCGGTGACGGAGAAAAACCATTCCTGAAGATACTGGATATGGTAAGGTACATCACCAAAAACCCATCCATAGATTACAACAAATCAGTTTACGAATCTGAAAAATCAACAGGACACCGCAACCGTGGAATGTTTTATATTATGAAAAACAGCGGACTGATTTCGGGAAATGAAGACCAGCTGGACAACTATTTCAAGCAGTGTTCCATTGAACTTACCGCTGAGGACCTTGCCAAAATAGGTTACTTTTTTGCCAACCAATGTGTAAGATTCGACGGAGATACCACTTTTAAAAATTCCGATATGGCCAAACTGATAGAATCACAAATGCTGACTGCCGGAATGTATGAGTTCAGCGGTGAATATTCCAGAATGGTAGGACTGCCAAGCAAATCCGGTGTAGGAGGCGGAATTACCGTAAGTGTTCCGGGAAAAATAGGAATCGGAGTTTTCAGTCCTGCTTTAGACCAGCATGGAAATTCTCTGGCCGGCTATCATATGATTTTAGATCTGGCCAAACAGTATGGATTAAGTATCTTTTAGTTTTTTAAACCAACAACAACTCACCAGCAATCCTGCTCACTGAAAGGAATTTTACTTCAATGATCCCACAAAGCATGCCAATGGCTTATTAACAAAAACAACAACAATCGACACATAAGAAACAGTAAGCATATCAGACACTTACTGTTTTTTTTATGAATTTCGGAAACATATATTAATTATTCTTAAAATATCCTATCTATTTCTTTATCAAAAGGATAGGAAAAATTCATAAATAATTTAAATTAAATCACAATATATTGATTAATTTTATATAAATTTGCACTGTCCATTTATCAGATTGACAAAGGAGATTCTTACACTTTCGGACTCTTATCACTGTATATTATCTTTTTGTAATATTACTCAAAACAAATCTCTTGTTTTTGAAATATTTTATTTTTTATTCCTATATTTGCTTAACATTTTTTTAACTATAAATAGTTATAGTTAAAATTACTAAGATTGTATCATCACGTTTCTAAGAATAATAAAACAATAAATATACTTTAATAGCATTTGAATAATTATACTTTTTATATTAAAAAATAGTTATCAAATTGCATTTATGATTAAATATATAATACAATTTTATTATTTTTATTTCATCGTAACAAAATATCATTGTATATCCCAGTGATATTGATGTTTTGTTATGAAATAACATTAACTATCCCAATACCGTAAATGCTATGAAAAACTTGACCACAATCAGGCTGATGCCCTTTGAACAACCGGACACTAACCTTATACTATGCAATCTATTCCAAACCAATAGATCATTAAATAATTACCATAAAACGATTCAATTCGTTAACGATCTAACAAAAACCAATTTTATTATATCATAATGATAAGCAATTGCCTTATTACCGAAAGGCAAAGCATGTTGTTATGAATCTCTGCTATCATTCAATAATTATCACGCCATGAAAAACTTAACCATTATTGGACTGACGCCTTTTGAAAAGCCGGACGTTACTCTTATATCCAGATTACACCAGGCGGGTGCATTCCCCGTTTTAAGTTTAGGAAATGAGATAACGGCTGCACAGGAAGCGTTACATCAACTTGATCAGATAGACGTACCATCTTATGGTATTTATTTTTCTGCAGACAACTTCGTCTCTCTTCAAATTCCTGAAAAGGTAAGATTTGCGATCCTTCCATTCGGAATGTCTAAGCCCTCTGCGCTGCCTGCAGTTTATCAGGTAACGAGTCTGGAAGAAGCAAGACAGGCTGAACAGGCGGGAGCAGAAGGAATCATTATCAAAGGAAATGAAGCAGGCGGATGGGTAGGCTATGAATCCACGTTTGTATTATTCCAGCGTGTGATCAAAGAAATCCAGAGCATTCCGGTGTGGGTACAGGGAGGAATAGGTCTCCATACCGCAGCGGCAACAAAAGCTTTGGGAGCAACAGGAATTGTACTGGACAGCCAGCTAGCGTTGTTCCCCGAAAGTGCAGTTCCTCAGGATCTGAAAGAAATATGCTCAAAACTGAATGGTACAGAAACTAAGGTGATTGCCAACCATCGCGTATTGGTGAGACCCAACTCACCTTCCTTACCCGAGAATGCAACTGCCGGAGATCTGAAACAATATTTTACAGGCCTGGATCTCAGCACTTGTTACATTCCAATGGGACAGGACATTTCGCTGGCCACAGATCTGTATGAAGATTTCAAAACACTGAAAAAACTTATTTTCGGTTTCAAAGAAGCCATGTATGGACATCTGAAGCAGGCAAAAGCACTCAAAGTAATTGATAAAGGAAACTCTTTAGCTCAGGAACTGGGACTGCAATACCCTATTGCTCAGGGTCCGATGACCCGTGTGAGTGACGTTCCTTCATTTGCCAACGCAGTAGCAGATGCCGGAGCTTTACCTTTTGTTGCTTTATCCTTATTAAAAGGAGAAGCTGCAAAGTCTCTGGTAATGGACACCAAAAAGCTGGCCGGAGAAAAAACATGGGGAGTAGGAATTTTAGGATTTGCCCCTCAGGAATTAAGAGATGAGCAAACCTCTTATATACTGGAAGCAAAACCTCCGGTAGTTTTAATTGCAGGGGGAAGACCCGCACAGGCCAAAGTATTTGAGAAAGCGGGAATAAAATCATTCTTACATGTTCCTTCCCCTGCTCTTCTGGATATTTTCCTTAAAGAAGGAGCTAAAAACTTTATTTTTGAAGGACGTGAATGCGGAGGCCACGTAGGTCCGCTGTCCAGTACGGTTCTTTGGGAAAAACAAATTGAACGTATTTTAAAAGAAGAGCATCCTGAAAACATCAGTGTATTTTTTGCAGGGGGAATTCATAACGCCTTTTCAACAGCATTTGTTTCCATCATGACAGCCCCTTTAGCTGCAAGAGGAGTAAAAATCGGGGTATTGATGGGTACAGCCTATCTGTATACTCATGAAGCTGTACAGACAGGAGCCATTCAGGAAGAATTTCAGTCCCAGGCTATGCAGGCGAAAGATACGGTCTTGCTGGAAACAGCTCCAGGACACGAAACCCGTTGTTTAAATACAGCATTTGCCCACCATTTCAACACCGAAAAAGCAAAACTTCTTGCTGCCGGAATGGATAAAAAACAAGTCTGGGAACAGCTTGAAAAATTAAATGTAGGCCGTTTACGTATTGCTGCGAAAGGCATAGAACGACAGGGCGATAAGCTTGTCAATATTCCTAAAGAGGATCAGCTGGACTTAGGAATGTATATGATCGGACAGGTAGCCACCATGCAAAATCGTGTGATCTCATTGGCAGCACTTCATCAAAGCGTTGTAGACAATTACGAACATATTCAGAAGGCGGCATTACCGGAAGAACCCGTTTCTACGGAAAAACCGCTGGACATCGCCATCGTCGGAATGGAATGTATTTTCCCGGGAGCTAAAAACCTTGATGAGTACTGGAGAAACATCATTCTTGGAAAAGACAGTGTCACTGAAGTACCCGACGAAAGATGGAATAAGGAATTATACTACCATCCGGATTCTGACGGACCGGATGTATCCCACTCCAAATGGGGAGGATTTATTCCTAAAATCGATTTTGATCCATTGGCATTCGGTATTCCGCCACAATCTCTTGCCGCTATTGAACCTACTCAACTGTTAACTTTATTGGTTGCCAAGCGTGCCATGGAAGATGCAGGATATGGTGAAAAACACATCAACAGAGAAAACATTTCTGTCATTATAGGCGCTGAAGGAGGAAATGATCTTGCCAACAGCTATAGTTTCAGAGGATATTATAAGCAGGTTTTCGGAGAACTTCATGAAGAAGTAAAAGAAGCCTTCCCACATACTACTGAAGATTCTTTCCCGGGTATTCTGGCAAATGTAATCGCAGGTAGGATTACGAACAGATTAGACCTTGGTGGAAGAAACTTTACGGTAGATGCAGCATGTGCTTCTTCTTTGGCAGCCATTGATCTGGCATGTCAGGAACTTGTATTAGGAAAATCTGATATGGTTCTTGCCGGAGGTGCAGACTTACACAATGGAATTAACGATTATCTGATGTTCTCCAGCACGCATGCCCTATCCAGAAAAGGAAGATGTGCTACATTTGACAGCGATGCAGACGGTATTGCTCTTGGAGAAGGTATTGCTATCCTTGTTTTAAAAAGATATGAGGATGCCGTACGTGATGGAGATCGTATTTATTCAGTGATTAAAGGAGTTGGAGGATCCAGTGACGGAAAAGCATTGGGCTTGACTGCTCCAAGACAGATAGGTCAGGTAAGAGCATTAGAACGTGCTTACACCCAGGCAGGTATAAGTCCTGCATCTGTTGGATTAGTGGAAGCTCACGGTACAGGAACGGTGGTAGGTGATAAAACCGAATTAAGTGCACTGACTAATTTATTCAGCCGTTCAGGGGCATTACCCGGGCAGACTCATTTAGGATCTGTAAAAACACAGATTGGTCATACAAAATGTGCAGCAGGATTAGCAGGATTAATCAAAGCTTCTCTTGCAGTATATCACGGTGTAAAGCCACCTACCCTTCACCTTCAGCAGCCTAACGCGTATTACAATGCAGAAACCAGTCCGTTTGCATTCCATGCAGAAAGTGGATTATGGGCAGAGAAAAACCGTTATGCAGGAATCAGTGCTTTCGGATTTGGAGGAACAAACTTCCATACCGTTATTGCAAACCATCCAAAGCAGGATGATTCAATTGCCATGCAGTCATGGCCTTCAGAACTGTTTGTTTTCCGTGGAGATACGTATGAAGAAGCGAAAGAACAGTCCGGTCAGATTAAAACTTTATTAGAAATTAATGATGGTATTCCGTTACAGGATATTGCCTACAGCTTAAGCATCAGTTCAGAAAAGCCTATCCAGTTCAGCATTGTGGCTGATACGGTTGAAGATCTGATGATGAAGGTTGAGCTGGTATTGCTAGGGATTGAGACTAAAGATACATTTACCGTGAATAAAAAAGAAGGTAAAGTAGCGTTCACATTCCCCGGACAAGGCAGCCAGAGAATCAATATGGCCCGTGACTTATTTGTCGTTTTCCCGGCCATGCGTAAGATTATTGATCATTATCCTGAGCTTGAAAAAGTGGTTTTCCCATCCAAAACGTTTAATGAGGCTGACTTAAAACAACAGAAAGAAACCATTAAAGATACCCGTTTGGCACAACCACTTTTAGGAATTGTAGACCTTGCATTGGCTCAATTCTTAGAATCATTGGGTATTATTCCAGATATGCTGGCAGGCCACAGCTACGGTGAAATTCCGGCTTTATGCTTTGCAGGAGTATTTGATGAAAATAAACTGGTAGATTTAAGTGTTCAGAGAGCTCAGTCTATTTTAAATTCTGTGGAAGGAGGAGATCCGGGTTCAATGCTGGCAGCAAGCGCTACAGCGGAACGTTTGCAACCGATTATTGTGAAAATAGAAGGATGTTATCCTGTCAACTTCAATGCGCCAACACAATGTGTGATCGCCGGAAATACGGATGCGATCAATAAACTGCTTGAGACACTTAAACAGGAAGGGATTTCTGCTAAAAAACTGGAAGTCGCCTGTGCATTCCACAGTCCGTTGTTAGCAAAATCCAAGGAATTATATGCTGAGGTATTGAAAGATATTCCTTTTGGGGAAATGCAGATTCCAGTGTGGTCCAATACCACAGCAGAAGTATATCCGGCAGATCCGGCAGAAATAAAAGAAAGACTTACTGATCACCTGGTACAGCCTGTAAGATTTGTAGAACAGCTGCAGGCCATGTACAATGACGGAGCAAGAATCTTCATTGAAGTAGGACCAGGAAAAGTTCTTACCGGATTAACCAAGTCCTGTCTGGAAAAAGATCAGCTGACCTTATATGTTGAAGACAACAGCCACAATAAATTCAGTCACCTGCTTTGTATGCTGGCACAATATTTAGGAACCGGCCGAAGCTTTAATATTGAAAAACTTTTTGATGGCCGAAACGTGAAGGTTATTGATCTAAACCAACCTGAGCTTTATAAGAAAAGTCCAGCCATCTGGCGTGTTAACGGGCAGACTGCCCATCCAACTCATGGTAATCTGCCATCTAATGGTGCATTACCACTCATAAACCCTATTCCCATGAACAATTTTACTACGAATCATCAGGCACCGGCAGCTGAAGCACAATCTACCGCTGAACGTATGCTGCAGGAATATTTAAACAGTATGAAATTAATGATACAGGCACAACGGGATGTGATGCTTTCCTTTATGGGACAGAACCCTCAGGCTTTTCCTGCTCCTGTATATCATTCACCGATGCAGGTTCCGGCTCAACAGCCAGTTTCTGCTATTCCGGTTCAGCCTGTTCAGCAGGAAAGACCAGTAGCCGTTGCAGCCGTGAAACAGGCTCCTTCAAAAGATATCAAATCCTTATTACTGCAGGTGGTAAGTGACAAAACAGGATATCCTCAGGAAATGCTGGGTATGGAAATGGATCTGGAAGCGGATTTAAGTATAGATTCTATTAAAAGAGTTGAAATTATCGGAGCACTTCGTAATGAACTGGGAACTCTGGGCAACGGAAACACTAGCGAAGACACCATTATGGAGCAGCTGGCAGGTATAAAAACATTAAGCGGATTAGTTTCATGGCTTACTGAATTCTCAGGTGCTGAAACAACTGCTGCCACAGAAAAAAATGGATCTGCGGCCGAATCAACAGCTTCAAAACCACAGGCTCAGCCGGCATTTTCTTTGGAAGACCTTCAAAATGCTATTTTGAATATCGTGAGCGAAAAAACAGGATATCCAAAAGAAATGCTGGGTCTGGATCTTGATCTGGAAGCAGATTTGAGTATAGACTCCATTAAACGTATGGAAATTATTGGTGATCTTAAAACCAAAATCGGTTTCGGTCAAAACCTGGAACAGGCAGATGATTTAATGGAAAAACTGGCAGCTATTAAAACACTTCGCGGTCTGGCAAGCTGGATCAGTGAAATGAATGGGGAAACCAACGAAGCAACTCAGGAAGTGAAAACAGAAAATACAGCAGAACCAGCTCAAAATGTACTTTCACGTCTTCGTTTTGACATCACGCCTACTGATCCTTCTTTAGTGCAAAACACAGAAGTATTGCAGGGAAAACGTTTTGCCATTACCCAGGATAACAGCACTCATACCTCCGCAATCAAAGAAGCTCTGGAAAAACACGGTGCTATCGTAGAAGTGGCAGATACAGAAAAAGATCTTTCCAACATTGACGGATTAATTATGCTGGACCTGTTCTCAGCAGCAGATAAACCAAGCATTATCGATCATGTAGATCTGATCAAGAAACTGGATTTTGATAAAGCAAAATGGGTATATCTTATTTCTGATATTCCTGCACATATTCAGGAAATCACAGATGTAAGTGTATTGCGCCATCATCAGGGATATCCGGGACTTTTCAAAAGTTTAGCCAGAGAATTTGACAATACAGCCTGCAGACTGATCAGCCTTAGCACGCCTCAGGAAGTGGATCAGATTGCTGAAATCACCTTAAAGGAAATCCTTACGAATGATAAACCAGCTGAAATCATTTACAAAAATGATCAGAGACATAAAATAGACATCATTCCTTCTCCATTATCAACAAGCTTACATGAAGCGCATATACAATTAGATCAGAAATCTGTGGTATTGGTACTGGGAGGTGCACAGGGGATCACTGCTGAACTGGTAAAACATATGTCTCAGGCTTATCCTTGCACCTATATTCTGGTAGGAAGATCGGCAGACCCGAGAAATGAGCTTTCGGCTAAAGACTTTGAGGGAATGAAAACCAAAGAGGAAATCAGAGGATTTCTGATCAGATCCGGACAATTCGCTTCTCCGGCAGAGATTGAAAAAGAAACAACGAAAATTTTCAAAAACAATCAGATTCTTCGCACCATCCGTGATATGGAAGAACTTGGAAATACCATCATTTACCAATCACTGGATCTGTGTGACGAAGAAGGTTTAAGCAATCTGATCAGCAGTATTTATGAGAAATACAACCGTCTGGATGGAGTGATCCACGGGGCTGGTCTTTTAGAAGATAAATTATTCAAGCAAAAAACGACAAGCTCTTTCGGACGTGTATTTGATACCAAAGTAACCCCCCTACGTGTATTGGCAGAACAGCTTCGTTCAGATTGTCAGTTTGTAGTATTATTCTCAAGTATTGCTTCAGTATACGGTAACAAAGGTCAGACAGATTATGCGGCAGCCAACAGTGTACTGGATGATTACGCGAATGCTTTAAACAAAAGATTAAAAGGAAAAGTAATCTCTATCAACTGGGGACCATGGAAAGGAGCCGGAATGGTTTCTTCCACTCTGGAATCTGAGTACGAGCGCAGAGGTATTTCTATGATCCCGTTGGATGAAGGAAAAGAAATCTTCCTTAACGAAATTAAATACGGAACAGAAAGCCAGGTGCTGATCATGTCAGGAAATAATTGGTAAAACACTGTATAAACAAAGTATGAAAAAAACAGATGTTGCTGTAATTGGTTTATCCTGTGTCTTTCCCGGGGCACAGGATGCCAACACTTTCTGGCAGAATATTATCAATAAAGTTGATTCTACCGAACTCGCTCCGGCGGATCGGATAGATCCTGTTCATTTCAGTGATGCCACAAGTCCCGTTGACCGTTTTTACTGTCAGCGTGGAGGGTTTATCCCTGATTATACTTTCGATCCTACCGCATTTGGTATTTTGCCATTAGCCGTTGAAGGAACGGAACCTGATCATCTGCTTACCCTTGATCTGGTACAGAAAGCACTGGAAGATGCAGGTATATTTCAGAAAAACATTTCCCTTGAAAAAACGGGAATCATAATCGGTAAAGGAAACTACACAGGTCCAGGTGCGACCCGAGCTATAGAAATTGTAAGAACCGGAGAACAGATTTCTTCATTGTTACAAGAGTTACTGCCTCACGTTTCTTCTTCCGATATTGAAAAGGTAAAGCATGCATTTCAGGAACGTAAAGGTCGTTTTGCAGCAGATACTGCGATGGGATTAATTCCCAATCTTGTTGCTTCACTTGTCGCCAACCGTTTCAATCTGGGAGGTGCTGCATTCACTGTAGATGCCGCTTGTGCATCCGCTTTAATTGCTGTAGACCATGCTGTACAGGAACTTCAGAGAGGCCGTTCCGACATCATGATCGCAGGAGGTGTACACACAGGACAGAACGCTGCCTTCTGGAGTATTTTTGCCCAGCTGGGAGCCATGTCCCGCCAGCAGCAGATCAAGCCGTTCAGTAGTGATGCTGATGGGTTGCTGATTGGTGAAGGCTGTGGTTTCGTTGTGTTAAAAAGACTGGAAGATGCCGTTCGCGATCAGGATAAGATTTATGCGGTCATTAAAGGCGTTGGCGTAAGCAGTGATGGTACCGGAACCAGCGTGATGAGTCCATCTGTAAAAGGTCAGCTGAAAGCGTTGGAACAGGCATGGATCAACGCAGATTTGGATAAAAATAAAGTAGGTTACCTTGAAGCTCACGGCACAGGAACACCGCTTGGCGATAAAACTGAACTTCAGACCTTAGCCCAGTTCTTCGGAAAAGAAGAATCGGTTCCGGCTGCGGGTATCGGATCTGTAAAGTCCAATATCGGACATGCCATGCCAGCTGCCGGAATTGCTGGATTAATTAAAACCTGTCTTGCCTTACATCACGATACTTTGCCGCCAACCTTGTATTGTGAGAATCCCACTGCAGAGATGCAGAACACAAGATTCGAACCGGTACAGGACGCCAGAAACTGGTCAAAAACAGGGCTGCCAAAAGTAGCTGCGGTGAATGCTTTCGGATTCGGAGGAATCAATGCACACGTTGTTCTGGAAGGCTATGATATGTCGAAAAAAGATAAGGTGCTAATTCTGGCAAGACCAACACACGAAGAATTGCTTTTCGCATTACAAAATAATGAAACAACCATTGGTGAAGGAAATTTCAGGGTTGCGATATTTGATCCTACGCCTGCAAGAATAGAAAAAGCCATTAAAATTGTTTCCAAAAATATTACGTGGAAAAACAAACAGGATATCTGGTACACTTCTACTCCATTATTAAAAGATGGCGGAAAAGTAGCCTTTGTATTCCCAGGATTAGATGGTCTGGCAAAAGGTGAGGTAGAAACAGTAAGCCGTTATTTCGGATTATCAGCACCTATCGAAACAGAAGGTGAAGGTCTTTTAACCGATGCCTTAAACATTTTCAATAACTGCAGTATCCTTGATAATTCATTAAAAAAACTGGGAATTATTCCCGATATGAATGCAGGGCACAGTTTAGGAGAATGGCTGGCCGGCTACTCTTCAGAATTAGCGGAAGCCAATTCTGTAAAAGCCTTAATTGATGTACTGAATCCTGAAACTTTTGAACTAAAAGATTCCAGATTCATTGCCATAGGAGCCGGAATTGATGTAGTACAGCCTTTTATTTCAGAAATTTCAGACTTATATATTTCCAATGACAACTGCCCTAATCAGGTGATTCTTTGCGGAAGCAATGCAGCTCTGGATGAATTGGTTCCTCTGTTAAAAGCAAAACAGATCTTCCATCAGGTACTGCCGTTCCAGTCTGGATTCCACTCTCCTTTTATCTCTGATAAACTGGATGTGATCCTTGCGGGAATGGAAAAAGCACAGTTCCAGCAGACGAAAATTCCATTGTGGTCTGCTACTACCTTAGAACCTTATCCTGCAGATCAGGCAGCGATCAGAAAACTGAGTGCAGAACATTTGGTAGAACCTGTTCGTTTCCGTGAACTGACAGACAAATTATACGAAGAAGGTGCAAGAGTTTTCATTCAGGTCGGTACAGGAGGACTGATTGGATTTATTGATGATACCTTGAAAGGAAAAGCTTTCAGTACCATCGCTTCCAGCGTTCCGACCCGTTCTGCATTGGCTCAATTACAAAGGGTAGTTGCTTCATTATTTGTAGAAGGAAAAACAATTGCCCTTGACTTTTTAGAGATTCAAAATCATTCGAAAAAAGCTTCAGGAAAAGGCATTAAACTGGAATTAGGTTCACCTATCATCCGTAATTTTAAAGAGGTGAAAGCGTTGGCTCAGTCTTTTGACACACCAAAACAATATGCCGCAACAGCTTCAGCTATTGCCACAAAAAGCGGACATCCTCTGGTACAGGCATTCCAGGATAACGTTGCCGATATGATCCGTATGCAGGAAGAAGTATTGACTTTATTCCAGAACCGTCCGGAAATCACTATCCAAAGACCTGCACCTGTAGTTCAGGCTGCTCCACAACCCGTAAGAAGTACAAATTTTACAAAAGATTTATATGTAACGCTGGAAAGTCATCCTTACCTGATCGACCACAGCTTATTGAGACAGCCTAAAGGATGGGCTCATGTAGCAGATATGGAACCGGTAATCCCGATGACGATGATCTTTGAACAGCTTGCAGAAATTGCAGAAGCAGAAATTCCGGGAACATTGGCTCATAAAATCATGAATGTAAGTGTATTCCAATGGATGAATGTTGCCAAACCATTCGAAAAAACCGTAAAAGGAGAATGGCGTTCACCGAATCATGCCTATCTTGACATTGAAAACTTTGCCAACGCAGAAGTAGTCTTAAAATCGGGTCCTGTTCCAACACCTGACTTCAATCTTTCCATCGGTAATCTTTTACCTATCGAAAGAACCCCTGAAGAAATCTACGACATGCACATGTTCCATGGAGACCAATATCAGGGAATTACAGAAGTTTCTGCCGTAGGAGATAAAGGAATCATCGGGAAGATAAAAGGAAACGGAGGTAAAGGCTCATTGCTTGACAATGCAGGACAGCTGTTCGGGCTTTGGCTTCAGCTTACTTTGGTGAAAGACCGTATTGCATTCCCTGTAAAAATCAGAGATATTGAATTCTTCGGAGATATGCATGATCAGGAAGGTATTTTTGAATGTACCTGCATGCTGACTGAATTGAATGATGAATTCGCCATCGCAGACATTATCCTGAAAAGAGACGGAAAAATATGGTGCGCGATTACCGGATGGCAAAACAGAAGACTGGAAATTGATGCCGCTTTATGGAATGTTTCCATGTCACCACTGCACAACCGCCTTTCGGAAGAAATTGCTCCTGATGTATTCTTCTTCCACCAAGCCTATACCAGAGTGGCTTCATGGGATTTTATCCTGAAAAGATATTTCAACCAAACGGAAAAACAACATCATCAGCAATTGTTACCTAACAAAAAGAAAAATTGGATGGTAAGCCGCGTGGCGGTGAAAGATGCCGTAAGAAATCTTCTTCGCAAAGAAAAAAATCATGCCTGCTTCCCGATCACGTTTGAAATCCGTTCCGATGAAGTGGGGAAACCTCACCTTATCAGTGATTTTACAGATAACATCCATATTTCTCTGGCTCATAAAGGAAAAGAAGCTGTTGGGATCGCGAGATATGGAAAATCTGTAGGAATTGATATGGAACTGATGGAAGAACGCAGTTCAGGATTCTACGACATGGTATTTACCGACAAAGAATTAACCTTATTAAAAGACCGAGATCAGGCAGAATGGACCACCCGTTTCTGGGTAGCCAAAGAAGCTTACGGAAAGTTCCTGGGAACAGGACTGAAAGGAAATCCTAAAGCCTTCGAAGTCGAAGAAATAAAAGACGATCACCTGTGGATCAACAATATTGAAATCAAAACTATTAAACATAAAAATTATATTATCGGATGGACACTGTAAACGCAACATTAAAAATGAACCACGAAGAACTTTTTACTTTATTAAAAGGTTTTATTACTGAAGTGATAGGTGCTGAATTTGTAGAAGAGATGGATATTACTCCTGAAAGTTCATTCACCAAAGATCTTGAAATGGACAGTATTGAAATTGTCTCTTTCTCTGAAAAGATCAAGGCACATTTTGGCGATCAGATCGACTTTACAGGTTGGTTATCCTCTATGGATCTTGACCAGCTGATCAATCTTGACCTTAGTATGATCATCAATTATATCTACGAATGCCAATAATCACTGTCAATAACAGACAAGTTCATATACAGGAACTCAACAAAGGAGCCGGACAAACCGTGGTACTCATCCACGGTATGTTCAGTAACCTGTCCATTTATTATTTTAATATTGCCCCAATTCTGGCAAAACATTTCCATGTGGTGATGTACGATCTGAAAAGCCACGGTATGAGTGAGCGTTTTCTGGATGGCTACGACCTTGATAACATGTCTTCCGATCTGATAGGTTTAATAGATCATCTTCAACTGGAAAAAGTACACCTTGTCGGCTACAGCTTCGGAGGTCTTATCGCTTTAAAAACAGCTTTGGAATATCCTGACCGCGTGAATCAGCTTGTGGTGATGGAAGCTCCGGATCCTCAGGACGAAAAAGCCCGTAACATCATTGATGAATACAGCAAAGAGTTTCTTGAGCATTACGTAGCCAACTTTACAGACACCACCAAAGTGCAAATGGGCAAAAGACAAATGGAGAAGAACCACCGTATGTATGAATTTCTGTTTAATCAGACCAGCATTAAAGCAGATATGATCAGGGAAAAACATTTCCTGGGTGAAACCGACTTCAGCAAACTGACAGCTCCTACTCTATTGCTTTATGGCGCTGATTCCAATTGCAGACCTACCGGTGAGTGGCTGCAATCTCAAATCAGCCAGTCTGAACTTGAATTAATCCCGGGTGATCACAATATTCCCATTCAGGAACCTCAGCGCATTGCTGAAACGATCGCTCAATTTTTATTTAAAATTTTAACACAAAACCATGGCTAAATTTGCATTTATAGTTCCACCACTCACAGGTCATGTCAACCCTACTCTAAGCATCGGTGCTACTTTGCTGGAAAGAGGACATGAGGTAGCCTGGATCAGCCTTGACCCGACTTTAGAGGCTAAACTTCCCGAGGGAGGAAAATTATTACTGATCCAATACGATCAGACCGACGAAGAAAAAAAAGAAAGTGAACAATATCTAGATATTATCTCCAAAAAAGTAGTGTATGGTATAGACAGCGTTAAGTTTCTGTACGAAGAGGTTCTTATCCCGCTGAACAGACATTGTTATAATGGTATTGTTTCATTATTAAAAATAGAGCAGCCCGATTTGGTTATCGGAGATCATCAGTTATTTGCTGCCCCGGTTGCTGCAAAAATGCTTGGAATTCCTTGTGCCACTTCCGTTACCGCTCCGGCAGCCATCAAAATTATGAATGAGCTTCCAAAAGTACACGAATGGGAAGTGAATCAGATCATCGATCTGCAGAAAGAACTGGGTTTCCAGGAAGAACGTTCTCTGGCGACTTCAGACCTTCTGACCCTGGTTTTGACTTCCGGTTATTTCTTTGGGGAAATGGAAGATCTGCCGTCCCAATACCAATTCACAGGTCCGGTTCTTACGGAAAGACGTGTTTCATGTGAATTCGACTGGGAGAGATTAAAAAGCAAAGGCAATAAAAAGATCCTGGTAAGTATTGGCACTACCTTCGATCACGATCATAAAAAAGCATTTTTCCAGAAGGTTATTGATGCCTTCAAAGATGAAGATTTAACCGTTGTAGTCGTTTCTGATCCACAACTTTTTGAGCAATGGCCGGACAATTTTATGGTGTATCAACAAGTTCCGCAACTGGATCTGCTGCCTCATCTTGACGGCGTAGTTTGCCATGGCGGTCATAATACCGTATCTGAAACATTATCCAACGGTATTCCTTTGGTCGTGATTCCGATTGCGTATGATCAGTCGCATGTTGCAGGACGTGTGGTGCGTACAGAAGCGGGTGAGCGCCTTAATTTTAACCGATTTAAAGCCAATCACCTGAGAGAAGCGGTACAACAGATTTTAAATACTCCGGGTTACCGTGAAGCAGCCCAGAAAGTAGGTCAGTCTTTTGTGGAAGCAGGAGGCTCAGCTACAGCAGCTACCTTATTGGAACAGGCTCTATCAAAGGCTTCAAAACCTGAAAAACCGTCTAAATTTTTATTCGTTGTTCCGCCGTTTTTCGGACATGTGAGCCCTACTTTAAGTGTGGGAGCAAGTCTGATTGCCCGCGGACATGAAGTAAAATGGTTCGGGATTACCCCTTTAGACAGCAAACATATTCCTGAAGGAGGTTCTTATTTCTATCCTGAAGAAGATCTTATCCCATATCAGGAAGAAATTGCCCGTATTTTGAAAAGACAGGATGACGGACCCGCATGCTCTGGACCTGAAGTAATGAAACTGGCACTGGAAGAAACCTATGTTCCTTTCGCTAAAATGATGATGCCAGGATTAACCAGACTGACAGAAAGCTGGATGCCGGATGTCATCGTTAACGACTGTATTACTTTCGGAGGCGCTCTTTTCGCTCATAAACATCATATTCCTTGTGTAACAACAACACCTGTTCCACCGGATGTGATGGGAGACACAGAAAAAAGTGCCCCTAAAATCTGGGAATGGCAGCAAAACCTCATCAAAGACCTTCAGAAAGAAGTAGGCATTCATGAGGAAGGAATTTACATCCATTCTCACAAACTGAATATGGTATTTACCTCCCAGGCTTTCGCCGGATTTGAAACCGTTCCGCCTCATATGAAATTTGTAGGGCCGGTAAAAGGCCGTCCGAATGATGCTCCGTTTGACTGGGATAAGCTGAATGCATCCACCACTCCAAAAATCTTTGTATCATTGGGAACGCTGCTGGTAGACATCAGAAAAGCTTTTTTTGAAAAAATCATTGCAGCATTTAAAGATCAGCCCGTTACAGTGATTGCTGCTACTCCATCGGAAATTTTTGAAGAATGGCCGGACAATTTCATTGTAAACAGCTTTGTCCCTCAATCGGCAGTGATGCAGCAAATGGATATGGTAATTTGCCATGGTGGTTTCAATACCGTAAACGATACTTTCCGTAACGGTTTACCAATGTTGATTACTCCTATCGCTTATGATCATTTCCACATTGCAAAACTGATTGAGCAGGCAGGCTGCGGAATCAGCATCCGATACAAAAGACTGCGAGTGGATGCTCTTCGTGAAACCGTTTTTGAATTATTGGAAAATCCAAAATACAGAACCGCCGCTCAGGAAGTCCGCAATACATTCACGCTTGCCGGAGGAAATGACAAAGCCGTAGAACTATTAGAAAATTTTGTACACGAACATTCAATATTAGCTTCAGTGTAGCCTATGAAAAGAAGATTGCTATTTGGTGAGCGCATGTTACTGGGAGACGGAACAGAACCTTTTAACGCGGTCATTCCGTTCAGACTGAGAGGAACTTTTACCTTAAAAGAGATCCAGCAGGCTCTGGCCCGGATTCAAAACAAACACCCTTGGCTGAGAGCATTCATCAGCCATGATGAAAAAAATATTCCTTGGTTTAACGTTCCTGAAAAACCTGTTTCTATCCCCGTAAGAATCGTCACCAGACAAAGTGAAGATCAGTGGCAGGAAGAATCCAGGAGAGAATGGAACACCACCTTTAACTACGAAAAATTTCCCCTGATCCGATTTATCTGGATCAAAGGAGAAGACGTTTCTGACATGCTGTTTGCGTTCCACCATTGTCTTTGCGATGGTGGTTCTGCAATGGCCTTTTTAAAAGAATTTCTCATCGTACTGGACAATCCGGCTGCTGATATCGGGGTAGAAAATCCTATCCTGGGGATCGAAGATGTGGTTCCGGCCAACATTCTGAACAGCCGCAGACAGAAACTGAAAGCCAGATTTATCGGAAGACTGGCTGCTACCGCCATCAAATGGATTCCGGTAGGCAAAAAAGCTGTGGAAAGACAGAATGATTACCTGATCAACTGGAAGCTGGATGAAACGGTAAGCAAAGAATTAATCGCTTACTGTAAATCCCAGGGCGTGACAGTCAATACATTTTTGAGTGCAGCGGTATTGCAGGCATTTAAAAAAGTAAGAGCAGAAAAGTCCTTCAATAAAGTTTCCTGTCCGGTAGACATCAGACGTTTTGCAGGACAGATCAAAGAAGATCATATTTTCGCTTTCGGGCTGATGATCGTGGTTTCTTCTGACGAAAAGCTAAGCTTTACGGATAATCTCCGTGCCATGCAGAAATCTGTGGAACAGAAGACCTCAAAGCTGAATCCTTACCTCACCATGATGGTTATGGAATCCGGACATGATGCGCTTAAGAATTTTACAAAGCTTTTAAAGAACGGAAAATCCTCCAACGATTGTATGTTTTCCAATCTGGGACGCATTCAGATTCCTCATGAGTACCAGGAGTTTACGGTAGATACGATTTTCAGTCCGTCAGTAATCGGACCGCTGGGAAATACAACTACAATGGTAACCTCAACGTACCGGGGTGAAATGGATTTTTCATTCATGGGAAGCGAAGGATATTTACCTTACACAGATGCACTGGCAGTTCGTGAAGAGGTAATGCGGATCATTCATTCTCAACTAAAACAAATGG
Source organism: Chryseobacterium sp. AG844 (assembly GCF_003182335.1). Lineage (NCBI taxonomy): Bacteria > Pseudomonadati > Bacteroidota > Flavobacteriia > Flavobacteriales > Weeksellaceae > Chryseobacterium > Chryseobacterium sp. AG844. The sequence goes on along the minus strand of NZ_QGTV01000015.1, from coordinate 16,056 downwards.
CAGTATCATGATCAAAAGACCCTTAATGATGGTGGAAAGGATCATGTATGTAGATCCGGAAACACCTTTAAATTGTATTTATACCGCAAGAATTAAGGGAGAAATTCCTGAAGAAAATTTTAAAGCGGCTTTAATAAGAATCCAGCAGAAGCATCCTATTCTAAGAACGAATATTGATCATAACATCGGAAACTATCCTTATTTTATGGGACAGAAAGATATTGAACCTATTCCGCTTCGCATTGTAGAACGTACAACAGACGATGACTGGTTCAAAGAATCCGAAAAAGGATGGTTTAAACTTTTTGAAACACCCAAAAAACCATTGGCCGAAGTAGTATGGGTAAAAGGACAGGATACTTCCGAAATCCTTTGGGTCATGCCTCACTGCATATCCGATGGAACCACCGGAGTAACCTTACTGCGTGAACTCCTGAGTTTGCTGGACAATCCTTATGCTCCATTAATTCCTTATGCTGCTTTTGAATCTGTTGATGATTTTCTGCCTTCGGATTTTAATACAGCAATCAAAAAATATAAGGCCGGCCTTTACCTTCTGTTCGCCAGAATATTCTTTTCCATGCAGCGAAAAAGTAAAAAAAGAAACCAGGGAAAAAGCTATACCATTCACTGGAAAATGACTCAGGAAGAAACCAGGCTTATCACTGAAAAATGTAAAGCCAACCAGATTTCTGTGCATGCTTTGCTGTGTTCTTCCGTGATGCAGGCCTTCCGTGATGTTCAGGGAGACCGTGCCAAAGGTAAAGTGATCAGCCCGGTAGATGTGCGTCATTTTATTCCGGAAATTAAAGAAGATCATTTATTTGCTTTTGCCCCAACCGTGGAGCTTTCCATCAGGAAAAACAGCAATGATGTGATGGACAATGCCAGGCTGATCAAAAAAGACCTTACTGCGAAAATCAATAAAATGGAAGCCCGTGAGCTCCTGTGGATGGGAGAACATATGCATCCTGTTGTAGGGCGGATGATCAATATGCTGAAATCCAGCGAAGGCGGACATGACATTACATTATCCAATATGGGCAAGATCAATATCCCGAATAATTATAAAAACTTCAGCCTGAAAACGATTTTTAGTCCTACCGTGGCTTTCCCATGGCTGAACTCAAATACCTTAGTCACCAGTACGTACAACCAGCAGATGGACTTCACCTTCATGTCCAATGAAAATTTTCTTCCCAAAGAGGAAGCTCATCTGATAAAAGATAAAGCCATTGAGCTATTGACAACTTCTTTATGAAATTTAAAATAAAGCCTCCGAAGCCCAGACTGATAAAGAAAACCACCCTCAAACGCTTTCTCATAAAGCGTACGATTTATTACGTCCTTCCGAATGTGTTTTTTAATTTCATTATTGCTTACGCCAGTTTCAAGGAATTGGGCTACACCCATTTTTTTTCAGGAACCCAAAATCTTGCCCGTCTCACCCTGCCGATGGCCATCTTCCTTCCGGTGGTTCTTACCATAGACATCATCAAAAGAGTAACGAATGCTGCCAGCCAGGAAGCCATAGAGTTTACAGTAGACGAGCAGCTCAACATCAAAAAGCTGATGACCAGACTGAGCATCCTACATGGATTGATTACGGGATTATTGGTATTGTCGCTGCTGTTTATAGGACAGTATAATTTTTCAAAAGATTACAAACTGGATGCAACGGCAATGGCTGTTGTGGTGGGAACGCTGGCCGGAATTCTGTCTGTGGTTTTTGTATACTTACCCGTATGGAGGTTAAGAAAATGGATGTGCAAAGTAACATCAGTCCCAGCTGATTTAAACACATAATTTCCCAATACAAAACATACATCATTGTCTATCATTGAATTAACAATGAAAAAAAAATATAACAATACCCGGTTGATCAGACGGTCACCGGGTATTTTCATGGATGCTCAACTTAATTTTTTCCTTTAAAACTTACTATTTGGTAAATTTTTTATATTTATATAATAATTTACAAGAATTTTTCTTGAACAGAATGGTTAATAATGTATGTACAAAATCACGGATCAGTTAAAAAATATAGGATTCAGTATCAATCGTTTAGATTTTATTATCGCCCGAAATAACAACAAAAGAGAATTCAATACCCTGGAATATTTTTGTATTTATATTATTCTGGAAAATATCCAGCTAACGGTAGAGAATGTTCCATACCCTTTAAAAAGAGGAAGTATTGCCTTCGTAGGGCCGCAAAAGAAAATAGTTTTTGGTGAAACCAAAAGATCAGATGTGTATTCAATTGCTTTTTCATCCAGTTTTTATGAAAGATCAACCAAAGACAGTCTTTTTATCAATTCTCAGCTTTTTTATAATTATAATTCCGACATATTTATAGCACCTTTCCTGAATGTAGAACAGATGAGAGTGGTTTTTCTGGAGCGGATGGAAAGTTTTAGGAAAAAAGATGAAAGCTTATATATAGCGGCTGCCCATAATGCTATAGAACGACTGATGCTGGATGCCCTTCTGCATATTCCCACTGAAGAAATCAAAAAAGAAATCAAATTTGACTATATGTATTATGTCAACCGGTTCAAAGTTCTGTTGCAAAGAGACTATAAAAAGGCAAAAAAAGTGGCTTATTACGCCGAAGAACTTAATATCTCATCAAGGAAACTGACCGAGATGACAGAATATGTACTGGGCAAAACAGCTAAACACATCATCATTGAAAAGCTCATTATCGAATGCAAAAAAGCCCTGCGTTTCTCAAACTCCACCATCTCTGAAATATCTTATGATCTGGGTTTCAGCAATGAAGGAAACTTTACTAATTTTATTAAAAAACATACGGGAAAAAATCCCTCCGAAATGAAATAATTTGTATATTTACATAAGTAACCTTTTGGGGAAAAATATAGGTTATATGCTTGCAAAGTATATTTTATTCATTTTGCTTTATTTTGCTTTTACAAAATCATTTGCACAGGCAGCAGACGGTTTGAGGCTTAACGTTAGGCTTTATCCTGTACAGATGCTTGCTGTAGGCACAGGATTTTCGGACGAAGGGAGCGAGTCTTCCTTCCGGGAAGTTCAGTCTGTAACCATCTCAAGTCCGTCCGGATTTCAGCTGAAAGCAGAATATGATGAAGATCGTGATACGTCCGGTACTTCCGAAAGCAACAGGGAAAGATCTGGTGATTATCCTCTCATCAGCCATCACAAAGGAGTGGTTCAGGAGAGATATATCATCGATCATGAGTTAGAAAATGCAATGGAAGATTTAAGCTCCAACAGCAGTGACGAGCAAAATTTTTTAACATTAACTCTAATTTCTCAGTAAAAAATAAAGCAAGGATTAAAAAAATTACTATGCAGAGAATAACAATTCTGCAATTTATTCATTCCCTATATATTAAGTAAAATTAATGTTTAAGATTAATTAAACATTCTTTTTACTTTATGGTGATTTTATCAGCATTTAAACTATACTTTTTGTGTAATTATTCACAAAAGGCATTTATTAGTGCGCGCTTATTTCTCCGTAAAAATTCACAAATAATAAGTATTTTTTCACAAAGACCATGATGTTCTTTGTATTTACCTTTGCAACCGCAATTTTAAAAACAATTAATACAAAAAAACATCCTTAACCTTATGAAAAATTTGATCTTAGCTTCTTTTGCTATCCTGGGATTCTCAACATTACAAGCACAACAGAATGTAACGCTGAATGTAAGACTGAAGCCTATCCAAACTCTTGTTGTTAACAACGCTCAAAAAATCGTTAATTTAGACTACGTAACTAAAGATGACTATGCTGACGGTGTATCTTCTCTTAACGCAGATCACTTAAGCATTTACAGCACAGGAGGATTCCAGGTAAAAGTAAAAGGTGGAAATGATGTATTACAGCAGGGAGGTAAAAACATCCAGGCTAACACGATCCAGATTATTGCAAGCGCAGGCTCTGAAGCTGTAAACGGCGCTCAATATGCTCAGAATGTACATTTATCAGCTAACGAAGCTACTTTGGTAACTTCTTCTACCGGAGGGGTAGACAAAAAAATCAATATTGAATATAAAGGTGCAGGAGCTAATACTTACCTGGATAACTATATCGCAGGACAAGATCCTACCGTATACACTACTGAGCTGACGTATACGATTATTTCTCAATAATAGCTATCATTATGTAATGATAAAGTGTTGTACCTACCCCAGCACTTTATCAACATTTAAAAACTAATCTCCTTCATGAGCAGACTCTCTCTTTTCCTTTTCAGTCTTCTTTTCCTATCATCTTTTCATGGATACGCACAAACAGGAGTTTCGGTTTCACCGCCAAGACTGTATTTTGAATCGGGAAACGGAAACAGCAATACCCAGACAATAACGGTAACGAATGTAAGTGCCAAGAACTCTCTGGACCTTGCGGTAAGCCTTGGAGACTGGGAGTATGACAAAAAAGGTGAGAATGTAACCTATCCCGCCAATACCCTTCCCGCTTCCTGCGCAAGTTGGGTTTCGGTCAAAAAGGAAGATAATTACTTTACGCTGGCTCCGGGAGAAAAAAAAGATATTGAGGTTACCATTACGGTTCCTAATGCACTTTCAGACCAACTGGCTGCCCATACGGCCGTTTTATATGTAAGCCAGATGAATCCGGTAGATGATGTGGATCATAAAGGCGCCAATATCAAGGTAAGCATCCGCTCAGGAATCAAATTATTCCACAAGCTGCCTGCCGCCAAAACGAAAAAACTTGAAATCCAGAATCTGGTATACGGAAAAACAACCAATACAGTCAACCTCTTTTTTGAAAATCAGGGCGATATATGGGGCGACGGAAAAATATACACTGACTTTGTGAATACCCAAACCGGAAAAAAAGTATCACTGGATCCCGTTATCTTTTACTCCATGCCCGGAAACAAAAGAGAGATGAATATCCCTCTTCCGGCAAGCCTTGAAAAAGGAAAGTACACCGCTTCTGTAATGATTGATTATGGAGACAACAACAATCTGGAATTGGGAGAATTAAGTTTCAGCTATGAATAGTCAAAAACTCTTCTGTTTCTTTCTGTTGATTTCCCTGAACTGCTTCTCACAGATCAATTACAACTCATGGGTGAACAGTTACCTGCAGATTAATTCCTACAGCGGAAATACCAATCCGGATGCATACACCTTTACCCTGGCCGGTAACGGCGCATTTAATATTCCTTACTGGAAAATATCCATGAAGCTGAAGCAGCCTATCACTTCTACGGACGGAAATTATACAATGCCTGCCAACAAAATATCATTTCAACCGGTTTCCACTTCAGGACAGGCTTATCCGGGACCTGTACCCACGATTCCTCAGATCGGAATGCCGTTGAATACTTTTCTTCAGGCCAACCAGGAAATCTTTTTAATTCCACAGTCCAATGCAGCACTGTACAATCAGCCGCCACAGCCCAACGGCTATTATAACCTGCAGGTAAAATACAGCCTGACCGTTATGGGAGGATCCTATCTTGGAAGCTACCCTTCCTGGACCCGATTTAATGTTCCGGTACAGTTTACGGCGTATGACCGGTACAACAATATTATTGGCAGGGCTGATCATAATTTTCAGATTCACATCGGAACGCTCAGCGGAACTCCGACCGATGTCCCTGAAATGTCGCTTCAGTTTTCTGCAAAAGCGGTCAACGGATCACTGGAATTCAAAAGTATGCCGGATTATGTCAACGGAGTAAGTGTCACTTATTCCAATGGACTGATTGTAAAAAGCAATACCAATTACCAGATCAAATTACGTTCTCTTCAGGGGCAGTTCAGCTCTCCAGCCGGAAACTACATTGCTTTAGGAACCGTAAAAATGAATCTCATCCCCGTTTCCGGAAACAATGGGAATGTATATCCTATCCTGCTGAGTGCTTCTCCACAGCTTATTGCGACAGGAGGCTCCACGGGAAACTCCAGCCTGTATTACGATATCCGATATTCCACCAAAGCCAATGATGAAAGACTGATTAATGCCAAATCGGAAGAATATTCCACCACCCTTCAATACGAGATTATCCCCCAATAACCATGCTTCAAGACCTGTTCAAAAAAATCTTTTTCATTTTTTTGATTTCGTTTCAGATATGGATTCCGGCGCAAAGCAGTTCCGGGATAAGTCTTGATATCCGTAATGAATCCAGAACAGATAAAACAGGCATTCTGGATCTGATCATTGTCCTTGACAATCAAAGCACAAATGATTTCAAAGGAAAAATAAACATTACGATTCCTCAAGGTTTCAGGAATATTTCGGGCAACAGTCTTCAGGTCGAAATGAAATCCGGTGAACATCTTTTCATTCCGGTAAAGATCGTGGTCAGCAATAATGCCGTTTCAGGAGAATCACGTCTGGGTTTCCGTCTTTCTGACCAGCAGAATAAAACAATGGCGGAAAAAGAAATACCTTACACCGTTACTGAAAACAATGCCATGCGCATCACGGCAGAAAACCCACTTATTCATGTGAATAAGGCTACCGATTCGGTAGAAGTAAGGGCAAGAGTTTCCAATCTTGGGAACAGAAAGCAGCATGTAACGGTTGTCTTTAAAATTCCGGAAGCTGAGCAGGGAAATGCTTTTATAGAGAAAACAGGAAGTATTGGCGTGCAGAAAGATTCAGTCTTTGTGTTCCGTTTTCTGCCTTCCAGAATCAGATCCCGAAGCACTCAGATTTCCGTTAATATTGCAGGTTTCAGAGAGCCGGACAGAGAGATATTCGGCAACACTACGGTATCTGTGCAAAATGTTTCTTCGGTACAACGTTATGAAGATATGGAATCCACCGCTTTTTCCAACTTTACCAGGAACACCATCACGGCAAGTTACAGGCATGCCGGAGAAAACCTGGACATGTATCAATTGGTAGGTTCCGGAGGTTTCAACCTCCCTTCAGGATATATTTTCATCCGGGGAAATATCTATACCATGAAGAACCAGAGCGATCCCATTGTCAACAATACCTATCTGACCTATCACAGGGAAAACAGTGAATTCACCATCGGAAACATCAATAAATTACTGGAACTTTCCCTATTCGGAAGAGGGCTCGAATATGCCTACACTTCTCCGGATAAAGACAAAAAAATTGAAGCAGGTTTCGTAGACCAGACCTACAGCCTGATCGAAAGAAATTCTTTTCTGAAATATGGTTATGGATTTTACACCAGAGGAACCCTTGGGGCTCAAAACGCTTCCCGTAATATCTCTGGAACGTATATTTTCAGGGACGATCCTTATGAAAAAGCCAGACATCATGTAGCCGGAACAGACCTTCAGTATGCTTTCGGCAAAGACTGGAGAACCAACACCAAAATGTATGGCGGACTGAGTTTCTACGAAAATAACCAGTCCTCCAAGCCTTCTTTAGCTTTGGAATCCCAATATTCAGGAATGATCAAAAAGGTCAATCTGAACGGAAATTATTTCTACAGCACAGACTATTATCCCGGAAACAGAAGGGGAATTTTGCAGATTCAGCAGAATTTCTCTACCATGATTTTCAAAGACCATAATGTGTATGCCAACATTACGGCTTCCCATTTTTCACCCAAGTTCTACTTTTACGACAACACCCTGAATTCAAGCAATCTAAGACTGGATACAGGAATCAACTTCCCTAAAAAAGGGAATTTCGGGATGGGACTTGGCTACCAGTATCAGGAAGAAAACTCCAACTCTTATAATAATTTCTTCAATGCTCAGCCTTACAAAAACACGAAACAGCTGAAGGCACAACGTTTTACGGAATACCTTACCTGGCTGAGCCCTGATAAGCAACACTCCTCTATCTTAAGCATGGAGACAGGATTGGTTCAATATCCGGACAACGACAAACAGCAGTTTCAGATGAAGGCAAGCGGAACTTACAGCTACAAATGGCTTACCGTGAACGGGATCTATCAGCACGGAAGTTATTTCCTTTCCGAATATGCTTTTTCAAAAATGATGAACCAGAGCACTCCCTACGAAAAACTTTCTGTTTCTGCTTTTGTGAATAAAAACTTCTTCAACCGTCAGCTGAATGTCACCTCAGGGGTTTCTTATACGGATGATGTTCTGTACGGAAAATCGCCTTCCGGCTTTATGAACCTGAAGTATTCAAGGGAAAAGTACGCTCTATATCTGAACTCTTCCTACTTCAGTTATACTGCCGGAAGCTTCACCAATAATCTGTTGACCGTGGAAGCCGGTGTGACCGTCAACCTTAGAAACAGCACCCTTGATCCGGGTAAAAAAGGAGACATCAAAGCATTTGTCTATTATGACCTGAACGAAAATAATATCTATGATGAAGGCGATAAAGAAGCAGCAGGCTATCTCATTATGCTCAACAATATTTCATTTAAAACCGATCCATCAGGTTCTATCAGCTACCGTTCTATCCCTTATGGAAAGTATGCCCTGAAACAGGTCATCCAGCAAGGCTGGTATTACGATGAAACCGAATTTACCGTAGACAAGCACCACTACTCTTTTGAGATCCCTCTTCATCAAAACGGAACGACCCAGGGAAAAATAACTTACGACTTTGATTCCAAAACCGCAGTAGATTTCACGCCCAAAGTCGGAGGTGTTCTATTCAATATTTACCGCAACGAACAGTTAGTACATCATATCATCACCGATGATAACGGGGAATTTGCCTCCTTCCTGCCCTCCGGAAATTACAGGATTGAACTAAACAAAAACTCTCTGCCATCCAATACCTATTGCGAACGCTCTACTGATACTTTTAAAGTGGAAGCCGGGAAAATAGTACAACTGGAGCCTTTTGTGATTAAGGTAAGGGAGAAGGTGATTAGGGTGAAGAAGTTTGGAAATTAAATTATGACATCTCAGCATTTCCTCTGCATTAGTAATGACTTTATCTCTCATTATATTTATACTGAGATTGAAGATACCAATATGAATAACCCTGACATTTTTATTTATTAATCAAATATTTTATCAATACATAAAGGTTTCCCGTTTGTTTTGTACCACATTTTTGTCTAAATTAATCCCCTCTTTTATTAGACAATAATACATGAAAATTAATAAACTCGAACCTCAGAAAGCATTAAATCCTGCATATAAAAAATTTAAACCTTTTAGAGCTGATATTGATGATTTTTCAGTGAAACTTCAGGACTGTATCAATGCTATTAATTTAGTTGACAGCAGAAATGAAAGTGAAGAGCATTTAAAATCTCCAATATCGAAATTCCTTTCATCTACTTTCTATTCTGAAAATGAAATAAATACAAAGGAAAGAATTGATCTGGCAATTTATTTAGGTAAAGATGCAACTTCTGACGTGGGAGTTTTAATAGAAGCCAAAAAACCTAGTAACAGAGCTGAATTCCCGACAGAAAAACAACTTAATAAAAAGGCATTTCAGGAAATGCTGTTGTATTACCTTAGAGAAAGAGTTGATTATAAGAACAACAATATTAAGCACCTTATTATAACCAATGGTTTTGAATGGTTCTTTTTCAATGCAAGTGATTTCTACAACTTATTTTATAAAAACAGTGAATTAATTAAAGAATACAAAGCGTTTAGAGATGGTCTAAAAGACACCATAAAGAACGAACTTTTCTATAATGAAATAGCAAAGAAATATATAGAACAGGTAGAAGATACTCTTCCGTTTGTTTATCTTGATTTTAGAAATAAAGAAGTTTCAAAATTCAAAGACAAAGAGCTTGTTAATATTTATAAGTTATTCTCTGATGTTCATTTACTAGGAAAAAGCTTTGGTAATGACAGTAATCAACTTAATAAAGTTTTTTATAATGAATTACTTCACATCATTGGGCTTGAAGAAGTAAAAGAAAGTGGTAAAAAAATTATCCAAAGAAAAAAGAATAAAGAAGCAGATTATGGCCCTTTGATAGAGAATGCAATTTTTACCCTTGAAGATAAAGATTATCTTATCAAGGTTAAAAATATTCCTAACAGTGAAGAAAAATCGTTTACCGTTGGGTTAGAACTTTGTCTGACATGGGTTAACAGAATTCTTTTCTTAAAGTTACTGGAATCCCAATTGAGAAGTTACAATAATGATTCACCAGAATATAAATTTTTAAATTCAGAATTTATTCCTGGCTTTGACGCACTGAATGAAATGTTCTTCTCGGCATTAGCAAAACCAATAAAAGAACGTCACCAACGATACGCAGAAAAATTTAAATATATTCCTTATCTAAACAGTAGCTTATTTGAAAAGAGTGAGCTTGAAGATCTTACCTTTGACATTACAGCATTGATGGATGAAGAAATGGAGGTTTATTCATCTACAGTATTAAAAAATTCTAATGGAAAAAAACAAACTGGAAAGCTTAATACTTTAGAATATCTATTTAAATTTTTAGATGCTTATGATTTTTCCGCGGATGCATCTGTTGAAATTAATGATAAGCAACAAAATAAAACATTAATTAATGCCTCTGTTTTGGGATTAATTTTTGAAAAAATCAATGGTTATAAAGATGGATCTTTCTATACTCCGGGTACTATTACCATGTTTATGTGTAGAGAAACATTGAGAAAATCTGTAGTTCAAAAATTTAAAGAAGAAATTACAGAAACCATTGAAACATTTGAAGATGTTATTGATTATTGCAATACTTTTTTCAAGAAAGAAGATCGTAAAAAATTCAATGAAGTAGTTAACTCTATCAGAATCTGCGATCCAGCAGTAGGATCGGGACATTTCCTTGTTTCTGCTCTTAATGAAATGATTGTCATTAAAAGCGAATTAGGAATTTTAGGTGATGAAGAAGGAACAAAGCTACCATGTACAATAGAAATTGATAATGATGAAATTTATATTTCTGATGCTGATGGAGATTTGTTCAGCTATAACCGTAAAGACCCACAAAGTTTAAAAATCCAAAAAGCAATTTTTCATGAAAAAGAAACTCTTATTGAAAACTGCTTGTTTGGAGTAGATATTAACCCGAACTCAGTAAATATATGCAGACTGAGATTGTGGATTGAACTCCTTAAAAATGCCTATTATACAGATGAAGGAGAATTGCAGACACTACCCAATATTGACATCAATATTAAATGTGGAAACTCATTGATTAATAAGTTTGCATTGAATGACAGTTTAAAAAGTGCTTTTAAAAGCAAAGAAATTACGTTTTCGGTTGAAGATTATAAGCAAGCTGTAAAAGACTATAAGACAACTAAATCCAAAGCTAAAAAGAGAGAGATTGAAGATATTATCAGTACTATTAAAAACAATCTCAAGTCTAGTCTCGACAACAAAGAAAAAGAGAAATTTTCTAAAGCATTGGGTGAATACCAAAATGAAGAACAAAGACAAAACAACTTAATTGCTTTCGGAGAAACAATAAAAAAAGCAGAAAAAGATAAACTCAAAAAACTTAAATTAAAGGCTGAACAAGCTAAAAAGCAAAAAGAAGAAATTCTAAATAATATTATTTATCGCAATGCATTTGAATGGCGTTTTGAATTTCCTGAAGTACTGGATAATGATGGTAACTTCATTGGTTTTGATGTCATTATCGGGAATCCTCCTTATATCCAGCTACAGAAAATGGGAGAAGCAAGCGATGTATTACAAAAATTAGGGTATGAAACTTTTGCCAGAACAGGAGATATTTATAGCCTATTTTATGAATTAGGGTATAAAGTATTGAGAGAAAAAGGGCTTCTCACATTTATCACTTCTAACAAATGGATGCGGGCAGCCTATGGTGAAAGCCTCAGAAAGTTTTTTATAGACAAAACTAACCCCGAAATCTTAATAGATTTTGGAGGGACTCAAATATTTGATACTGCTACTGTGGATACTAATATTTTGATGTTTTCAAGGGATAAAAATAAACAACAAACTTTAGCTTGCATCGTAAAAGAAAAGGAGTTAAAAAATTTGAGTGATTATTTTAGACAGAATGCTGAAAATATTTCTTTTTTAAGTTCTGAAAGTTGGGTCATTCTAAGTGAAATTGAACAAAGCATAAAAGCTAAAATTGAGACAGTTGGAGTTCCATTAAGTTCTTGGGATATCAAGATTTATCGTGGAATTTTAACAGGTTATAATGATGCATTTATAATAGATGGGAAAAAGAAAGATGAACTTATTGCTGAAGATCCAAAATCTGCCGAAATCATTCGACCTATTTTACGCGGCAGAGATATAAAAAAATACAATTATAATTTTGAAGATTTATGGTTAATTAATGTACATAATGGAATCAAAGAAAAGGGTGTCAATCCGATAAATATTGAAGATTTTATGGCAGTAAAAAAACATTTGGACAAGTTTTTACCGATTTTAGAAAAACGCTTGGATAAGGGTTGTACTCCATATAATTTAAGGAACTGTGCTTATATGGAGGATTTCTTTAGACATAAAATAGTCTGGAAACGTATCGGTTCAATTTTAAGATTTTCATTTGATAAATCAGGTTCCTTAGCTTTAGATAGTACATGTTTTGCTGTTGGTAACCATATTAAGTATTTAGTAGGTATACTAAACTCTAAATTTGGAAAATACCTTATGAAAGAAGCTCCCAAAACAGGTACAGGAGATTTATTAATTAGTGTTCAAGCAATTGAACCTCTATTAATCCCAATTCCGAATTCTCAAGATTTAAAAAAGATTGAAGATCTTATAGACATCATATTAAATGATAATTCTGTTTCTACTGATAATTACGAGTTTCAAATAAATCAAATTATTTATTCTCAAATTGGGTTAACGAAAGAAGAAATAGATTTTATTGAATCTCAATAAATCCAATTTCTTCTCTCTCAAACTTTGTTAAATCATATAAATCAAAAATTATATGATCAACCTTTAACTCTAAATCTTTTGTATCCTGTCCAATACGTTTAAATTTCTGAATATTACTAACTATATCTTTAAATTGATTATTAATACTTTCTGAAACCTTAATAACAGGAATTTTATCAAAAAAAATCTTACTTAATTCTCTGGTACCGCCTTGTAGTTCTGGGAATTTATCTCTAAAACAATATTTAAATACTGATGAATTTAAAAACGCTGTTAAAAATTCAATATTTAAACCTGTGATGATAAAGCATTTTTGATTTGTTACAAATTCTTCATCATCATAAATAAATGGAAGGAATTTTGTCATATTAGGATAAATTATTTTTGGTCTAAAGAAATCCTCCATATAACCTATGCTATCTTGTGTCTCAAACCATTGATTATTAGTTTTTTTACGAGAACCTTTATCTCCTGATTGTTTTAATCTATGATATCCAAATGATATAAGATGTTGTTTTACAGAAGGATATTGTTCTATATCAATTTTAAGGCTTGGAAATGTTGTAATTAAATATAAATCAGCAAATTCATAAGAATAGCGCTTAATATCTCGCCCTCTTAATAATGGTCGTTATAATTATGCAGTTTTACAACAGGTTCATACAGTTTTATTATTGTTGATTAAAATAATACTATGTTTTATTTATGATAGTTTTTGTTTAAATTAAATAATAAATAATTTTTAACAACAAATACAATGATTTACGGATACATCAGAGTAAGTACAGACAAACAAACAGTAGAGAACCAACGGTTTGAAATCAATCAATTTTGCCAGCATCAAGAAACTATAGTAGACAAATGGATTGAAGAAACGATCTCTGGTGCAAAAAATGTAGATGACAGAAAGCTAGGTAAGCTTTTAAAAAAGATGAAGAAGGGAGATATTCTTATTTGCTCTGAGCTTTCCAGACTAGGAAGAAATCTATTAATGATTATGGGGATTCTTAATGAATGCATGAATCGGGATATACAAGTTTGGACGATCAAAGATAATTATCGGCTGGGAAGTGATATTAGCTCTAAAGTACTAGCTTTTGCTTTTGGACTTTCCGCAGAGATTGAAAGAAATTTAATTTCTCAAAGAACTAAAGAAGCATTGGCAAGAAAACGGGCGGAAGGAGTTATATTAGGCAGACCCAGAGGAAGCAAATCTTCAAAAACTAAACTTACAGGACAAGAAAAGAAAATTCAGGAGCTTCTGGATAAAAAAGTATCGTACTCTGCAATCGGAAGAATCCTAGGTGTACACAGACTGACTGTAAGCAGCTTTGTAAGCAGACAAGAAAGTCTTCATTTAAATTAAAAATAAAAAGGTTCAGCATATGCTGAACCTTTTATAATATCTTAAATTACTTCTTCTCAATCAACCTCTCCAATCTCCCCATCATCTCATCCTTCTCCTTCAGCATCCTTTCATAAAGAGCAACCTTTTCATCATATAATTCTACAATTTTATCTATTGGATTAAATGTAGGATAATGATTATACATAAAACCTGTAGCATTATCACTGGCTGTAAACGTATTAGAAATAATATTCACCGCCTGCTCCTCATCAAAATTCTGAAAAGCTTCCACAGGAATTTTCAATACTTCAGAAATTCTTTTCAGTAGAGGATCTTCAATAATTTCTTTCTGTTCCAGCAGAGAAACTTTCTTCTGGTTCCAGTCGTCCCCAAGGTCAAGAGCCAATGCTTCCTGCTTGATGCCCAGCATTTCTCTGAATCGTTTTACATTGCGTCCCTGATGTATTGTATGTTCCATGATAAATCAACATTTATGAGGTTTAAATATAGAAAAATATTTATAAAAATGCCCCTTAAAAAACAGCTTAATTACAATCTCTGTTCTTCATCCTGATACCGTGAAACGGTCTTTCTCCCCTATTTCGCCATTTCCGTTTTTATGGCCGCTTTTTTTCATCAAAAAGTCAGAAAAAACAAACCCTGTTATCTGGTTTTCACTTTCTGACGAACATGCTCTGAAAATCTTATATCCCTGTATTTTTCTATGCCTGGCACTCCCTATATTTGATCCTACAAACCAAAAAAACACAATATTATGGCACTAGACAATTTAATCAGTGTAAGCTTTTCAGAAAGCGATTTACAAACTATTGATAAAGCAATTCAGGACATCCAGTCTGTACTGTTGGGAAAAACCATCAACCTTACTCCGGATCATCGACAGCAATACGGAAGAATTGCCGAACAGAACAAACTTTTCGTCAATAAAGCCAAAATCTACATGGAACAATATGCCCAATATGTTCCTAACTTCCTCGATAAAGCAGAATTCGATAAAGATTATATCGCCAGAGAACAGATCGAACAAAGGCTGCAACAGCTGGATTCTTTAACAGAACAGCTTTCAGACACCAAGGTATTGCTGGATCACGATAACTATCATAACGCCATCAGTTTCTACCGAAGCATCAGATACCTTTCCGAAGAGAATGTACCGGGGACTAATGTTATTTATGATGATATGAAGCAGTTTTTTGTGACGGCACAAACTCCTCAGCAAACTCAGGTTCCTCCGTCCTCAGCAGATCCTGATACATCTTCTAAGTAAAATAGTGTTACATTCAATACATCCTCTCTCAACATGAGCACGTGAAAACGTGCTTTTTTTGTGATGATCCATCTGCTTATTTTTGGTTGGAAATCGCAAAGACGCAAGCTCTCATCATAAGGACACTGTTTAAGGCGCAAAGATTTTATCTCCGATAAAATTGCTGATGACCTACCCTAATTTCCTTGCTGAAAATCTTTGATTTTCTTGCGCCTTACAAAACATATCAATATTGAAAACTTTGCGACCTTGCGTTTAAAACAAAATAATAAGCCATTGCATTTGAAGATACAGAATATTTTAAAATGCAAAGGTTTTATTGATTCGAATTGATGATTGGAGGAAGCAAAGGAATGGTGGCTGCGCCACTGATGAAGCCAGATAAATAGTACGCATGATTCTTACCTCCTTCCCTAACCTCCTCCAGGTTGTATAATAACCGTCTCCACCCCTTTGGACAACGGTCTCTACCCTCTTATATAAGTAGGTGGAGCCCCTTATCTAAGTCCGTCTACCCCCTTACCCAAGGGGGTATAGCCCCTTCATGAAGCTATCGTGTGGACAGATCTTTAAAGATTTTGTAAGCTTTGGCTATATCTTTAAAACATTTGAGTCCAATCCACAGGGTTGTAATACCCGGATGCC
>NZ_QGTV01000014.1:0-134983 GCF_003182335.1 Chryseobacterium sp. AG844 | reverse complement strand
AAAGCACAATATACTTCCTGAGTTATTTAGCCAAAACTGTTCTCTCACCCCTTTTGCTTTGTATGTAAATTTATTCTTTTGCAAACATAGGAGCCAAAACTTAAAACTGAATCTTCTATCATGATCGTCTTTTTAATCAGATTCTCAATCTGGAGGCAGGATTCCTGCGGAATGACAGACTGGATGAATAGATTTGGGGAATGAATATCTGCTTAATCAGCAAATCTGCGAGAAAAAAATATTCAATTACAAACGAAAACTCCCCACATTGCTGTGAGGAGTTTTCTATATAATTATAATAAGCTGATTTATTTTTGAACTGCTTTTTTCATGGCAGCATCAGGACGTAAAATTCTGTAACGGACTTCAATGTCTTTCGGTACATAGAATACCAATGGAAGTTTGCTGTTGTATCTTACGATTTCAGGCTTTAGTGTCACGAATTTTTTAGTCAGTTTTTTATCCAGACAAGCCATCAACGTTCCTGCTGTTTCTCCTTTGGATTCTACTTCATAATAGTTGTATCCCCATCCCTGAAGATCCTGGGTTTTCATTTCTCCCATTAAGAAATAATTGTTACAGTCTAACATTTTTTCAGCGCCTACAAAAAGTTCAACTTTTAAATCGTTTTCGTTTTTTGCTACAGGAAGCTGAATATATACTTGTTTATAACCTTCTTTTGCTTTCGGGAACATTTCAATCTGTAGTTTTTCAAACTTTTCTGCTTTCTTTTGTGCAAAAGCATTTACTCCGGCCATCAATACCAATCCTGTAATTAAAGTTTTAGAAAATTTCATCTTTTAATAATTTTTTTTAATTGATATTACCCTAATTCCAAAAACCATTCCAAATTAAACAATTGTTTGATTTGGAATGGTTTTATTCTATTTTGGTTGAAATTATAAACAAAAAAACTGCAGTAATTGTTACTGCAGTTTTTTATAAATTATTCTGAAATCGCCACATCAGTTCCTTTTGTATGAGCATTCATCTGCGGTGCGTAATAATTCTGCATCGTTGTAATTCCATTGGAGAATTTTCCGGATGCATTGGCTACTACATCATATTCAAATACATATTTTCCTTTCGGCATATACTGAATATAGAAATTGGTAGAAGCATCTTTGGTCGACTGATAGTAGCCCAGATTATTTTTCCATTGATATCCGGATAATACATCTACAGGCTCAAATCCTGCTGCACGCATATCTTTAATATGAATAAACTCCATCGCTCTGTCTGTATTCAGAATCATTCTTACGGTTACTTTATCTCCCACTTTCAATGGGGTTTCCACTGAGATTTTCTGAAGTTCTTCTCCGTTTACCGTTTTCACTTTTTTATAAAGTTCTTTGGTTACAGAAATATAATTTTCAGAAGATTTAATTTTATCGAGATCTTCGTAATACTGCCAGAACAATCCTCCCTGCACAATTCCGGGACCAGGTTTTGTAACCGTTACGGTGGCTAAATTTTTATCTATAGCTTCCGGTTTCACGGTTGATTTTACATAACCAGTTGCCTGTGTCTGAGGAAGCAGTTCTTTTCCTCCCCAAACAATCGTTGCTTTATCACTTTCAGCCCCAGTCCATGATTTCCCTGAATTCAAAATGGTAAAGATCACCTCAGCAGTTCCTCTTGAGCTTCCCCATGAGTTGACTTCTTTTTGGGTTACCAGCCAGATCTTCATATCTTCAATAAAAGATTGATCATTAGCTTTCAATTTGTTGAAAGCTTCCAGTGCTCCGGCATGGTTGACCACTTTGGAACCAAACCATCCCCAATCATTCAGGTTTTGTTTCCAGTAGACTCCTTGTGTTTTGGTATCTGTGGAAGTTTCTTTAAGGTAAGTCATTAACTTATCTGACACCTCTTTCAGACCATAATCGTTCATCAATAATGCCGCACGGTGAAGTCCGAAGAATGTAAAATCTGTGATCTTAGCTGTCTTGGCTTTTTGCTTTACCAGCGTTTTCAGGGTAGCTCCTTTTCCTTTTAAAGGATATTGCTGCTCCCAGTAGTTTCTGGTATCAAGATAATCCATCGTCCAGTTGTTCCAGACATTTCCTTTTTTTGCATCAAAATATTTATTCACCTCATTATCTACATACTGGATCAATTTAGCAACAAGTACTTTTTGATCTACATTTTGATAATCCTTCACATTATCTTTTAACCATGAATTAATTTTTCCTAAGTTTTTAAGGATATACAATGACGTTCCGTAAGAACTTGGATAGCCGGGATACCATGAGAAGCCACCATCAGGATTCTGTAGTTTTTTGAAATCATCCCAATCCTGATTGATAGAATTTTTCATCGTATTGACATCAAATAACAACGCTAATTTCTGCATCTGCTCACCCTCATTTTTACTTTCCAGCACCCACGGAGTTTCTTCAAGCAGCAACTGTTTCAACTCCTGATTTTTTTCCAGATTTGATTGTAATAGCCCTTTATTCTGATATTCTTCAAAAACTGTTTTCATTTTCGGATTGGCTTTGAAAATTTCCGAAGCCAAAACATCTGCAAACCATTTGTTAAAGATTACGTCTGCAGAGTTATTCTGGTCATTTTTCAGACTTGGAAGGGCAAACATGATCTCCCAGATCGGATTGGTTGTCAGTTCCAACGTATTGGAAACATTGGAAGCCGTTGTGGATGTATTATTTTTAAGATTATCTAATACAAATGTTTTGGTTTCGCCTTCTTTCACAAAAACCGGAACAGCATCCGTCACAAGCATTCTGTTAGGCAATACAGCAATGGCTTGCTGTTCTCCGTCAGAATAAGCTCCCGCTTTGGCCACCACTTTGAAAATAACAGAAGAAACATCATCCGGAACCTTTAATTTCCATGTTAACGCACTGCTTCCGTTTTCATTAAGATTGAAGTTTTGTACTCCGGAAGTGACCCCAAACTTCGAAGAAATATTTTCATTGGTAAAGGCATCCAGAATCTGTAATTCGGCAGAACCATTCAATTTTTTATCGGTAAGATTGGATAACTTCGACTGTAGATTCAACTCGTCTCCTTCTCTCAGGAATCTAGGATAGTTTGGCGTTACTGAGAATTCTTTCTGCGTTACCACTTCTTTTTCCAACGTAGCTGCTCTTGCATCTTTGGTGTGGGCAAGGAACATCAGTTTCCACTTGGTCAATGCTTCCGGAGAGGTGAACACGAAGTTGACATTTCCTTCTGAATCGGTTTTCAAATCCGGATAGAAGAATGCAGTTTCATTCAGATTCTGGCGGACAGCTACTTTATCCAAGTCTTTCTCTACATCAACAGAGCCAGGAACGTCTGTATATCTTTTTCTCTCCTCTTCCGTCAATTGTCTTCCTGAATCAAGGAGATCAATCGCACTATCATTCAATACCACAGCTTCTTTTGCCACGGCAGATCTTGCTGTTTTAAATTTGGCACCAGCAATTGGTGATGGGGGTAGTGCAATTCCTTCCTGATTGCTAACTCCTACAATGGTTTCTCTTGAAATTGAATAATAATTTCCATCAAACCAATTAAACTGTGGCATCTGCACATATCTGTCTTCAAAATATCTTAATCTTTTATAATAGCTTTGCTGTTCCAGAAAATTTCTTATTCCATAAGAAGTTACCATTACAAATGGTGTATACAATTTCCTCCAGCTGTAACTGTTCGCTGCAAACTGATCCAGAGACATGTCATACATATTGGCCAATACTTCAGCATTGATCTTTTCCTTGTCATTTCCGGTTACTTTTACCGTCCATTTTTCTTTAACGTTAGGTTCCAGCTTATCTCTGAAAGTAATGGTTTCTATTTTCAAAGGTTTTTCTGTGTCTTTTGTTTTTAAAGAAACAGATTGTGTGTTCACATCATTAAATGCTACCAGCTGAAACTGAAGGTTAAGATCCGAAACACTTTTATCTTTAGGAATTTCAGCGGTATATTCTAATATTCCGTTTTTAAACTGATGAACTTCTGAAACCGTTTTCCCGGATCCATCCTGCACAAAAACATTCACCAGTGCATCAGGAATTGCCGAGAACACATATACTTTGGCTTTTTCACCTCTTGGCAATTCTTCTTTCGGAGCGATAACCGTAAGGAATGTTTTCTGAGTGGGTTTTAAAACTGTTTTATCCCAGACACTGAAATACTGTGAAGTTTTGATCGTATCTTTTCCTTCAATATTGAAAAGTTCAAGTTGATAATCCCCTGCTTCCAGTTTTCCTAAATCAAGACTGGCTGCTGCCTGAGAATTATCAGCGGATGGCTGCTGCTGTCTTTCAATCAATACTTTTTCGGTTTTCCAGTTTTTGATCTCATCGTTTTTATCAAAAAGATCATGTGGAAATTTGCTGATAAATTCTTCTTTTGAATATTTCGGAAGATTCTGAACATCAGATTTGAAATTATCTCTGAAGATCCTGTCCGGAGCAGTCAGCTTCGATAACTTAACCTGATAAGGTTTCTTTAGATTCTGATCGTTATAATTTTTGGTTTCCACCTTTACTTTTACATTTTCGTCTGTAAAAGTATTACTGATATTTTCTGTCTGAATGTAATGAGAAACCGAAGCCACTTTCAATTGGGTATCAGCCGTCTGTGTTTCTCCATTGATATCTGTAACAGATGCATTCACTGCATAGTTATCAATCTGTATTCCTTCCAGCTTTTCATCTTTTTTAAGTTCCAAACGAATCGTAAACTCTCCTTTTTCATTGGTTTTTGCTTCGCCCAGAATCGAGTTTTCATTATCATCATTCTGCGGATACCAGCTGAAATATCTCCATCGGATATTCTGTTTTTTGATTTCATAGTTTACGGCCGTATTACTCAGCGGAACACCGGAAAACATAACAGCTTTTCCTTTCAGTTCTATCGTCTGGCCATACTTATACTCTTCTTTTACAGGATCAAAGGTGACTTCAAATTTTGGTCTTTTATACTCTTCTACCCTGAAATTTTTATATCCAGCACTTTCCCCTTCTATTCTCAGGTAAAAATTACCGTTCAGTTTTCCTTTTGGAAGGATGAAACTTCCGTGATAAGAACCAAATTCATTGGTGGTAAATTCCTGGGAAGAAACCTCTTCACTATTGGTGTTCAATAACGTTATTTTTTGTTTCAATCCTGAAAGAACAGCTTCAACTTCCTTATTCATTCTGGTATTCACCACCTTGAAATAAACAGTCTGTCCGGGACGGTAGATTCCTCTGTCAATAAAGATCTGGGCAGTTGAACGGGTTTGTTTGTTAGGATTGTAATCTTCAACAGATCCTCTGTTTCCATACACCTGCATGATCTGAAAATCATTGGTTTTAGGCTGCTGAATCAGGAAAGTTCTGTAATATTCTTTACTGTCTGTGGAAGGAAACTTAAATACTCCGTTGGCATTGGTTGTTCCTTCAATCTTATTTAAAGTTTTGTTGGAAACAAATTCATAAAACCGAAGACCTTCATTAGCCAAAGGCTTACCATTCTCACTATTAACCAGTTTCAATTCATCCGAAAGAGGGTTTCTGTCTGTTTTCGATTGATAAATAATTCTGTTTCCGGAAACCAGAAAATATAAATTTTGTCTGGAATCTGTATCTTTCATATCTGCTCCCGCCACCGTAAATTCTGCTACATATATTCCTGATGGAAGAGGTTTTACTTCGAGTGAAGTGGTATGATTCTGATAATCTTTAGGATCCGGAAGCTGGAATGTTTCTTTTCTTACCAGATTCTTTTTCAGATCTCCGAAAGTATTGGAATAAGAATTCTGAACGTATTGAAGGAGTGATGTAAAATCACCCTTTACTTCATAAATATTCAGGGCAAATTCTGATACATTCTTATACTGCGCAACAAAATGAACCGGCAGATTATTCTGGGTCTGGGATTCATATTTTAAAGTCAGATAAGGATTGACAATCTGGGCTTCTTTACTTTTAATATTCTCCAGGAAAACAGATTTCGGATATTCATTTTTAGCCTGTGCAGCTAATGCAAGAGCTTCTTTAGGCTTCTTCCCCACAAGCTCATCCATGATGTCTCCCATGATAACCACTTTATAATCTCCCTCCACATTGGATTTCAAAAGATTCTGAAGCTGCTGAAGTTTATCCTTGCAATGATTGAAATTACAGTTTTCCGTTATCTTTTCTTTCATGAAATACAACTTTGGATTTCCCGTATTCTGTTCAATCAGTTCATCATACATTGCATTGATTGCTGTACGGTTGGCTGTCAACTCATTTTTGGTAAAAATGTTGTTTTCAGATAGAAACGTTATTTTTTTAACGGCATACCAATCCGCCAATGTCGGAAAATAGGCAAAGTCTCCTGTCTCTGAAAAGATATTCTTATACTTTTCCAACGAGATCTTTCTCATTTCAGGTTTTTCCTGATCAAGCCCCTGAAAATTTTTAGTCAGGTAATTTTTAAAATCAAGTTTACTCCAGGTTTCAATCTGCGAAACATCCTGAGAGTTGATGTTGGTTCTTCCGTTTATTTTCCATGAATTCTGTTGATAATAATCCATAAAAAAGCCATTCAGCAGAACTTTGTACACCAGTTTACCTTCTCCGTTTATTTTTCCTTCTGCCTCTTTAAGTTTTTTAAAAAACTGAGAAGCAGCATCATTCTGGTCATCGTCAACAGTTTGGTTTACAATACTGAATTCCGCTTTCAGAGAACGGATCAGCTCGAAGGCATTATTTTCTTTCATGGCTTGTTTTTGTATGTCTAAAATAATGGGAAGATTAGATTTATAAGCTCCTTTTGAACTATTTTCAGCCACTTTTTTCCATTGGGTATCGTAATATTTCTGTGCGGATACCGTTGAAAAGCTCAGCATTACAAGCAAAAGCAGAAAAATCTTGGAAAATCTTTTCATATATATTAATTTTGATAAATGAACATCTTAAAAATACTGAAAAAAACCGTTATAGACAGCCAGCTTTATGTCTCTCTTATGGGAACTCTTTTTGCAGTATTTTTCATGAAAGAGCAAAACACATTCCGTTTCCCTACCTTTGCACTTATTTTCATCACTTATTTCAGTGGTTATCTGTATACTAAATACCAATATACCAGGCACTTTTTAAAAATACTTGTTCTCAATGCATCAGCAGGAATTGTCTGTGCTTTTTTAATCATTCATAATCACAATGAAATAAGACTGCTGAAATGGTTTATCATTGTCATATTGGGATTGCTTTACAATAGTTTTTTTCTTGATGTTTATATCCGGAAAATCCCTTTACTGAAAGTTTTTTACGTAGGATTAGTATGGGCATTGGTTAATTGCTGGCTTACCCTTCCTGAATTTAGTATTCCTATTTTTCTGATCAGCTTTTTCTTTATCACCGCACTTGTTCTTCCTTTTGATATCCGCGATATGAACAGCGATACCGTAAAAACATTTCCTATGCTGATTGGGGTACAAAATACCAAGTACATTGCTTATGGACTTGTTTTCATCAGCAGTATCATTTCTGTTTTTTATCTTGATTTGGAATATGCGCTTGCTTTTTTTATGGCCAGTATCATAACTTATATTCTTATCTATTTCTCTGAAAATAAAAGAGATGACGCTTACTATTCGTTCGGGGTGGAAACTTGTTCGGCACTTCCCTTTTTATTTTTACTAATAATGAAGTATTTTTGACGAATGATTATCAAAAAGCTTTCCCTCTACAATTTCAAAAACCACTCTGAGAAAAAATTTGAATTCTCCCCGCAAATCAACTGTTTTGTGGGCAATAATGGTGTGGGAAAGACTAATATTCTGGATGCATTGCATTATTTATCCGTAGGAAAAAGCTTTTTAGGAAATACGGACCTTAACAATATTAAGCAAGAGGAAGACTTTTTTACCATTGATGCGGAAATTCAGAATGACGACAGCGAAGATATTATCAGAATTACCCAGCCTAAGGAAGCTAAAAAGGTCATCAAAAAAAATGATAAAAACTACGACAGGCTTGCTGATCATATCGGTTATCTTCCGAGTGTTATGATCTCGCCTTATGATTCTAATCTTATTTCGGATTCCGGGGAAAGCAGACGAAAGTTTCTGGATGCAATGATCTCTCAGACGGATTCTGAATATCTTTTTGATCTTATTCAGTATCAGAAGACCATTCAGCAGCGAAATGCGTTACTGAAATATTTTGCAAAAAACAGAACCTGGGACAAAGATTCTCTGGAAATCTATGATGATCCGATCACCAGATCCGGAACAAAAATATTTAAGAAAAGAAAAGAATTTGTAGAACAGCTCAATCCAATTGTTCAGAATTTCTATCGTATTATTTCCGGTGGCAAAGAAACGGTATCTGTTATTTACGAATCTCACCTGTTGGAGGATTCTTTTGACAATCTTTTAAGGGAAAGCCTTGAGAGAGACCGTATGCTCACATATACTTCGAAAGGAATCCATAAGGATGATCTTCTTTTTGAAATGGATGATGTGTTAATCAAAAAAATCGGATCTCAGGGACAGCAGAAATCGTTCCTGATCTCTTTAAAGCTGGCCCAGATGAGTCTTGTAAAGGAGCTCACCAAAAAGACTCCTATCCTGTTGCTTGATGATATTTTCGATAAGCTTGATGATACCAGAGTTTCGCAATTGATTGAACTTGTCAACAAGGAAAGTTTCGGACAGATTTTCATTACAGATACTCACAGAGAGCGTACGGAAAGTGTGGTAAAGAAAATAAATGAAGAAAGTATCATTTTTGAAGTTTAGTAAGAGGTTCGGGATGCGAGTTACCAGGTATTAAATGCAGGTAAATATGTGTGGACGTAGATATGAAGTAAAAGACTAGTATTCTTTATCATCGAACCGTTTTTTGTCTTAACTTAAGATCCTAAAACACAAATGATATGAGTTATAGAAATCTGGATATTTATAAAATAGCTTTCGACTTATTTTTAAAAACCCATAAAGCCTCCCTGCTTCTGCCTAAATATGAACTGTTTGAATTAGGCAGCCAATTAAGAAGATCTTCAGATTCAGTCATTACAAATATTGTTGGAGGTTATGGTAGATCAACTTATAGGAATGACTACATTCGCTTCCTGATTTATAGCCATGCGAGTAATGATGAAACAATTAACCACATTAGGCGGAAAAATCAACATTTATAAAAAATGGGTCATAGAAAATTGGAATAAAAATAATCTACAGTAAAAAATAAATCCCCAAGCCAAAACCACGCAACCCAAAACCCCGAATCACCCATCCCGAAACCCGAAACCCAACTATGAAGAAGAAAAAACGTGAATATCAATCCTCCGAACTGGTAAAATCTTTTGCCAGGATTTATGGTTTTGAACATAAACTTGTTGCTTTTGACATCAAAGATTTCCTTGAAGAGTATCTTGATGAAAGTCTTTTCAATGAAATCAGAAGTGTGAATATTGAAAATGAATGTATTATTATTAAAATTGATTCTCCCTTACTGAAACATGACTTTACAATGCGTAAAAGCTTTTATCTTAAAAAGTTCCAGGACAAATTTGGGGCAGATAAATTTAAAGATTTACAGATTTTATAGTTTTTTTTGATATCGTTTTACAATATCATTCAATATTATTGATATATTTATCATACAAAAAAATTAATCTCATGAAAAAATCAATTGCATCAAAAAAACTAACACGAAAAACTTTAAGAACAATACAAGGAGGTGGTGTCGGTGAGATCTGCTGTGCCGTAAGCTGTGCCAATGAAAACGAATGTGTTTATTGGACAACCTTGCCTACAAAATGCCCATTACTTCCTATTTGTCTTTAATAGCTATAACAATAGAAAAATGCTACCCTCGGGTAGCATTTTTTGTTTGTATTAATGTTCTTCTGATTTATTAGAAATAGTACTGCTCATCAGATCATCTGCCTTTTTATCCAATCCGGATCGTAATGGCAGGAAGAATTTCAGCGGATGTTTTGTAAAATATCTGAAAATCTCTTTATAGATTTCACTTACCTGCCCAAAGTTCATTTTTCTTGACCTGAAGGCCAAAAACATGGATAAACTAAAACTTACCAGGAAGTTGAAGAATCCGATTAAAAAGACGGTAAAAAAGGATATCCAGAATGTATAGGAATCTACTGAAAAATCTTTTCCGTACAGTCCTAATGCGAAATTTCCGGCGGCAAAGGTAATGTGTCTGATATCCAGATCCAGCCCGAAAAACATTCCGACAGGTGCAGTCGCTCCAAGGAAAACTCCAAACCAGAAATTGGAAATAATTCCCGGCCAGTTTTTAGCATAATATTTTGAAAGTCCTTTTGCGAATTTCTTTCCGAAAAAGCTTCTGACTGAAAGGTTTTTGGCAATTCTTTCCGGGATCTGATAAAATACCGAGTTGTTCCCGATATTTCCCGAAATAATTCCGGAAATAAAGAGATAGAATCCGGCAATACTTGCGTGCAGGATGGCTTTTGATTTAAAAGGGTCGAGGTCTTTTAACAATTTATCAGAACGTTCAACGGCAAGATTTTGGGAGAAAAAAACATCCAGCCCATAAATAATGGCAAGCGCTACCGGAAAAGCAAGCAACACATTCCCTACAAAGGCAATGAACTGACTTCTGAATAATTTAGATACCAAATGGGCAAACTCTGTATTATTTCTTTGGGCATTCCCCTCTTCGGATAATACTTTTGTCATCGTAGCGGCAGTCATGGCCGGCTGTTTTGTAGCAAGGGTAAAACCCATCAGATAGATCATCACGAATCCCATTGCATAGTTCATGGAGTATAGGAAAGCGTGTGAAAAATCACTTCCGGGAATATATCCATACAGCATTTTCAGAACACAGAGCGCTCCTACAATTATTCCACCGCCGCTGGCCTTGTAGAACATGGTCATATACTCTTTCCGGTTAGAAGTTATATAGTGAGTTCCAGCTTCTGCAGTATGGTTGGTAATAAGATGGGAAATCAGCCTTGTACTGTCGTTGATAAGATCTGAAATGTTATTTTTATGGGATTTATAGCTCAGGATATTAAAGATCAGCTGTTTTGATTTGATCTGAACATCTTCTTCGGAATCAATTACCAGTAATTGTACGATCTCATAAATTCTTTCTGTCTGCTGACGGATTTTTAACAGGGATTGATTAATCTTTCCTGAAATACCATATTTAGCGGAATTTTTAAAAGCAATATTCACAAACTCCTTGCATTGTTCTGCGTAGATTTTTATCTGCTTATATCTGCTGTCTTTTGAATGCAGCTGTACTTCCGGATCTTTTACAAGATCATCTGCCAATGTCTCCAGCTCATTCTGTAGAGCCAGAAAGGGATTGTCTAAATTTCTGTATTGAGGTGCCATTCTCACTACTTCCACTTCCATCGCCATTCCGGTTACCCTCCAGGAAAGGATGTTCATAGAGAATATAAGTTCTTTTTTCACATTAGGACGGATAATAAAATCCGATGCTCCTAATAAATGTAAAAATTCATTGATCTCGTTTTCAGGAAGATTATGGAGATATTTCAAATCCTTTTTCGGCCACATACTGACATTATCGATCATGTACCAAACCGTGTTTTCGTTTTCAACGGGTGGCAGAACCTTGTTCAGTATTCTTTTTTTAAGCTCAGGTAAAAAGGCATTTTCTGAAAGAATATTCGCTTCTGTAAGGGAAAGGTTGAAAGGTCTTCCTCTAAAAATATTATGAATGTAATATTTAAAGTTCTGAGCAAAATCAGGATTGCTTCTGAAGAAATTAAGCACATCTGTGAAGTCCGCCTCTTTTATGGTCTCCAGAAACTCCGCAAAAGGTTCTAAAGAAAGGGTTTCGTTCTTAAAAGAAAAATATTTTTTAAGAACGGCCTCAAAATTTGTGCTGGAATTAAAGAATTTCATTAGTACAAAGATACTATTTCAAACTCACATTCCTCATCTGTCTCATAATCCAATTATGTTTCTTTCTCAGATACGGGGATGGATTTTTAGGATCATACTTCTTTGGATTAGGCAATACAGCAGCAATCCACGCTGCATCTGAGACACTTAAATCTTTGGATGATTTGCCAAAATAGTATTGTGCCGCAGCTTCCACTCCAAATACTCCCTGCCCCATTTCTATGGAATTCAGGTATCTTTCAAGGATAATATCTTTAGTCCATACTTTTTCGATAATGAAAGTATAAACTGCTTCCAGCCCTTTTCTAACCCAGCTTCTGCCCTGCCAGAGAAATACATTCTTTGCCGTCTGCTGGGAAATGGTGCTTCCACCTCTTATTTTTTTGCCTTTCTCATTATATTTCATCGCCTTTTCAATGGCTGTATAATCGAAACCGTCATGAACAAAAAATTTCTGATCTTCTGAGGCAATTACGGCTTTTTTCACATTGTTTCCCATTTCGTCATAGGAAATGTAATCCCTGTGCAGTTTTCCGTATTCAAAAAGTCCTCCAATCTGGGTAAGAGTGATGGGAGGATTAAAAAATCTACCCCAGATGATAAAAACTACATTCAGAACAAGAATGATGAAGATAAGCTGTTTAATTTTTTTCCACATAACTTGATAAAAAGGAAAGGCAAAAATAAGCAAATAGTACGAGTTACTGCAATTCTTTCATATAAGTAAGCTGATAATCCGGTAAAAGTTCCGGATGGAAGATCTTAATATAATCTTTAAGGATCAGATCTGCCCTTATCACACCGCTTTCAAAAAAATCATTGGCTTTCAGTTTTTCTTTTCCGGCAATGGTATATATTTTCCCTTTATTGAATACATCCAGTTTCCCATAGAAAGGATTCATGCCCAGCATTTCTTTTTTCGAAGCATGGCTTCCTGCATTTACCCAGTACTGAACACCACCAGCTTTGGCATATACTTCCTCAAAGCTCATTGTCAATGCTTTTTCGTCTTTATTATCCTTCATGATATAATTCGCATGGGCATCTGAAATATAATGAGCCACGGAAGTATTTCCTCCCGGAAGATACCAAACGTCTCCATACATCTCATTGGCAAGTACAACAGGTTTTTCTTTTGCTTTTGATGCAAGCTGCTTCAGATCGTTATAGTTTTTCTCTACTTCCTGATATTTAGTTTCAGCCTCTTTCTCTTTTCCTAAAAATTCTCCGAAAAGTTTAATATAGGCTGTTTTTTCCAAAGGTTTTTGTTCCATGTATTCATCCAGAAATATGACCTGGATACCGTTATTCTTTAAAAGTTCATAGGTATTATCAAAACTTGCAATATGATTGGTAAAAATAGCATCCGGTTTCATAGAGATGATCTTTTCCACATCATACTTTTGTTCGCTTCCTACATTCTGAATTTTTCCTTCTTTAATCAGATTCTGAATTTTTTCTGAATAAATATACTCCGGACTGGAAACTCCTATGATTAAATTTTCCGCTCCAAGCTCCGAAATATATCCGGCCATACTTGCATTCAGCAGGATTATTTTTTTGAATGGAGTTTGATTTTGCTTAAAATTATAAGTGAAATTTCCCGATTTTAGTTCAAGGATACCATTATGTTCCTTAAATTGGGTGCGGTTTGAGATATTTGTCCAATCTGAGGACGAAATTTTTGATTCTCTTTTACAGGCAATTAGCGAGAAGACCGTAAATAAAAGTAAAATTTTCTGTTTCATGTTTCAAAGAACGGAAAAAAGTGGTATATTTGCAACCGTTAAACAACAAGATAACAAAAGGCCTCGTGGCGCAACTGAATAGCGCATCTGATTACGGCTCAGAAGGTTACAGGTTTGAATCCTGTCGAGGTCACAAACAGCTAAATGGCGCCAACTAAAGACAGTTGGCGCCATTTTTATTTTGCATAAGAATGAATAAATTTGTAAATGTTGGATATAAATTATTCAAAAAATTTAGAATCTAATAATTTTTAAGCATAAAATCAAATAAAGGGTTGACAAAGAATTTTACAGAGTTGGAAACTCGTAGAGATTTACATAAATAAAAGCGAAAAATTAAAAATCTATACTTTTAAACTGATGGTAAATGGTAAGTTAAATTAATATTTGATTCAATGCACTTTTATAACACCCTAAAATAAATTCGGTATAATACAACTGTGCATCCAGTGCCTGGGTCTTATCATGAAGCTCTATGCGTTTTGAAAGTACAATCTCTCCTTTGTAACTGAATGAACAGAATGAATACACTTTAAATCCCGAATTTCTTACAGATGCAGCATATCCAGTAGAAGCAATTCCCCAATCTGTTCCAAATGATTCAGCGACCTTTACAGCCATTGTATCAGCCATTTTTTGGGTTTCAAAACCATTTTCCTTAACTTCGATTTGATTTATATCTAAAAATTGAACTTTTTCAGGTAATGTAAAAGTCGTTATTCCTCCTTTGTAAAACAGTTTTGCATTAGCCATTTGGGAAAAAGCCAGCTGTATTAATCCCGAGGTTACGCTTTCTGCTATAGAAACCGTTTCATTCATTGTAATGAGTGAAGTACTGATATAATCAAGTAAACTTTGCTGAAATTTCATGGGCTATTATTTATGTTGATCAAAAAAACTTGTATGCTGCTGAAATCGATATTCAGATAACGTCATAATCATTCATGGTTGTAACAAAATAATGCTCAATCATTTCTCTGGCATTTCTACACATTGACAAAAGATCTTCTCTGGTCATATCTTCAAAAATAAAATCATCATGAACTTCAATAATGAACTCAGTCACTTTTTCGGTGTTCATCAGATCATAGGCCATTAAATCATTTAAATTATCTAATCTACATTCTTCCTTAAAAAAAGGAAGTTTCCGGGTAATGGAATTCTTAAACTGAAAAAGGTGTATTGTTTTCATGACTTCTGATGTTAAAGTGATAATAAGAAAGTCTGTTTTGTATTTAAACATGTTGTTTACTCATAAATGTTCAAACAGTTTTATGGACTCAGTTGATGAAAATTTTTATATATCTATCAATTCCTATAATATGGACGAAAACGACAGAAACCATGGGTCTCCGTCCTTGATTAATTAAACCCTTTCGAAAACATATCTACTATTTTATCGGGATTTAATATGCTCATTATCAAAATTGAGAATCCTTAAGCCTACTAATTTTATATGTCGTATATTCGCTTTTTCACATCTTTCTTGACTACTACAATGGTTTCAAATACGGGAGAACAGCCTGTTGTTTGATAAATATTTTCAACTGTTCACTCTATTTCCTATCTAAAATTGCACTATTTATAGTGATATAAGCTTTATGGATTTTGTGAATTCCTGATTATTATACTACAAAGATGGCCGTTTAAGTGTTATACCAAGCTATATATATCCGGTATAATTTTACATATATCACACATTATAAGTCTTCCAGATTTCCAAGACGTCTTTGTTTCAGCTGTTTATAAAATGAAGGGGAAAGTCCTGTAATTTTTTTAAACTGATTGGAGAGGTGGGCCACGCTGCTGTAATTGAGTTTATAAGAGATTTCTGTAAGATTAAGTTCATCATATAACAGTAGTTCTTTTACCTTTTCTACTTTATTAATAATGATAAAATGTTGAAGTGTCATTCCTTTTACCTCAGAAAAGGTATTGGCAAGATAAGTATAATCATATCCTAATTTTTCACTTACATAGTCTGAGAAATTTTCTTTTGGGAATTCATCTGAATAATGAATCATTTCTATCACTACATTCTTTATTTTCTCTATCAGGATACTTTTTTTATCATCTAATACTTCAAGTCCTGTTTTAAGCAAATTTTCTTTAAGTATCTGTCTTTGTTCTGAGCTAATATCATCCAATAATTCTACTGTCCCTAAATCAACGACAGCATTTTTAATGCCCAATCTTTCCAGTTCCTGATGGACAACCATTTTGCAGCGCAAACTTACCATATATTTTACATACAACTTCATCTCCCTTACTGTTTACATCCGTCAATTATTTCATTAACAGTCATTTATCCAAAGTTAGTCTATTAAATCGGAAATATCTATGATTTATACAACAAATTAAAAGACAATTGCAAAGCTTTCCTTTTTTAATGATTGAAATTTACAGGTAACAAAAAAAATATTTCACAATGTCAAAAGAAAAAGACGGAAAAAAGAAATCAGATAAAACTCCACCCGCAAAATCTGCAAAAGAGAAACGGGAGGATAAAATGAGTAAACGAAGAGAAAGGGAACAAGAAGCCCGAAATACCGGCAACTAAATGGTATCCTTGAAAAAAGATGGAATTATACTCAGAAAAACAACATTAGACTTTGAGAGTGAAGGAGTTCTAAATCCTGCAGTCATTCAGGATAACGGAAAAATACATTTATTATACAGGGCTCTTGCCAGGAATAACTTCTCGAGTATCGGATACTGTATATTATCGGATTATAAGACTCCTGAAATACGGCTCAGCAATCCGGTTATTATCCCTGAATTTGAATACGAAAAACATGGTGTTGAAGATCCAAGAATTGTCAAAATCGATCACTTATTTTACCTTACTTATACCAGTTATGACGGGGTTAATGCATTGGGTGCACTTGCCGTATCTAAGGATCTAATATCATGGCAAAAGCTAGGAATCATTGTGCCAAAAATTCCATACAAAAAGTTTAAGCTTTTAGCAGAATCTCAAGGTGAAATAGGAGAAAAGTACAGACGTTTCAACAAACTCCCGCATACTCATATAAAGGATAAAGAGGTCTTCCTTTGGGATAAAAATGTGATATTTTTTCCAAGAAGAATTAATGGTAAGCTTTATTTTCTACATCGCATAAGGCCTGATATCCAAATTGTAAGGATAGAAAAGATTGAAGATCTGAATCCTGATTTCTGGAAAGACTACTTCCTTCATTTTAAAGAACATATTGTATTATCTCCCAAATATGAGCATGAAGTAAGCTATATTGGCGGTGGATGCCCCCCTATAGAAACTGAGCATGGATGGCTTTTAATCTACCATGGTGTACATGATACCATTGAAGGATATGTTTACAGCGCATGTGCTGCTTTACTAGACCTTGATACTCCTGAAAAAGAAATTTCAAGACTTCCCTATCCTCTTTTCAAGCCCGATGAAGAATGGGAACAGAAGGGAGAAGTGAACAATGTCTGCTTCCCTACCGGAGCCATCGTAGAAGGACATACACTCCGTATTTACTATGGCGCTGCAGACAAAAGAATAGCTATTGCTTCTTTAAGCATCCCTGAATTACTGAAGGAATTACTACAGTACACATCATAATTGACTATTCTATACAGAATGTCAGATTTAAAATAAATATCAATATGAATAAAAATATAAAATCAGAAGTGGAGGAAAAGACAAAAAGACAACCTTTACAAAGTAATAAAAACACAATTTATCATATACCTGAAATTATCTTTATAAGCACTTTTCCTCCCAAGGTATGCGGTATTGCAACATACTGTCAGGACTTGGTACAATCCCTTAAATTAAAATTCAGAGAATCATTTAGCATCAGCATCTGCCCAATGGAAACTGAGGATGAGCATTATCAATATGAAGATGATCCAGAATATCGCTTAAATACATCCGATGCCGTATCTTATCTGGAGCTGGCTGATAAAATCAATAAGAATAACAATATTCAACTGGTTATGCTTCAGCATGAATTTGGATTTTTCAACGAAACCCCCAACGGATTACTGCTTTTTCTTCAAAATACAGAAAAAGATATCATCATTACTTTTCACACCGTTCTACCAAAACCGGATCGGGAATTAAAAGAAAAGGTAAAAGAAATCAGCAGTTTTGTAAAATCTATTATTGTAATGACCAGTATTTCTGCGGATATACTGAACAATGATTATGATATACCACCTGATAAAATTAAAGTGATACCCCACGGCACCCATTTACTGCCATTTATCGATAAAATTTCACTGAAAGCGAAATACGGATTTAATGATAAAAAAATTCTTTCAACATTTGGTTTATTGGGTTCTGGGAAAAATATTGAAACCACTTTAGAAGCTTTGCCTGAAATTATTACAAAAAACCCCGATGTAATGTTTCTGATTATTGGAAAAACGCACCCCGGCATCATTAAGTATGAAGGTGAGAAATATCGTGATTTTTTGAAGGATACTGTTAAGAGGCTCCATCTGGAAAATCATACTTATTTTATCAATCAGTACCTGCCTCTAGATAAGTTGTTGGACTATCTTCAGCTTACCAATATCTATCTTTTCACTTCAAAAGACAGAAATCAGGCAGTAAGCGGTACTTTTTCGTATGCCATCAGCTGCGGATGTCCCATTATTTCCACGCCTATTCCCCATGCTTTGGAAGTACTGAATGAAGACCTTGGAATCATTATTGATTTTGAAGCTCCGAAGCAGCTTTCTGTTGCCGTAAATACATTACTAAAAAATGAAACTGTACAGGAAAAATTACGATCAAATAGTCTGGAAAAAATGGCTCCCACAGCCTGGGAAAATTCTTCTATTTCGCACGCTCTATTATTTCAACAATACAGCAAAGATAAAATGACATTACATTATACATTCCCCAACATTAATCTAAGCCATGTCAAAAATATGACAACGGATTTTGGGATGATCCAGTTTTCTAAAATCAACAAACCTGATATCAATTCCGGGTATACTTTGGACGATAATGCCCGGGCTATGATTGTAGCCTGCAGACATTATGAGCTGAGCAGAGATGAATCTGACCTAGACTTAATCTCCACTTATCTAAAATTTATTAAGTTTTGTCAACAACCGGATGGTAGTTTTCTTAACTATGTGAATCAAAACAAGGAATTTGCTCAGCAGAATTATGAAACCAATCTTGAAGATTCCAATGGAAGGGCTATCTGGGCACTGGGCAATCTTCTATCTATAAAAGCTATTTTACCGCAGCAGTTTTCTGATGAAACAGAATCAATCATTGAAAAAAGTATTTCATCTATTGAGAATATCCATTCTACCCGGGCAATGGCTTTTATCATCAAGGGATTGCATTATCAAAACTCTGAAAACAATATTCCATTATTGAAAAAACTCGCCAATCGTCTGGTGAAAATGTATCAGCATGAAAAACATAAAGACTGGCATTGGTTTGAAAACTATCTCACTTACGGAAACGGTGTACTCCCTGAAGCTTTATTGTGTGCGTGGATTACCACCAAGGATGAACTGTATAAACAGGTTGCCGATGAATCATTCAAGTTTTTGCTTTCTAAAATATTTAGTAAGGGCGGCATCAAAGTAATCTCCAATAAAGGATGGCTACAGAAAGAAACGGTTAAAAGTCCTGAATCAATTGGCGGGGAACAGCCCATAGATGTTGCTTACACCATACTTGCATTATCTACATTCTACAAGGTTTTTAAGGATGAAAAATATTTGCAGATGATGAGGAGTGCTTTTAGTTGGTTTTTAGGAAAAAATTATTTACATCAGATTATTTATAACCCTGCAACAGGTGGATGTTATGATGGGCTTGAAGAGAAAAATGTCAATCTCAATCAGGGAGCGGAATCAACAGTCAGCTTTCTCATGGCAAGGCTCTGTTTTACTAAATAATTAGTTTACTTGGTTTTCAACCAGCAGCCAACCCTATGATCAAAACGCTGATATCAGTCATTTATCTGCAACTCTGTAATAAGACCTTAGGTTTATGATCTTTAAGATTTCTTCTTTTTCCAGCTCCAAATTTATACAATTATGGGCATAATCACAGATTTTTTCCCTTTTATAAAACATCACTCTCTCAGTAAGAAAAAGACTCCGGATACTAACAATGTGTGATAACTGCAATATAAAAAACAAGCTGTAATACATAGGTTATAAAAACACCACCTTGTACTGCAGCAATTAAGTTATATTAAATTCCACGTCATGAACACAAATCATCATAAAGGTGACAAACCTTTCAAATTCCTGAAAACTGGAATTTACAGTCAAAATAAATTTATAACTTTCTTGCAAAGAAAATTAAATATTATCACAGAATTGACGCATTAAAAAGTTATGCTTAAAAAATACCCTAAAAGCGTTAAAAATAAATGTATTATTTCTACTCCATATACGACAATAATAAATAGAATCACATGACTTGCAGCATATTAATGTAATTTATTTAGATATACATTTACTGCTCATAATAGTTGTACATTCTCATTAGTACAATTGACTCTCCCCTAAAAAGGAGGGTTTTGTTATATACTCTCCTCCTAAGCATTAGAAAGGTTAATATCTGTAGGATATTAAATCGGACTGTAAAATTTACTATATAGTGTTTCCAGGATATGAGTGTAATTATACCTCTACAGAAATCTACTCATAATAGCAGGGATTTTTTATTTACACAGTTTTCGATTTTGCAAAATGTAATGACTTTTGTATGGGAAATTGTAATTGCTATGCGAAGCCGAAAGTGAAAATTCTAATTTTCATCATCATAGTGCCGTTGACCACTCCTTTAAAGATGTTATCGTTTTAGTAAGAGTAACAAATACTATATAGCTTTCAGAAACCATCAAAACGAAATAAGACAAAGCATCAATATTCCAAACAAATTTGAATTCTAACATTAAGCTATGATCGGAGGAATAATAAAGTATAGTAATGTTATGTTTTCTGAATAGCGTAATTATATATTGTATCTTCACTAAGATATAAATACAATCTTGTCTTAAAAATTCCTAAAAATGTTTTTTTCAAAATATAAACACGTTCTATTGTATGTAGCTTTTCTAGCTGATAATCAGTTAGAAAACATTCTATAGCATCTATATTTTCTCCAATTAATTGATCTTCTGATATAATATTCTGACTTTTATCGTGGAAGTAATATTTTTTACTAGTCATATCGATAAATAATTTTTATTTGTAAAATCTTTTTTCTGTTCAGAGTACTTTTCAAACTTTTAAAGTATTGACTTAACCCAAGTTGTGAACCAATTTCTGTGTTATCTCATTAGTTTTTATTTGAAATTTCAATATTTGGGCAACATCTTTATAATCATATGATTTGTACTCATTACTTGTTGCATAGTCATAAAACAAAATATGGTTTACTGCAATAATTCCTAATAAGTAATAACTTTTAATTTCCAAGATCATGTTTATGGATTTCCATGATTTTATAGGTATAAGTATCTCATCTTTGATTTATATTTTCCATTTATTCTGTTATAATCGAAATTTTAGCTTTCTCTCCGTTTTAATGATTTCCGATAGTGAGAAATTATAAGAAAGGTCGGTTTGGTAAGGAAAAAAGTTCTTTTCATGAGCCTTCAAACGTTTTTTTGGATTCATGATGAAATATATTCTATATCAACCATCATATCATATAAACTAAAGATGGCCGTTTCACTATATATCAAGCTATATAATGCATAACTTAAATAGGTTTATGGTACAATTGTAATAAAAAGATAAATTAAAAAAATAGCGATCAATACAATTCCCTGCATGATATTAGTTCTGCCTGTTGCCAGTGAAACAGTAATAATAAAAAGAGATAGCCCTAAAAGTATTGTTGATTTGATATCTATCCCCAATGTCATTCTTATACCGGTTATTACAGATATAATGGCAATCGCAGGAATACTTAGTCCGATACTCGCTAAAGCTGAACCAAAAGCCAGATTTAATGAAGTTTGAATCTGATCACTTTTTGCAGCTCTGAATGCAGCCAGACCTTCCGGAAGCAGAACAATACCAGCAATAATGATACCTACAAGAGATTTGGGGGCACCCACAGAAACAACTATATGTTCAACATCCTTTGAAAGAAGTTTTGCCAGCAAAACGACTATTCCCAGGGATAAAATTAACAATATACAATTGATATACAATTGTTTTGTGGAAATTATTTTATTATTGCTTTCTACAGGCAGATTCTCGGATAATTTGTTTTGTGGAGAAATGAAAAAGCTTCGATGTCTAAAAGTTTGGATCATGGTAAATCCAAGATAAAGCCCTAAAGAAATCAAGGCGATAAAAAGCAGTTGGAGGGACGTGTATTCGCCTCCGAGGTGACTTACCGTATAATTGGGCAGAATAAGCACAAAAATAATAACAGAGGTCAGTGTAATCAGTGCCGTACTTACCCCCTGTAAGGTAAAGCTCTGTTCTCTATATCGCAAGGATCCTATCACAATACAGCTTCCAATGATTCCCGTAAGGATTATCATCACTGCAGCAAAAACCGTATCTCTGGCAAGAGTAATGGTTTCTAAACCTTTTGCGCCCATCATAATGGAAATAATAAGCCCTACTTCTATGACCGTAATGGCAAATGCCAAAAGCAAAGTTCCAAATGGTTCCCCCAAACGATGCGCAATAACTTCGGAATGGTACACCGCAGCTAAAACACTTCCTATTAAAAATAAAGTAAGAATCACAGAGTAATACCCTGAAGAAAAAACAGAATTTCCAACATAAGAGAACCATGCCAGGATAGGAATCAAAAATGTCCACATCCTTAAATATTTTTTTATATACATAAAAACATTAATAATTTTTTTACCATTGAATTCTCTTTTGGAGAGAATCAGCAGATTTATATTCTCCTTTTCAAAAACAGTTTTATAAATGATTTGAAGTGGAACAGAGAGGTATGCCGGAAGTATTAAATAATGAAAGGAAAAGAAGTGAATACACTGGTTCTTAGAGTCCAGATTGTCAGCTCAATGCAATTATTCAGCAAGATACAAATAATCAATCACTTATTTGGAATTATTGAGCAGTATTTTAAGTTTGTAATCATTTCTTAGACTTAACCACCTCCATTACTTTATAAGGAGTCATCAAACACTGCTTTTATGATCAACCACATTTCAGATGTTCAAAATAAGCTGGAATTTTGTAAAAGTGTGATATGTGCAACATAAAAGAAACAATCTGTAATACAATAGATTAATAAATACCCAACTTTGTATTGTAGCAATGAAGTTACACTAAAACCTACCTTATGGACACAAACCACAACAAAGGCAACCAATCTTTCAAAATTCCAGGAGACTGGGATGTGCAATCAAAACAATTGAAAGAAAAATTTTCAACATTAACGGACCACGACCTGAAGCTTGAAGAAGGTAAAGAAAAGGAAATGCTGGAAAGAATCGGAAACAGATTAAGAAAAAACCGTGAAGAAGTTCTCAATATTATCAAAGAAATCAATCTTTCATAAATTGTTTTCAAGGACAGTTAAAGCCAATGAAAAGATATATTTATCAAACGCTTTCACTGGAAAAAGGGATGGAATATTAGACAGTTCTGTCCCTTTTATTTACAATACCATCTGCTCTTTTTATGTTTAAACCCACAGTGATGAATCATAGAGAACTTGAAAAATCGAAAGTATATATTACAAGCCAGATTGTAGATTACATTCCAAATTCTGTAGTCAGTAAAAATATACTTGAAAAACTGACCGGTAATATCAGTGTTTTATCTTTTGATGACAAAGAAGGGTTATCTGAAAAGATATCTCCTTTCGATACTGTTGCACAGATCATTGAAGGTAAAGCTGAAATCATTATAGACGGAGCTTCTTACTTTATGGAAGAAGGTGAATGCATTATCATTCCTGCCCATAAACGTCATTCAATAAAAGGAAATAAACGCTTTAAGATGATAGTAACAATAATAAAAAGCGGCTATGAATAATCTAAACACTATATCTATTTTAACGAAAAAGATATTTAAAAAAACAGTTGAAATCCAAAAAGAATTTCCTGAACTGTATGAACTTCTAGATGAAACTCCATTATTTTTTTCTGAGAAAGAAAAAAATATTACGATAAAAGATTTAAGACAATATCTTGTTTCCCTTATCATACAACAAAAATCCTTTGAAAAAGGAACTATGAAGAAAAATGATCTACAATAAAATTCTAATGAAAAAGTTAATCAAGCATCCAAAGAGCAAATCGGGTCTCAGAAATAAAAAAAATATTTCAAGAAGAGCCTATTATTCCCAGTTTACCTCTCTGTTCTATCTGCGAAATACCAACATCACCTTAGAAAGAGACGCTAAAGAAATTCTTAGAATGTTAAAAGAATTACAGCAGCTTATTAACAAATCAAGATTGATATTTAGCACATATTGCAGCTTAAGCCAGCATAACCTGTGGCAGTCTGTTTTAGAAGACCTGAGTGAGAACATAAAGAATATTAGAATCCAGTTTGAATATATACTGGGAAATATTATTAAAAAAAATAAAATCAATTCACTCATATTCTGGCAGCAAAACAAATTCTACACAGATGAAATGGAAGTAATCCATAAAAAACTTATTCTGTTGACTATTCAGATTTTACCGGAAGAAGAAAGATTATCTTGGAAGGTAAATATTTATAATTTTTATAATGAAATTTTTTCTTTACTTACTCCACTTATCGGGATGTGCAGGCTTGAATTAGACTTTATAGAAAAATATTCACCTAAAACCTTTAACCAAAATGTTATGGATATTATTAAAGATATTCCAGAAAATTACACATTACAGGAAGCAAAGGAATATGAACATGAATACATAAAAATATTAACTAACTACAGTCATGAATTATGTAGGAAAAATAATTTTTGGGGCAGCCTATTGTATATCCTTTCAGGCGGCTTGTACCCATTACCATCAGAACGTACTTTAACTAAAAAAAGGATCTACAGAAAAATAAAAGATAAACTTTCTTGACAAAGCATCAACCTAAATTTTCCATCCTATTAAATAGTTTATAATGAAAACAATACATCTCTTTCGGTTTAACGATTCTATTTTCCGTAAAATTCCTTTCTTCAAAGAAGAAAATAGGCTGAAAACCGATGTAACAGAAATTGATTTAATGAATATTGAAATAGTAACTGAATATATTGTGAAAACGCATGATGACTTTAGTTTCGACAACACATCAGTAAATGATCTTTTATCGATGTGCAAGAAAGCTCAAAAAATAATTGAACATTACTTTGTTTTGGGAGTGAATGATTATGATGTTATTTGACAATTACTAATCAGACCCTATTCAGATAAGGAAATAAATGGAATTAATCCAATATACTATCATTACTATTATTTTTTTGGTAGTGTCTCATTAACTGTGTAAGTTAAAAAGTTATTCTGGAAAATTTTGAGTCCCTTAGAGCTCAAAAAATTTTACGGAAATAACTTTTTATTATTTTTTAACCATTACATAGTTATGATAGACAAAGAAGACTTATTAAACGATAAGGATTTCTATAGATCCTTTTTAAATTTCCCACCAAATGTTTCGAGATCTCTTCGTTTATGGGTACAAGAACGAACAGCCAAATAGACAGTTATTATTCCAACAGTAATTTCTACAAGTGTTGAAAACTTAATTGCATTAAACAAAAGTCTAATAGAATTTGTATGATAAATTGGGGAGACATAATTCATTTTTAATTTTGCTTAATCGAACCAAATCATCGATAAAAGTGTTTGAAGATACGCTCGTCTTGGTCACAAGACCGACATTTGAAGATTTCATTCTTTGATGTCGGTTTTTTTTATTCCTAATCCGTTGTTATACTGGTGTATACACTGAGCAACGATATTCATTTTAGGTGTTTGAAAACTTTTTCCGTCAAATTCTACTTTTTGGGGAAATATCAAACACACTATAGTTCCCATTGTAAATTCTGATTATTAAAGATCAATAATTCAAAAGATAAAAACGAAGTCAAAAAAGATTATAATATTGGCTTTACTAATAAGCCGGCAGCCTATTTATCAAAGCAATAAACGATTTTTAATTACTTAACGGAATATTAAAGCAATATTTGCAGATCATATGTTTGAATATTTTATTATAAAAAAATAGATTGTCCAAAAGAACAATCTATTCAATATATAGCATTACTGTGTTTGTAGATCAGGTTGCAACTAATTAAAAAAAGCATTTACAAGCTTTATGAAAGAATCCTAATTTCTACAATCCAGTGACACTGAATAATAACTTTAGCCCAGACTATTATATAGGTAAATGAGTATCCTCAGAAGGCCGTAACTAGAGTATTATGTAACTTAGAAACACTACCAAATTAAATGGATTGCCAGCGTTTAAAGAAACCATTCCGGTTACAATAGCTGAATATTGTAATTTCACATGTACAGGAAGTATTTATTTCAACTTGTGCATGTACTATGCAGTTTAAAAACAAAACAACAATAGGTAATTTTTTTTCATTCTAGTGTTTATTTGTAATGTAAATGATATGAAATTAAAATCAATAATATTTATTAGGCATTATATTTCGTATTTTTTTATTTTTTTACTAAAACTAATTTACTCTTTCTAATGATAAACGTACTACTCTGAAAGAAGTAGGAGTACCGGAAGCAAGATAGGTAAATCCTCTCATTTGAATCTGATCTCCAGGTACTAAATCTACTATTACACTCCAGGTATTGGAAACGGTTTCATTTGCATAATTTGTTCCTGCCCCTCCAGGTACTGCGGTCGTGGAACGATTGCCTATCTGAACGCCGTTCTTAGTTGGAAAAGCCATGAAAGAATAAGTGGTGGGAACATTCCCATTTATTAACAGCCCTGCAGTATATGAGATTATATATGTTCCCCCTTGATTAGCAGGAACAGTAAGTGTGGTATTATTTGTTCTCCATGATGAAAGATTACCACTTCCCTGACTTATATCAAAGGTAGTAATAACATTGTCAACAGTCCATGGAACACTATTACCATATACTAAT
Organism: Chryseobacterium sp. AG844; assembly: GCF_003182335.1. Lineage (NCBI taxonomy): Bacteria > Pseudomonadati > Bacteroidota > Flavobacteriia > Flavobacteriales > Weeksellaceae > Chryseobacterium > Chryseobacterium sp. AG844. Next base: position 108,314 of record NZ_QGTV01000014.1, on the reverse strand, counting down.
GCACTATATCCTAGTAGTGTACCACCAGAAGCCGGGGTAACAAGGGATTTCCATATAGTGCCATCAAAAAAGTAATATCCTACAGCTGTTACATTGATTGTTTTCGCCGAAGGTGAATTTGTTGCTGCTGTAACATAAACAATAGAACCTGTTTGATTAGTTGAATAAACGTTATCTTTTGCTTTTAACTGATCTCCTGTTAATCTGGGAGGTATAAAACCATCTGTTACGGTTGGACTTGCGGCTTGTCCTTCCACATCTAATGTAGCTTTAGGTATTGGAGTATTAATACCTACTTGAGATTTGTAAAATCCAAGAATCAGGATTGTACAGAATAAGAATAAATTTTTCATGTGTTTAAATAAATTTTACGTGTTTTATCGATGCATAGGCATTATGAAATAACCTCTAAAGAAATTTTTGGCGGTAATATGAAAGTTAAGAACACTATTTTTATCTATATTGAATCCCGTGTTATATAATGGTTCCGTTTACCAGTAAGATTTGACCAAAATAAAAAGCAGAAATCAAAGCAGTTTACCAATAATTGTATTTTTTTATTGTGTATTTTTTATTATCCAGCTTTTACACTTTATTAATATTTTTTTTAAAAATTGCCCATATAGCGCAACGTAAGATTAGAAAGCGTACCATTGGGGGTGATTGTAGCAGCATCTGTAAAAGTAGGGTCTTTATAATATCTGTTTATGGAAAATCGGATCCTGTCATTTACATTTAAAGTCACAAACCCAGAAATAGCTGTGTTGCTGTCAAGAATATTTTGACCGCTAGGAAACCCATATGCAGTACGCAGATTAGGTACAGGTTCTACACCATTGACCAAAATGATTCCTTCATAAGCATCTCTGGCTGGATTATTACCATTTGTGACATTGTGAAGAGAAATTACGCCCTGAACATGATAAGTACCTGCTTTTTGCACAACCAGTTCTCCAGCTGTATTGACTGAAAAGTTACCAGTATCATTAGCAATAAGTGTAGTACTATCAAAACCAAGAGTTCTTAAGTTGGTTGAAACAGAAGTTAAAGGACCTTCATCAAATACATTTTTACAACTTACATAAGTAATGGTTTTGTCCTTGGTCATTTTATTCATAGAAAAAAAGGGAATCCATGTATTACTTGTATTGTTCCACCAATAGAACCCTCTTTCAATAGCCACAGTGAGAGGATCTTCGAAGTCAAGGAAAACCAATAATCCATGCTGCTTGGCACTTGTTACATTCAGTGATGTTACCCTTGGTATAATTACTCCTTCGTTACTCTGCGGATTATCTTTATCAATTGTTTTAACTTCTAAAGTGGTTTTAGGAGCATTAGTATTGATGCCAACCTGAGAACTTAAAAAGCCAAAACAAAAGATGTTACCAAGTATAAGTAAAGTTGATATATTTTTCATAATTATTAATCCAGATAAGATAAGGTTAGTGTATAAACAGACTCTGGCCCAACTTCCGTAGTACATGAATTGATTCTCCGTGTCTGTACCGATATTCTCTGCCCTTTAGTTAATGTTATAATATTCGAAATCGTATGATTGGTACTTCTTTTAGCATTATCTGCCGCCGGTAAAGGTGATTTGGCTATAAGTACAGGAGTAGCCGCATTGTCTATAAAGATTCCCACTTCTGTTACCGTTGCCCCGGTATCACCTGTATTTTTGTATACACCACCGGTAAAAAACACTGAATAATTTCCAGTTCTCCCTACAACTACATCACCATTCTGTAATGTGTAATTTGCATCCGGAGCTTTCAAACCTGTAAAGGGGGTTTTAAACCAAACATTAGTATTTGTGTTACTATTGGAAATTACAGGAAATCCATTTCCTGAAGCAATCGTCTTAAATAGATTCTTTCCTAAAATCTTAGTCTGGAATATATACTGCCATAATTTTTTGGAATCATCCCAGAAATAGTATCCCTCAAAACCTGCCGTACTAGCGTTATCCAAAAAAACCAGCATTCCATTCTGAATCTGAGCAGGATCCACAGATGAAAATCGACTTACAGTTGGGAATAACATACCTGCAGAGTTTTCCGGAGTATCAGTATTTTTTGCCTGTATATCCAGCAGAGCCTGCGGAGCACTGGTGTTTATACCTATCCCATTCTGAGCAGACAAACATTCTACAGCAAGCATTAAGAAAAATAAAGTTATCTTTTTCATTACATTAAAGATTAATCATTCAGATATGTCATTGTAATACAGTTGGTTCCATAACCTGTGTATGATGTACTTCCCGTCTCAGTAGTTTTTTGTACTGTCACTATTATAACATCATTCTGAGCCAGATTTAAAATTCCACTAAGCGCCACGCTGGTTGCTGTTGTACCTTCATTAGTTATCGAATTGGAAGTTGTCAAAACTGTTAATCCGTTCTTTTTTATTCTATAAGTATAAATTGCTCTATTCTCATTAACTGTACCGACGTTTTTTTTTAATGCTGAATTAAAACTGACCAGATAGGTTCCGCTTTTTCCTACAGTAATCTGATTACCCGAAACAGAAAAACCTGTGGTATTATATGCCTTTAATGTATTAAATAATACATTATTCTCTGTATTTCCGGAAGCAGAATAACCAACTCCTGTTACTGCATAAATACTATCATCATACAGCCGGTTATAACTACTAAGAAAGGAAACCCAGCTTATGCCATCCCAATAATAAAAACCATCCGGAAGTGTAGCGTTCTGAAATAAAAAAATAGTATGCCCCTTCGACTGAGCAATAGGAAATGATTTTACTCTGGGAATCAAGATCCCATCCATCCCCGTAGGAGCCGAAATACTTGTCGGCTCCATATGAAGGCTTGCAATGGGAGAAGTTGTTCTAATCCCCACTTGAGCTAGGTGGAACATTGGAACTAATATAGCTCCATACATAATAAATTTTTTTTGCATGTGTATGTTTTTAGAATTGTGTTTTACCTTTAATTATACCTTACTAAGAAGGATATAATTATAATTTTTCATCTTAAACTGTATTCGTAACCGTGCAAATAATTACAGTGTTACTTAATGCAAATCACATGAAATTACTTTATATATGCAAAAAAAGCCAGGTACCAACGAAGTACTTAACATTACAAAACACTGATAATCAAACACAAAACCTTTTATTCTAATTTTCCCGAACCATAGAGTTGAATCATCCTCATCAGGAACTTTAATCCTCTTTCTTAAATTATTTTTTTGTTCCTGATGATCTGTACTGCTCTAAATATATGCTTGCTATATATTTCGTTGTAAAGCTTGAAAAATATATGCACAGAAGATAAGTTAAGAAACTTTAAGATTGGCATGTAGTTCCAGGGTCTTTTTCCGAAAGTCGGGAACTGTTCCTAACAAAGCACCCAAAATTCTGGACTGTTATTCTTTGCAAGTTGAATATCTGGTTCCAACTCGTGCCAATAGACAGCTTAATAGTACTACTTCAAGACAATATTCATTACGATACAATATAAAGTCGCTGATATAATCTTTATATATTGTATCTCTATACTTTTATCTTGCTGTAATCATAAGTTTTACTAAGACCAGAATATCCGTTATTTTTCATTTGCGCTTTTTTATATGAAAGAATCTAAAGCTCCAAGTTTTAAAGGGACGAAGCAAAACAATTCATCGATTAAATCAAAAGAAATAAGGCACCCACAAAGTACCTTAATAAAATTAGCGTAGAAAATATATTATCAGAAAACACTATTTAACCCAAGAGTCATATTCTCTTTTCAGAAGTATTTGAAATCCTTTCTAAATATTAATTTCTTTATCCGTCTTATTTCTTATCCAAACTACTATATCTTCCTGTGCAGGGATATTTAATCTTTTTCTTAGATTATATTTATTATTTTTTATCGTCTGGACAGCCTTAAAGGTATAATTAGCAATATCTTTTGTATTAAACCCTAAATAAATATAAGCCGATAAGACGAGTTCGGAAACTTTTAAAGTAGGATTAATACTGAGAATTTTACTACGAAAATCAGGATATACTTCTTGAAAACGTCCCCAGAATTCGGGATGGTTTTCTTTTGCCAATTGTATTATTTCATCAAAAGTTTCATTTACTTTTTGCTCTAATACTTTCACCTGTAAATCTTTTTGCCAAATAGTTGTTGTACTCTCTTTCAACAACAGATCCTTTTTCTGTATTTTGTTGTAATATCCAAAGCATCGTAAAACTATTAGAATAGTTATCCCTGAAAATAATCCTGTAATTATGTAATACCATTTCTTATTCGAATCTTGGATCTGTTTCTTTTCATCATCTATGATTTTTTTTCCAGAGGTCTGTAAAGCAATCAAATTACCTTTCTCAAAGCTATCCCTAATTTTTGTATATTTTTTCAGATATTCATTGGCTTTATAAAGATTATTCTGAAGATTATATATTTCAGCTATTTCTTTGTAATTCTTCATCATGTTTTTGGGTCTGTTCATCTTAATTGATAAAGCGAGAGATTTTTCGTAGAACTCCAAAGCCTTATTGTAGTTTTTTATACTTTCATAATACTGTCCGGACATATAATTAAATACCAAAAAGTCAAATGTCTCCGTAGAGTTTTTAAGTAAACCTTCAGCCTCGTCAAGATAAAATTTTGCAGAATCAGAATTTTTCTTATTTTCGAGAAAATAGCTTGTAAGATTAGTTGCTTCCACTACTCTTGGTAAAATTTTATAAGCTTTGTGTATATAATAGTACATGGAATCATTATATTCAATCAGTCCGAAGTTTATAGCTTTACACCCATAAATATAATGAAGACGTTTTCTCTTTCGCTGTTTATCTTTTATTTTCACAGCTTCTTGAAGTGCTTTATCAAAGCTTTCGTTGGATTTTGCTATTAATCCTAATTCCTGGTAGTTTTTTCCGTAAGCAGCAAAAAATGCTGAGAGTAATGCAGGATCGTCTTCAAATGTATTATACAAAGCTTCCGCCTTTTGCAGGTATAGCTGTTCTTCATTGTACTTTCCCAAGGAATGAAGAAAATTTACCATATGAATATATCCTCTTGCCTTGCCTTTTGTATAATTTATTTCCTCTGACAATTCTATTGACTTTTTAGTTTGTTCAATCCCATCATGAATTCTGCCTTTCTGAATGTATTGGCTTCCTATTTTGTTTTGTAAACGGTCTATTTGTTCAGGAGACCATTTCTGAGTATAGAATATACCGGACAAAAACAAAAAAAAGATTAATAATATCCTCTTCACTGCCAGGAATAATATACCCTTCTTATTTTCCTGAAAAGAAATACTTTTTGCCCCTACATCCATTGAAACATATAAATTATTATTAATTACACCTATCCCTTCCTGCGCGAAAATAATTTTGATAAGGGATAAAAAAAATAAAGTTATCTTTTGCATAGACATAATTATAATTTACTACAGTTGGTCAGCTTCTGATTTGTATAAAGTCCTTACTGCTATAGTTCCTTTTATAGTAGCTTAGGAAGTATCATTACATTTAACTGGGCAATTAGAAGAGTTTCAATCCAAATTCATTGAAGATAAAACACTTGTTTTCTAAAATAACCTTTACAAAACCACAAAAGGTTTCATTTTAAAACACTTGAGTTCACTTAAGTAAGCTTAAAATAAAAATGCATAAAAGTGCACATAAAATGAAAACCAAAGATTTTCACAAAATTTAAGTGTACTTATTATACATAAAATCTGACTCTTAAAACGTAAGTATTTAAAACCTTTGTGTCTTTTGTAATTAAAAATAATGAATATAAAACTTTAACCAGCTTCATCATTAACAGAATCTAACAACCCTGCTACATATATTAGAAAATAATCAAAATTTTAAAAAAGTCAACAAAAAACTCACACATTCAAAAATAATAAAATAATCCAAAAATACAATTAAATAAATGTTAAATGATAAAAAATAATAAATAATATTTAAAAAAAACAACAACATAATAGATAATTACACAAAACAAAGCAAGCGCAAAAATTAACACAATCATCAAATTATCAGCTCTTTATTATAAAAAAAACAACTAAATACATCTAAAATTGAGACAATTTATTTGAAATAACTAATGCAATTGTACTAAAGCAATGGACTGATAATTAAATAATCCGACTCTTATCTGTTCGATACATACCTTGAATTCGTTAAATAATACTCTTTGGATATTTATTCAAGTTCTATATAAGATTTACAAAAACCACCTGAAGACTAGCCGTACTTAGTTTGCCAGTTTTAGGTTCTTATAATTAAATTGCAGAAGTTTTATTTTAAGGAAAACGACGTTATAAAAATGAACTTTTCAGTTCTTACTTAATTTGGTTTAAACGAACTCAATCACCTTATAAGTGTTCAAAGATAATCCTGTTGGGGTCATAAAGATTAAAACAGCTTCAACTTAATCCAAATTGAGCCATTTTTATTTCAGACTATTCGTTTAAAACTTTTAGTATATTTAATCATGATTGTATAAATATTTTGAAGGGGCTAAATAATAATTGATGAAATTAATTCGTGTAATTAAAAGAACAATTAATCGCATTTTATTTATAAATTGATAGAAGTAGTAACAAAAATTTTTAAATCTTCATTTTAACCCTTCTCACCCATCCTGTTCAAAATCACTCTTCTCAGCCTCTCTTCATTTTCATCACCCCAATATCCTAGTGCAGAAATTATCGGAATCAATGTCTTTCCAAAATCTGTGAGAGAATATTCAACTTTTGGTGGAACCTGAGCATAAATTTTCTTTGTAACAAGTTCGTGCTCTTCAAGTTCTTTTAACTGGATATTTAAAACGCGTCTCGAAGCATCCGGAATTTTACGCTGTAATTCACTTGGGCGCAGATGACCCTCATTGATAAACCACAGCAGACGGATTTTCCATTTACCGTAAAGGACTTCACCGATAAGGTCAAGACCGCAGTTTAAATTCAAGGGTATTTTTCTTTCATGCATACACAAATTTAATCCAATGTGCCAAATTGCACAATAGGGGAAAAAATTATCCCTATGCAATTCAATTTTCCGTTATTGCCTGAAAAAGTGATACTTCGGAAATTTGTATCAAAGAATTTAACAATGGAAAATCTATTTAATTACAACAACGAACTTCAAGGTAAAATTGCCCTAGTAACAGGCGGAACAAAAGGAACCGGTAAAGCAATAGCAGAAAGACTGCTGCAAGCTGGTGCAACGGTTATAATAACTGCGAGAAACGCGCCTGAAAAAGAAAACAGCAACCTGCATTTCATTCCTGCCGATTTGAGTAAAGCAGAAGGAACACAAAAAGTCATCAGCGAAGTGCTGTCGGCTTATGGGAGACTGGACATTCTTGTGAACAACCTGGGTTCTTCATCAACACCCGCTGGTGGATTTGCAGCATTAACCGATGAAGATTGGGAATCAACCTTACAAGCTAATTTGCTTGCTCCGGTTCGACTGGACAGAGGGTTTTTACCACAAATGATAGAGCGAAAAAATGGTGTAATTATTCACATCGCTTCCATCCAGGGTAAATTACCCCTTTATGATTCAACCTTACCTTATGCAGCTTCAAAAGCAGGACTGAGAAACTATAGTAAAAGTTTATCGAACGAAGTTACCCCAAAAGGTGTTCGGGTACTGGCTGTTTCACCAGGGTGGATCAATACAACAGCTTCGGAAGCCTGGCTGGGTGAAATTGCGAGAAACGCAAACAGTACTATAGAAGAAGCGCAAAACAGCGTTATGGATGCATTGGGCGGAATACCTTTCGGAAGACCTGCCGAACCGAAAGAAGTAGCTGAATTAGTTGGTTTTCTTGTTTCACCAAGAGCCAGTTATTTAACCGGAACTGAATTTATAATCGATGGCGGTACAGTGCCAACCATTTAATCATCTTAAAATACCATACAATGAATTTACCAAACATTATTTCAGAATTGGTGAAAGCCCAAAACGAATTTAACAGTGCAGCCTATGCAAATTGTTTTGCTGAAAATGCGGAGGTATTTGATGAAGGCAAAACCCATAACGGAAAAGCAGAAATTGAAAGCTGGATTGACAAAGCCAACAAAGATTACAAAGCCAGTATGAAACCATTAGATTATAACGAAAGTGAAAACATCTTATCGGCGGAAGCTTCGGGAACATTTCCGGGCAGCCCAATTGTTTTAAAATATCATTTTCAATTGTCTCACGGACTCATTCAATCTCTGAAAATAACGGGTTAATATTTCAATAAGCCTAAATGTACTGGATTATGCTATAAAGTTATATATTTCAATGATTTACAGATGATTACTAGAGTCCCTTTGAAACGTAAGCACAGCTTTCATTAAAATCTACTTTTGACCGTTTCGTTTACAGTTGATATACTCTAATTTCGATGTAGGTAACTCAATTATTATTTTCTTCCCTATATTTATTGTTTATTCAATCAAAATCAAATGAATTTAGACTTTGAAACATTTAAAAAAGACATCAATTGGTTTATCAGGCCAAATGATCTTGTTACATTGTATGATACAGAATCAGTTCTGAATCTTTCCGATAATTTTACATCAACATTCCCTAAATTATCTCAACTTATTCAAAGGGCCAGAAAGCTGGAATTTAGTGTAAACAATAATCCCTACCGATTGTTCTCATGGACCAATAAGTACAATAAAAGCTGTGGCTGGTTAACCAAAATTGAGTTAGAAGATACGGATAACATTGTGTTAGCAAAAGAACATGAATTATTACTTAAAGAGATAGGCGGGATTTCAGAATCTTATCATCAGCCCGAACCGGCCCTGACTAATAATCAGGACTATTTATTCTTAAAATCTGCCTGCATAACGGGAATCGGCGAATGGGAAGAATATTATGAAAATCTTTGTGAAGAAGAACACAAACAACCGATACAATATAATGACTTCATTTGCTTTGCCCTGGAAGCTAATGGCAATATGACAATGTATGAAAAGAATTCAGGGAAGGTACTTTTATTTGCACATGATCATTGGTTTGAGAATGTTGATCCCCTTGAAGATCAGCCTGAATACACTTTTTACACAATACAAGATGTTGACAATTTTGTAGATTATGTTGAAAAGATGGCTGAGGAATGGTCAGAGGCTGTATTATAATGTAATTGAGACTGTTCTACATTTTAAAACTTAAACAGGAAATGATTAGAACTGCAACAGCAGCCTTATACAATATCAAAATTGTAAACAAAAAATCCCGGATAAACCGGGATTTTAATTTGTAATTCAAATTATTTTATCTCTACAGGAACTGAGATTTTGTCCCAATCCATTGTGAATCCGTTACTGTTTATTTTATAAACTAAAGTTTCCTGTGTTGCTGGCAAAGCCTTTGTTTTTACGTCAACACGTAAAGCATCTTTAGCTTGTTCATATTTATAAGCACCCCATTGTTTTGGTTCTTTGTTAAAAATGGCTGTCCAGGTTCCGCTTTGTTTAGGGATTAAGAAAAAGCTGTATTTACCTGCAGGCAGTTTTTTACCCTGAACGGTAATATCTTTATCCGTTTCAAAAGTAGTGGCTTCATTGGCTCCCGCCCGCCAAACTTTATCATAAGCTTCCAGACCGCCCCAAATTGTACGTCCTTTCACAGAAGGGCTGCTATAGTTTATTGTAATGTTGGCATCTTTAATTTTTCCTGTAGCCGTAGCAGGAGGGCTGGCAGGTTTTTTAGCCTCCTGTGCAAAGGCATTCATTGAGATCGTCATCGTAGCAACAAGTACAGTTGCAGATTTAAGAATCGTTTTCATAATATTTTTATTTGTTTGTTTTTAATATTGTTCGTTTACGAATTTACTGTTTTCTGCTTATAAAACAGCAAACCGATTGCAGAAAATATAATGACTGCTGCTGCCCCGATTACATTAAGCCAGAGGAAAGAAACGATATCGAACTGATACACGGCAATAACCGTAATTTCCGATAAAATGGCAGCAATAAATACATTCGGACCGTTGATCTTTTTATAGTAAAATGCAACAAGGAAAATCCCCAATATAGGTCCGTAGAAAAGAGAGCCTAATACGTTAACCGCTTCAATAAGTGAACCCATCTGAGTGGCAAACATAGCTACACCGATTGAAAAAATACCCCAGGCTAAAGTATGCAGGCGGCTGTATTTCAATTCGGTTTTATCATCAGGAATTTCTTTGCTGTATAGTAAATGAACATCTTTTAATGAGCAGGCGGCAAGGGAATTCAGTGCTGCCGAAATGGAACCCCAGCTGGCCAGAAAAATGACGGCAAAAAGCAGCCCGATCATTCCTGCAGGCAGTGTATTTTTCACGAAATACAGGAAAATATAATTCGTGTCCGTTTTCTCCGCATTATAATTTGAATTATTAATAGCTTCCTCTACCCTTCCATGCAATGCTTTTACTTGCGATTGCGTATCTTTAAAATCCTGAATCGTTTTGGCAAGCTGAGGAGAATTTTGTTCTTTAAGCTTTAAAATTTCTTTCGATTCTGCATTAAATTTTATTTGTAAATCCTGATGCTCTTTTTCAAAAACTGCAGCCTGCTCAGGTTGTTTTTCCTTTAAATACTCATAGGAGCGTTCGTTAAAATAAATCGGAGCCGGTTTCAGAGAAAAGAATGCGAAAAGCAAAGCACCAATCAGGAGAATAGCAAACTGCATGGGAATTTTAACCAGTCCGTTCAACAGCAAGCCCATTTTTGCATTGGTATTATCTTTCGCAGTGATATATCTACCGACCTGGCTCTGGTCCGTACCGAAGTAAGAAAGCGCCAGAAAAAAACCGCCAATCAAGCCACTCCAGATATTGTATTTATCTTTCCAGTCGAATTCGGTGGTGATGACATTGAGTTTCCCGGATTTTCCCGTCAGATACAGCGCATCACTAAAACCAATTCCATCCGGCATATTCTGAATAAGGAGATACCCTGCAAAAGCCATCGTTCCCAGAATAATAAGAAACTGTAATTTCTGGGTATGAGCAATAGCTTTTGCCCCGCCAACATAGGTATAAATCAACAGAATACCACCTGTTAACACATTGGTTACATAAATATTCCAGTTTAAAACACTTGATAAGATGATACTCGGAGCATAAATGCTGATCCCCGTTGACAAACCCCTCGAAAAAAGAAAAAGCAATGAAGTGAGTACCCTTGTTTTTTTATCAAAACGGTTTTCTAAATATTCGTAGGCGGTGTAAACATTTAAGCGCTGAAATATCGGGATGAAAGTAATACAGATCACAATCATCGCCAAAGGCAAACCAAAATAATACTGCACAAAGCGCATTCCGTCTGTATAAGCCTGTCCCGGAGCTGAAAGAAATGTAATAGCACTCGCCTGGGTAGCCATAATACCGATCAGCACAATATACCAGGGCATTTTATTATCTGCTTTCAGGTAGGATTCGTTGCTTTTCTGGCCACGGCCGATGAATACGCCGTAAACCACCACTGCAACAAGTGTAATAACGAGAACGGTCCAATCTATAGTACTCATGCCCAGAATTTAGTAAACCAATAATAAAATGCAATCTGCAAGATTAATGCAGCTGTTAATAACAGATACCAGGTATTCCAATTTTTAAGTTTTTTGTTCATTAGTTTTTCTGTGCAGATAAAAAGTTTAAAAATAAACGTGCTGCTCCGGCATTTCCTGCAGGCAGCTGTCTGAAAAATGCCAGTGGCGTATAAATAAAATTACCTTTCCCGTACTTCGCGTATAAAGTTGAACCCTGAAGAGGCTCTTCATCTGCATCGTGCATTTCAAAAAGCGGTTCATACGCTGCATCCCATTGAGCGGGGAAATAGGCACCACGCTCCTGTACCCAGCCCTTAAAGTCATCAGCAGTGATTTTATTCGGAAAGTTCAGTAGTTTATGATTGGGATTTAAAAACTTTACCGCAGCATTTTCTTCCGTAACCCGTTTATTGGCAATAATGAAATTGTACATTCCCAATTGATCAACGGTGGTATCCTGGTTGGTGTTATACTGCATCACCAGATTACCTCCGGCTTTGGCATAAGACCATAAAAAAGGCATCCAGCGTCCCAGCTTTTTCTCCGTGTTGTTGGCACGGACACCAAGCACGATGGCATCATATTGCGACAGCTTGTTTTGACTGCCGTTTCCACCAGATTCATCTAAGTTACCATAAAAATCTCCGTCTTTAAGGATATCTACCTGAACTCCTGCAATGCGTAGAAATTCAGGAATGAAATCACCCGCACCTTGTACATACCCCACTTTTTTAACTTTGGCCTGAATATCACCTTTCATCACCGTCACAGTGGCAGGCTCAAAATATTGTAAGGAAGGTAAATGCGGATACTGAATTAACACCTGTTTTTTATGATAAGTGACTCCATCCGCAACATAATTGGCATCCAGTTGCAAACGGGTTGAGTTTATTGAGGCAAGCTTAGCTTTCGGAATAACATAATCAAAGGTAAAATCTTTCCCTTTTACAGAACTTACTTCAGCACTTCCTAATTTTTCTCCCTTATACATCAGATTCAGAATTCCTTTATTGAACGGTTTGTTGGAATTAACCTTAAAATTTATACTCAATCGTAGATCTTCATTTTCTTTGACCAGATAAAGCGGCTGTGTAAATTTCAGCTCCACAGCAGGAACAATACGCAAGGCTTCCACCACATCACCACGCACAGGGTCCAATTTCTTGAAAGATAAAGGAAGCTTAACCTGAAACTTTTCCGAACCGATTTTTAAACCGACCCAAACATTCAATGGTGATTCTACTTCAGGCAGACCAACTAAAGTTTCATCCGGAACAGCGAAAGTTGCTGCGTTCACAGGTGGTTTTGCCAACCAGTAAGGTTCTGTAACTGCTGCATCCGCAGGAATCTGAATATCATGCTGAATGGTAATTAAGGAATCTTTTGACAGTTCCCTGTTGAAACTTTCTGATTGACTTAACCATTTAACATTTTCTAAAATGACAGGACTTACAGTTCTTGAAATCAGATTTAACCTGAAATTATAATGATCTCCGGCAACCGCTTCAGCCTGATTGGTAACCACCTCGCCCATAAACCCGGCACAACTTAAAATAATGTTGTCAAGAGATTTAACTTTATCCTTTTTCTGGTCCGAATCCCGCAGCGCCATGACCTTTTTTCTTAATGCAAGCAAAGCAGGCAGGCTCTGATCGGGGTTATTGAAATTGAAAGCGGAAATAATCTGATCTAATGACTGGTCAATATCAGCATTTCCCTGTGAAGTCCAGGTTTTAGTAACTCCGTCAAAAAGGCTTGCTTTTGCAGGCTCACCGGCAACGTGGGCAAAATATTCTGTTCTGATGCCGGCTACAGACTGGGTTCCTGCACCCTGGCTTTTATGTAAACTTCTGCTTAATCCTGCCAGCTCCCCATAGCCCATTCCCAGTTGCGCATCATATTGCCCAACGGTAACTTTCAGTTGATTTTCAGCTGTAGTATTAACTCCTCCAAACCGGAAAGTATTCCACAATACACGTTTTGGCTGCCATGTATTCACATATTTCAGCTGATCCGGGAAAGCATTTTTATCACCTGCCAGCTTAAAAGCTTTTTCCGCTACCACAGCCGAAGCTGCATGTTGTCCGTGCCCTGCCGCAGCAGTAGGAGGAAAACGACAAATGATAATATCCGGACGGAATTTACGGATTACCCAGACTACATCTGCTGTAATACTGTCTGCATTCCATTGTTTAAAAGTGTCGGTCGTATTTTTAGAAAATCCGAAATCAATAGCACGGGTAAAAAACTGTTGGGCACCGTCTAACTTTCTTGCTTCCAAAAGCTCATGCGTTCTGATTAAACCCAATGCAGCACCCTGTTCCGTGCCTAATAAATTCTGACCGCCATCACCTCTGGTTAAAGATAAATACCCCGTTTCTACATTTTGACCATTGATTAACCAGGAAAGCAATCCTGTATTTTCATCATCGGGATGCGCCGCAAGATATAAAACTTTAGGCAGGTTTTTAAGGGTTTTGATTTCGCGGTAAATTTCAGATGATTTTGAAGGCCGGACCTGCTGGGCCGAACAAAAAACAGTATAAAATCCAAGGATAAATACAGTGCTTACTTTTTTGAACATTTGAATTTGCTTTGCAGGCAAATATAAGTAAATCATCCTTCTTTCAACATTAAAAGAATCAGACTGTGAATTTTACAGAAAGGTTTTTCAAAATTAACCACAAAGTCCCAAAAGTTTTTATTGCTTAAACACCTTTGGTATACTTCTATACACAAAGTAGATAGCTTAGCTTAAAAAGCTTTTGTGGCTTTTATTACTCGTAAAAAACAAAAATTAAACGGTTAAAAAAATGAAATTTTTATCTTAAAAAACATATCATAATGAAACTGAATATTACCAATTAGTTAATTTTTATCAATCACAAAGGTTTTTTTTTCATTTTTCACAAAAAAAAGAATTATATTTGGTACACACAAAATAACACCCTCATATGAAAACAAAATTTACACACCTCACTGCTATTCTTATTTCAGGAGTTTCCTTTTCCCAAGTAGGGATTAATACTGCCTCACCTAAAACAACATTGGATGTATCTGCTACAAGAGATACTTCGGGGCTGATTACGAATAACTCACAAACATTCGGATTACAGGCCCCAAGACTCACCAGAGCTGAGCTTACAGCCAATACCGCTACCTATGGTATCAATCAGACCGGCGCATTAATTTATATTACGGACGTCACCGGCGGAGATGCCACAGGGCAACGTATCAATGTTACTGCTATGGGCTATTATTATTTTGACGGAACAGTATGGCAAAGACTGACACAGGCTACCAATGCCGTAGCTCCGGCAATTTCTGCATTACAATGTACTACAGCTTACTTAAGTCCTTCTACTTATACTCCCGGTACTCCTTACACCGGAAACCTGAGGGTTACCTATAATGGAGGAAACGGCGGAGCATATAATTCAGGAACTCCTTTTACTATCAACGGATTGACTTTCCAGCTAAGACCCGGAACTTTAGAGTTTGGTGATGGCGAACTGGTATTCTCAGTAAGCGGAACTCCCACCACTGCTAATGACATGACTATCCCAATGACCAGCAGTACGGTTTCTTTCCTAACAGCAGCGCAAAACTGTACCGCTACAGTGGGAAATAGCAGCCGTGCAGACATTACTCCTGTTGCTGTGATGGGATATCCCACCCTAACAACCGATTCCAACGGGAAACAAGCCTATACTTTTCCTCTTGCTACCCCGGATGGTAAGTATTCTATCAGAGTAATATTTGACACCACCAGTGGTACAACTGCTGCAGTTCCAAATGTACAGTTATTTAATAATACAGGGGCTACCGTGAATCTATATTGGAATTACAATACCGAATATGGCGGTTATATTGGAGCAGCTCAAACTACCAACAATATTACTTCAGGAGTATGGGGCGGTATGGGAGATGCAACAGCTACCTGGTTTCCTCAAGGCACCGGAGCAGTAGGAAGCGCTTACTGGGGGAACGCAGGGATTATAGATGGTTCCAGTGGCGGACCTGAGCATAGAAGATATACCTGGATAGACAGCAACGCTTCTTCAAAAACTGCTTATACCGCAACCATTATGGCAGGAGCCCCCACCTCAGGGAGTGCCCAACCCAACCTTTCTAAAATTTACATAAAGATAGAGCAAGTAAAAGCTCAATAATATAATGCCCCTGAAAAAGGGGCATTTTTTATTTTTAATGGGTTTCAGCTATCTTCTTTTCTCTTCTTCTCTGAAGAATAAGGTGTGCAGCATCCAGCATTTTCACCGTATGAATATAGGGCATAACGATATTCCTTTCCGGTAGATTTTCATAAACACCCATTGAAAAATAGACGATTCCGGACATAAAATAATCAAATTCTTTGAGGGTGTAGGCACTGAAGGCTTTTTTGAAAACCAGCAGAGGATTCCGGTATTCTTTCTCCGAAAGCAGACCAAGAACCCAAGGGGAAATCTTTTCCGATTGTGTATCGACCGTCCATTTTCTGTCCTTCAGCATCATGAGATATCCTGCCCGGATCAATGACCTCATCGACTGATGAAACTGGAAGATCACCGCCGGATCTTCATGGATCCAGCTGTTTCTCTTTACCGCATAATTCATAATGTTGCTGAGCCTTTCTTTGGAAACATCCAGCTCATTGAACTGAAAGAAAGTTTCTATCAGCTGCAAGCCGGAGTTCTTCTTTTCTGTCCGAAACCGGGGATCGAAGTTTGTTTTGCTTTTTTTCATTGTTTGTGTTTTTTAGTGTTGAAATTTTTCTTAACCATTAAGAGCTTTTGAGGGATGAAGAACCGTTAAGGAATAGCTGAAGCTATTTTTTAAGCGAACCGTTTTATCTTCTTCAATTTTCTTAATGGCTTATTTTTTATAAATGTAAGAAAAGAAATTCAATTACGGTCGATCGACCGTAATTTTTTATTATTTAATTATTTCATTTGTCACATGACAGATATAAACGAAAAAATTTGTTTATACATTACAAAGAAATGGTTGATACCTTGGCTTCAGGAAGGCAAGTCACAAAATTCTTTTGCCAAAAATCATGGTGTAGAAGAAAGCACCATTAGAAAAATTAAAAGTGAAGAAACTTACAGAATACCTGTTGAAACACTTTTTAAAATATGCGAAGCAAGAAAAATTAGTTTATCTGATTTCTTTAAACTTATAAATGAATAATCCTGACGAGAGTTGGGATTTTTTTTTGCGAAATTTTCAAATCTTTAAGAAATTCCGTGAAAATACGGATTAAAAATTTTAAGAGGCTTTTTATTTTTGGCATTTACGGAAATCCGTAATTACTTTCAAGCTATTACATATATTTTAGACTTATAAAAAATTAACAAATGTGGGCAGACAATGAAACATCTGAAGATTTATTAGGATTTAAGGTACATGCAGATTTATTAATAGACGTTATTAATGACAAAAATGTTTTACCAATTACAATAGGAGTTTTTGGAGATTGGGGAAGTGGAAAATCAAGTGTCTTACAAATAATTAAAAATGAATTTGAGAGTGAAGAAAACAAGGAATCACTATGTATATATTTCAACGGCTGGACATTTGAAGGTTACGATGATGCAAAAGCAGCATTATTAAATTCTATTCTTAAAGAAATAGATGGTAATAAAAAATTGTCCTCCGAGGTAAAAGATACTGTAAAAAATAAAGCTAAAAAACTTTGGAAATCTATTGATTGGATGAGAGGAGCAGGCATGTTGTTAAAAAATATTGCTCTTCCTGCCGTTTCAGCTTATTTTACCGGAGGGACTAGTTTGATTCCTTATACGATTCAAAAAATATCTGAATGGAGTAACGATCCACAGAAAATCATTGAAAAATTACAATCGGATGAAGGTAAAAAACTATATGAATCTTTTTTAAAAGAGAGCAAGGATGAAAGCGTACAACAAATTAATGCAGTTGCAGATTTCCGTAATGATTTTTCTGAATTACTCGAATCCACAAACTTCAAAAGGCTTATAGTAATTGTTGATGATTTAGATAGATGTACTCCTGAAAGAATTATTGAAAACTTAGAAGCAATAAAGTTATTTTTAAATGTACCCAAAACAGCATTTATTATTGGTGCTGATCCACGAATAGTGAAACATGCAATAGAACAAAAATATAAAAATAATAAAGAAATAGAAGAAGATAATAATAGAATTGTTATTGATTATTTAGAAAAATTAATTCAATTACCATATTCTTTACCACGACTTTCCGATTCGGAAGTTGAGACGTATATTTCTATGCTTGTTTGTAAAAAAGAATTAGAAGAAACTCAGTTTATCAAAGTTTTGGATGGGTTCAAACAATTTAGAGAGAAAAACAAATATTCTTCCTTTGGATTATCAAATTTTGAAAGTATTTTAAGTGCAAATGACTTTCAAAAAGTAAAATCAAACATTATAACAATTCCATCTCTAGTACCATTAATAACTAGTAGTTTGTATGGCAATCCACGCCAAATCAAACGATTTTTAAATACCTACACAATTAGAAAGAGATTGGCAAAAGTTGCGTCTATTGAGAACTTTCAGGATGCAATTCTAGCAAAACTCATGATTTTAGAATACTCTGAACCCAAACTTTTTAAGCAACTTTTTATTTGGCAGACAGATAAAGAAGGAACTCCTGAAGAGATCAGTGAAATTGAAGGCATCTGCAAGGATAAGGATTTAAACAAACTACTAACCGAACTAGCAGACTCAAAATTTAAAGATTGGAATAGGCCCAAAATAATAAATTGGCTTCAAGTAGAACCTTCACTACAAAGTGTTGATTTAAGGGATTATTTCTGGATAGCACGGGATAAATTGAATGACTCAATATCAGCTTCAAGTCTGATTCCTCCAATTGTAAAGGTACTCTTCAATGAGCTTCAACCCGATCAGATGACATCAACAGTAACAAGGAAAATAATAGAAGATAAGTTTAAGGAATTAAATGATGCTGAAAAAGAAGCATTCTTCAATTTATTATCCACCACTTTAAAGCGTAATCCTATTTCTAAAAGGAATTATGAAATATTCAATGAGTTAATAGAATTAAAAATAGAAAATGCTCCTTATCATTATATAGAATCACTAAAAGTTATAAATGATTTAGATATAGATGCATCTATAGGATTAAGACTAAAGAATTATAAATCACATCCAAATATGGGTGACTTTTTATCTGATTATTTTAAAGATAAGAAGTCTAAAGCAGCAAAAGCATTTAATTTAAAATAATATGGGAACATCTAAATCTTTTTCTGATGTTAAACACTCTATGGTTCCTAACTGGAAAAACTTGAGTTCTTCTTTAACATCAAATTGTAATGGATCAACATTATCTACCGAAAAAAAACAAGCAATTATGAACAACTTTGTCTCTTCTTTAGGAGGATCCGCTATAGGAGGACGAGGAGGGTCAAAGGTAGGAGGACAAAGTGGTATCAAAACAGCAAAGAAAATTGGAGGCTTTCTCTCAAAATTTGTTAGTTCAAATAATAAAATTCGAGAGGCACTTACTTTTATAGGAATTACTAACCTTGATAACAAAAGTGTTAATGATATTATAAATCATCTAATTGAATATTGTTCAACTGATTCAAGTTCAATTGATGATATTGCAGCAAAAGAAGCTACTAGACTATTAATGGAAGAATTAATAGGTCAAGCAAATTCCATAGATGAAGTAGAAACTCTCTTATCAGAAAAGTTTGAATCTAGTTCTTTAGAAGATATTATAATTGGATATTTTGGAAATTATATCAACGAACTTTTATCAAAATGGTTTTATGAGAATTTAATTAAAAATAAGAATGAAAATGATTGTAACAGCCTTTTTTCACAAATTAAGAGTTTCATCAAGGAAAGAGTTTCAGATATGCATAAAACAAATCCATTACAAAATGTTGATTGGGGATCAAATGATGCCGATACACTAATAAAAAATATTCAACAAGATGTATTAACCGTTTTTGAATAATTATGAAAGTAACAATAAAATTCGACCCAGCACAAGAAGGAAAATTTTCTAATATAAAGCTTTGCTTCATAGAAAATGGCATAGAAAGAAAGGTTCCTTTAACTTTTCTTAAATATGAAAATGTTTTCGATTTTAATGTAGATTTTACTACATTACGTTTCGATTTCTTTCTAATTTCTGCATTAGTATATGGTGTAGATAATTTATTTAATAGAGAAAAATATTCTAATGATGGTTGGACAAGAGATTTAGAGGTGGATTTTCCTGTCCATAACCTTAGCACTTGGCAAGGAAAAGAAATAAAATTAAAGAAAATCTTAGATTTTTTAACTGGTGATTATTGGACTATAAATTTTATCCAAAACTCACATGTGGAATATTATTTCCCTCGACAAAGAAGACGAAAAATTCCAGTTTACGACAAAAATTCAATAAAATCAGCAAGTCTTTTTTCAGGAGGTTTAGATTCTTTAATAGGAGTAATTGACGAACTTGAAAAATTAAATCCAAATGAAAGAATTTTATTGATTTCCCATTTTGATTATAAATCATCAGGCCCAAATGGAGACCAAAAAAGGTTATTAAATTATCTACAACGAAATTATCCAAATAAATTTTATTGGGTACAATCCAAATTAGCTCTTAGCAGAAAAGATGATAATGACAATAATATATTTATTGAAAATAATTATAGAAGTCGATCTTTATTTTTTATTGGTTTAGGAATATACATATCACCAATTAACACTTTAATAATTCCTGAAAACGGAACAATTTCTATTAACTATCCCTTAACACCTTCTAGGGTTAGCTCCTTGAGTACTAGAACAACGCATCCATTTGTTTTAAAGAACTTAAAAGAATTATTATTGGAAATAGGATTACCAATACAATTAGAAAATCCATATTCATTCTCTACAAAAGGCGAAATGATTGAAAACTGTTCAAACCCAAGAGCTTTGCAGTCAAGTTTTAGCTTATCCGTTTCCTGTGGTAAAAGAGGAAGAAAGCAACATTGGGCTATAAAAACAGGAACTGAACAATGTGGAAAATGTATGCCTTGTATATACAGAAGAGCTGCTTTAAATAAAATAAATCTAGATAATGAAATCTTTGGTAATGACATCTTACAACAGTCTTCATTAACTAATGATTTACCAGCATTATTTAGCTATTTAAATCGAAACATTTCCCTAGAAAAAATGAAAAGAGACATATTAATTAACGGCAATATAGATATTGATAACTTGGAAAACT
This sequence comes from Chryseobacterium sp. AG844, assembly GCF_003182335.1. NCBI lineage: Bacteria > Pseudomonadati > Bacteroidota > Flavobacteriia > Flavobacteriales > Weeksellaceae > Chryseobacterium > Chryseobacterium sp. AG844. The sequence goes on along the minus strand of NZ_QGTV01000014.1, from coordinate 87,533 downwards.
ACGCACAAATGGTTTTAAGGTCAAAAGATGAAGTTCTACAATTATTTAGAGATAAAGGTAATAACTTTACCAAATCTAAATTAGGACTTTTATGATTATAGACACCCATTGTCATATTGATTTATACCCAACCCCAGAAAAGGTATTACAAGAATGTATAGATACTAATATGATGGTAATTTCAATGACAAATCTGCCTAGCCATTTTGAAATGGGATATCCACATTTTAGAAACTTAAAAAAGATTAGATTAGCTTTAGGAATGCATCCATTATATGCAGAAATCCATAAAAAAGAATTTGGATTATTCTTAAAAAACCTTCCTAAGACATCCTATATAGGAGAAATTGGGCTAGATTTTTCAAAAGAGGGATATGCTACGAAGAATATACAAATTGAATCTTTTACTAAAATATTGGAAACCATTTCAGGAAAGAAGAAAATTTTAAGTATACATTCAAGAGGCGCGGAAAAAGAAGTTCTTGAACTTTTAAAAATGTACAATATAAAGTCTGCTATATTTCACTGGTACTCTGGGTCTTTAAAGCTTATTGATAAAATTGTTAATGAAGGATATTATTTCTCAATTAATCCAGCAATGATTAAATCTGAAAAAGGAAGGAAAATTATTGAAAAAATACCAATTACTAATCTATTAACAGAAACAGATGGTCCATTTACTAATATCAATGGAAATATATTAAGACCTATAGATGTTATTAATGTAAATAATTATTTTTCAAGCGCTTGGGGCAAAACCATTTTTGACGTTGAAAAGATAATTTCATTAAACTTTCGAAAACTATTAGCGAACATAAAATAATATAATTTTAGTCCCAATTTAATTACATAGTAGAAGTTAGAATTCATTTTTCAGCTCTCTCCAATATTGGATTATTTAATAATTTTCGTTTAATCACCCCATAGCAAAAACTTTCTCCAAAGTCAGAAGACTTTGGAGAAAGTTTTTGCTGACGATTCATAAAAAACCTACACCTTCCTAATTTCATTCCGCGTCAGACTGATATAATTAAACATACAAAACGTCGCCACCGCCCCGAAAGTATGCCACAAAAAGTGGGTTCCGAAGCTGAACCATTCCCATTTATCAGCGATACGGAAAGTCAGTGCAAAAACAAAGGACAGCACCGCAAAGCCTACCCATTTGCCGGCTTTCCATTGGGTATACATCAGATACCTGAGTACCGAGAAAACTACCAATGAGGCCATGATGGCATAATTGACGTTGATAAAAAGGGAAGGATTATCATTCAGAATCCAGTTTCTTAAAGCAAACATCAGAGCGACATATCCCAGAACCATTACAGCAGCATAATACCATCGGGTGCTCTGTGCTACAAAATAAAACCCGGCAGACAGGCATAATAGCATAATCGGAAGCCAGTCCATCATAATAAATACTGGCCATTGTCTGAAAGAATGGTAAACCGTTCCCCCAATGGCACCGATATATAATAAAACCAGGCAGTAGGTTAAAAAAGGATATTCTTTGAAGTTACCTTTCAGCTTAATGGTCCAGAAAATGGCTATGGCTAAAAACAATAAGGCTGTTAATGCATTGAAAGGCTCAGGGAACAACTGAGTCATATCTGTTTCTTTGTATAACAGGCCTCCATCCGGAGGTATCGGGTTTATCGACATTGTCTTTTTTATATTATATGGATAGGCCTGTTTTAGGATGTAAAATACAAACACAAGCCATTTTTTCTAAACATGAGTAAATCATACACTTACTTCTTCTAAATATAGAAAAAATTATGGCATCATCTATCTGCGTGCCCAAATTATATTTTATTGCAACTGTCCTCCTACTCCATCAAAGAAGCCAAAGCTGAAACTGTTATCAATTCTTTTTGCTGATAAAATAGCTAGCGGTAAATGCTTTTCAAGGAGGTATTTATTCGCCAGCACAAAACTAATAAACCTCTGTGGTGCTTTTGATTATGGAGTTCTTTGCAGTTCTTCAGGTATTTTTAATTAAGATTTGTTTTCAAAATTTTAAGTTTTTTTTAAATACCACATCTTTGCAGATATGCCGTTTGAGGCACAGCACTTGCAAAGTTCATAGTACCAATTTAAAATATAAAAATATGAACAACGAGAAAACAGTTTCAGTATTGAATGATTTACTGAACATTACCAACGACAGAATTCAGGGATTTTCAAAAGTGGAAGACAAAGTATGGGACGAGTATCCACAGCTGAGAGCAGATTATGATACCATGGTAGCCCAGTCTCACAAGATGAAAAACGAATTGAGCAATCTGATTACGGAAAGAGGCGGCACACCGGATCAATCAGGATCTACTGCAGGAGCCATCCACAGAGCATGGATTGATGTTAAAAATTCTTTTGCTGCAGATACAGCCGGCTCTACGTTAGGAAATGTTGTATATGGTGAAAGTGCTGCTATAGATGCGTATCAGGATGCATTAGACAGCGGTGATCTTTGCCCGGAAAGTTCCAGAGTGGTATTGGATCAGCTTCATCAGCTCAAGGCTTCTCATGATAAATTTGAAGTTCTTGAAGATCTAAAGAAGTAGATATCCTCTTTCTCATGAGGTAAGTTTTTATTTAATCATCACACAACAATCGGACGTTGTAATCGGAGGTCATAAACCTTCCGAACTTAACACAAAAAACAGTACTATGTCAAAGAAAATCGCAATACTGGCCACACATGGCTTTGAAGAGAGTGAATTAAGTTCACCTAAAGAATATCTGGAACAACAGGGATGGACCGCCCATATTGTAAGTCCAGAACCGGGAAGCATTAAAGCCTGGGCAGAAAAAGACTGGGGAAAGGAATATCCTGTAGATCAAACGCTGGACAATGCAGCCGCTTCAGACTATGATGCGCTGGTATTACCGGGAGGAGTTATTAATCCCGATCAGCTGAGGACCAATGAAAAAGCACTCACCTTTGTAAAGGATTTTTTTGCCCAGCATAAACCTGTAGCAGCCATTTGCCACGGACCGCAGGTACTGATCAACGCGGGTGTGGTAGAAGGCCGGAATCTGACTTCCGTCAACTCCATCAGCCAGGATTTAAAAAATGCAGGCGCACGCTGGGAAGACAGCGAGGTGGTAGTAGATGAGGGACTTGTTACGAGCAGAACACCAAAAGATCTTCCTGCCTTTAATGCCAAAATGGTAGAAGAGATCAGGGAAGGAAAACATACAGAACAAACGCTCTGAAACAAATAAAGTCTGGCTCTGCCAGGCTTTTTCTTTTCATCAAACATTTATATGCCTAAAAAGTACCACATTTCTATCTTATGGCAAAAAAATTGTAATTATTAAAATCAAATCACAATCGTATGAACAATATAGTAAAAATTACATTGGCTCTTGCAGCAGGAAGTTCTTTGCTTTATATGGGCCTGCGAAAGAAAGGCAAGAAAAGCAAAGTATATCTTGCCCCTGACGGAAACACTTATAAAGAAAACCAGATTTACCGTACTTACGATAATAAGCTTTATAAGAACGGCAAGGAGTTTCATTATTCCATGCCACAGTTAGAGGATGATCAGTCTTTCAATAAAAATTACAGTACGGTTACTGATACTGTTTATTCCAACTATAAAACCGATCATAAAAGCACCCAATATCACCACAAAGGTATAAGGCATCAATAAAACGAGGCCGCAGCTATACACTACACCACAACACTAACCACAAAAAGATAATAGTATGAGAAATTTATTATGGCTTGTTGCAGTCATCTGCATCGCAGTCTGGCTACTCGGAATGCTTGGAATCATTCCCGGTATGGACACAGGAAGTTTAATCCACACCCTTCTGGTGGTTGCCATTATTGTCGTTCTGATCAATATTTTTACCGGCAGAAAGCCTCTTAATTAAAAACAAAAAAATCAGAGTAGAACACCATCTACTCTGATTAATTTTAATAAGCTATATAAGATAAGGTTAGAATTCTTTTTGTTGAAAACTGTGCGTCATCATTGGGAATCCATATATTTTTTCAGGTCTGAAATAGTTTTAATTTTAAGTTCATCAGCCTGTTTCCTCCGCATCATCAAAGCATATGCATTGTTAAAACCAAGTGGCTGCAGCCATTCAATTCCGTATTGTTTCTGAAATTCCCGGTTGACATACTCCAATGTTTTTTCCGGACTTTTAGAGACTTCTTCTATCGTTTTTGCCGAAGGTTTCAGCAAAACAAGCAGTCCGGTTCCTGTGTATTCAGGATATACATCAATGGCGTCATTCATCAGGGCATCAAAGCAGATTTTCGTTCCGCCGAGCCCTGTTTTTGTTTCTACTTTATAATCTGTGTAGCCTTCAATGAGCATTTTGTACATTTCGGCCAGAATATATTGCTCACCAAAAATTTTGGATCCGATTTTTATGGTTTGGGAATTTCCTTTGCGTGGATCTTTATATAAATTTGTTTTCATTAAAAAATCTTTAGCAATTTTTTCGGGAGTCTGTTTAAGATAATCGGCTTTGTAATTCAGTTCTGTCATGATAGAATCATTGAATTTACCTGCCAAAAGGTTCAGTGTTTTTTCCAGTCCGGGAAATTTTTCCAATGTTTTTGTTTTGATTACCGGAGCCGCAAAATAAGGAGGAAAAATCTTTCTGTCATCTTCCAGAACATACAAATTAAAAGCTTTGATCCTTCCGTCTGTTGAATATCCGCTGATGAGATCCAGCTCTTTTTCGTAGGCTGCTTTGTACATAATGGCATCACTTACAACCAGTGGATGTGCATCAAGCCCATATACCGAACGAAGTCCCAGATTTCCGTCCTGCCGGCCCATAAATTCAGGGGTAAAACCTGCCTTAATCTTATGGTTTGAAACAGAAGTTAAAAGATAAACAATTCCGATAACAGCCAGAGCAGCCGGAATAATATATTTTAATTTCTTTACAGACTGATAGCTTAATTTCTGTAAAACGGCAATGGTCTGATCTAAGAGAACAGCCAGTAAAGCTGCGGGAATTGCACCGGCCAGAATCATATGGGTATTATTAAGGGAAATTCCACCAAAAATAAATTCACCCAAACCGCCTGCCGCCACAAATGAAGCTAAAGTTGCCACCCCCACATTGATCACCGCTGCCGTCCTGATTCCTGCAATAATAACAGGCATCGCCAAAGGAAGCTGAACTTTGAAAAGCAGCTGTTTTCCATTCATTCCCATTGCTTTTGCAGCTTCTGTTACCGCCGGATCTACTTCCGTTATTCCGGTGTATGTATTCCTGATGATCGGTAAAAGAGCATAGATCAGCAATGCAACAATGGCCGGAGCTGCTCCAATCCCGAAAACAGGAATCATAAAACCAAGCAGCGCAATACTGGGAATAGTCTGTAAAATCCCTGCCATTCCTAAAACAGAACCTGATAATTCTCTTTTTCGGGCAATGAGAATTCCTAAAGGCACCCCGATCATGATCGCCAGAAACAGAGATAAAAAAGTGAGTCCCAGATGCTGTACAACCTGATTAAGCAGTTTTTCATGCTGCTCCGTGATAAACTGCCAAAAACTTTGCTCGCTCATACAGTCTGGAATTTTCGGTATTCATTAAATGCTTTAACCAGATTTTCGTAATCTTCGGAAAGGAAAGTATCTGTACTCAGATGTTGCAAAGCGTCCCAAACATTGGTATTATCAGAAAACTGAAGTTCTTCATAGAAACGGCTGCCTTCAATCAGAGAGCTCAGATCTTTCAATCTGGCTACTTTGTATTCCAGTAAAAGCCGGTTTTTAGCAAAAAAATTCTTAACAAAATCATTTTTGGGCTGATACAACATTTCTCCCGGAGTTCCTGTCTGAATAATTTTCCCCTGATCCATCAGGCAGATTTTATGACCTAAATCGAAGGCTTCCTGAACATCGTGAGTCACCAGAATAATGGTTTTACTTTTAAGTTCTTCCAGGGATTTGAATTCTGAATGAATATCACTTTTGGTGATATTGTCCAGCGCTCCGAACGGCTCGTCCATCAGCAAAACAGGGACATCGGCAATCAAAGCCCTGGCAATTCCCACTCTTTGCTGCTGTCCGCCGCTTAATTCATTGGGAAACCGTGTAAGCACGTCTTCAGAGAGATGGAGTTTATCTAAGAGTTCAAGAGTTCTTGCGGCTGTCTTTTTTTTATCCCATTTCAGCAAATCGGGAATAACTGCTATATTCTGTTGTATGGTGTAATGGGGGAACAACCCGGAATGCTGCATGACAAATCCAATTCCCATGCGCAGCTCTTCCGCTTTTTGTAACTGAATATTCTTGCCATCAATCAAAATAGTTCCGGAATCTACTTCGATGAGGCGGTTTATCATTTTCAGCATGGTAGTTTTTCCGCAGCCGCTTGTTCCCAGAAGCACCAGAATTTCCTTATCATTGGCCTGAAAGGAAATATCATCAACTGCTTTTTTTCCGTTAAAACTTTTTGAAACCGATTGAACTGTAATCATAGGCAAAATTATTGTGCAAGTCTGATTCCGGTGAACTGCCACTGTAAATGAGTCGGGAAAAAGTTCCGGTAGGTATTTCTGCTGTGTCCCGGCGGAGTGGCTACCGAAGCACCACGAAGCACCATCTGGTTCACCATGAATTTTCCATTATATTCTCCCACTGCTCCAGCTTCTTTTGTATATCCAGGATACGGAAGATAAGCGGAATTCGTCCACTCCCAGCGGTTTCCCCAGTTGAAACAGGCTGATGCAGCTTCCCATTCAGCTTCGGTTGGCAGGCGTTTTCCTTTCCATGAAGCAAAAGCAGAGGCTTCGAAAAAACTGATATGGCAGACCGCTTCCTCTAAGTCGATTTCCTGTAAGCCGTTTAAAGTATAGTTCATCCACTTCCCATCAATGAAATGCCAGTATAAAGGGGATTTTACATTATTTTGCTTTACCCAGTCCCAACCCTCGGCGTGCCAGTGTCTGAAATCTTCATAGCCTCCGGCTTCCATAAATTCTACATATTCTTTATTGGTCACCAATTGACTGCTAATTTTAAAATCATTCAGATATACCCTATGCCTTCCCAGCTCATTATCAAAACAGAACCCTTCACCTTTAAAACCGATTTCATAAATTCCTTCTGAAAAACTGATCATTTCTGAGTTTCCGGCAGATTCTTTTTTTGAAATATTTTCTTTTTTATAAGCAGGAAATAAAGGATTGTGTCCTAAAATGTATTTGATATCTGTAAGTAACAATTCCTGATGCTGCTGTTCGTGGTTTAACCCTAATTCCAGCAGAGATTCCAATGGCTGTGTAAGATATCCGCTTTGAAGAAATTCATCCATCTTTTGATCCACGTATTCCCGGTATTTAAAGACATCAGAAACAGATGGACGGCTCAGGTTTCCCCTGTCGGTGCGGATAACGCGGGCTCCGATGGTTTCGTAATAACTGTTGAACACAAAATTATACTGAGGATCAAAAACTTCATATCCTGGAAAATTGGACTGTAAAATAAAGGTTTCAAAAAACCAGGTGGTATGGCCCATATGCCATTTCGGAGGGCTCACATCTACGACGGGCTGAACTACATAGTCTTCAATTTCCAGAGGGCCGCAAATCTCAACGGAACGATTTCTAACTTCAAAGTACTTTTTTGTCCAATTTTTATGAGTATTCGCTTTTACAGACAATACATCTTTTTTCATAAAAAAATCATTTTTAAATTATACCATCCAGATAGAATCTACAAACCAGTTTTTAGAATCTTTAATCTCAGCAAGAATATGAAAACCCGAGTCTCCGGCAAGTTTTCTGATATCCTGTTCAGAAAATTTCCGGGAGATCTCCATATCAATCAATTCATCTTTTTTGAAGGTAAACAAACAGTTTCCTATATGAACTTCCTGATCACAAAGACTTACCAGGAAACTTCTGCAATCTCCTGAAACCGGGTCATAATTTTGATAATGCTGGAAATTTTCCAACTTGAAATCTGCTTGCAGTTCGCGGTTGATTCTTGTAAGAAGATTTAGATTGAATGAAGCGGTAATTCCCGCAGGATCATTGTAAGCAGAAAGAATGGTGTGCGGATTTTTCTTGAGGTCAAATCCTACAAGAAACAGATCCCCGGAATTCAGTTTTCTTTTCACTTCACTGCAGAAATGGGCGGCTTCTTCGCTTTCCATATTCCCTATATTTCCACCTAAGAAAAGAACTACCTTTTTCCTTTTCGAAATTCCGGTGGCTTTATCAAGCATATCAAAATACTCTCCTTCCAACGGTAAAACTTCCAGTTTTGGCAGGCTTTTTTTCAGGTTTTCCTGCAAAACAGAAAGAATATTTCCTGAAATATCAATAGGCATATAGGTAAAATTTGTTCCTTTCTCTACTAAATTTCTGAGAAGGTAAGATGATTTCATTGCATCGCCAGCTCCCAGTTCTATCAGATCAAAAGATTCATTAATATTGGAAATTGCTTTTACAAGTTCCTCTGTTTTATTTTGAAATATATCCAGTTCACAATTGGTAAGATAATATTCCGGCATCGCCATGATCTGCTGGAAGAGATGGTCGCCTGTTTTGTCGTAAAAATATTTTGAAGATAATTTTTTCGGATGAGCGGACAATCCTTTTAAAATGTCCGAACCGAAATTATCGGCACCGTCATTTTTAAAATGACAATTCTGTTTTAACTGTACATTCATAGTTTATATTCTGTTTGGTCGTTCATTGAGTACAACTATCTTGCCGACACCGGAATTACTTTCCGCATATCTGTAAGCTTCTCCAATTCATCTAATTAAAGATAGGTTTTATTTGCGGTTTTAATGTACCACATCTCACCTTATTGAGAAAATTATCAATTTTGTCGGGTGATTTTATTAGACTGTATTGTTTTATAAAACATCATATTGTTAAAAAACACCGGTAGTTCTGCAAGTAAAAACTTTAGTAAAAAATAGCCTGTACATTGGATAATTATAAGTTTTTAACCTTTCCGGAAGTCTTTAAATGATTACATTAGCAAAGAATTAAAATGTGCTGAGATTTCTATGAAAAAAATATTCTGTGTAATGCTTCTTTCGATGGTACAGCCTATTATGGCACAAACCAGACTGGAAAAAGCAATTACCAATCTTGAAGATCATTACGAGCAGGAGAAAGTATATGTACTTACCGACAAATCACAATATGCAGCAGGTGATAAAATCTGGTTTAAAAGTTTTGTATTTAACGGTTACAACCGGTCGCCACTCTCTACTACCCTATTTGTAGAACTTTACAATGCTGATAAAAAATTAATCGACTGGAAAACTGTACTTCTTACGAACGGGGAAGGCAGCGGGGATTTTCAACTGAAAGAAGATCTTCCGGAACAGGTTTACTTTGTGAGAGCCTACACTCCTTATATGACTAATTTCAATGAAGACTTCCAGATCGTCAAAACCATTCCGGTTTACAATCCGAACTCTGCGGAATCATTGGTTATTGCAAAAAATTCCGACTGGTCTGCCAAAGTATTTCCGGAAGGCGGAACTTTCATTAACGGCACCTCTACCAAATTTGCTGTAAGGTTATCGGGTAATTCTTCCCTCCCGGAGAGCTGGTCCGGAAAAATAATTGATATTCAAGCTCCCAACACTCCTGTTACTACATTCAAATCTTTTGATAAAAATGTGGCTTCCTTTACAATAACTCCGGCATCAGGAAAAAAATACCAGGCCATTATTCAGGATAATAAAGGAAAAAGCCAGACCATTGATCTGCCGCAAGCTGCAGACAGCGGCCTGAGTATAGAGGTTGTAAGTTCCAAAGAAGGGATAAAATACAACATAAAAGGTATTCATCTGAAACAACAGCTTCAGGGTTATAAAGTTGTAGGACTCATCAACAACCATCTTGCTTACAGAGCCAATATCAACCATCTCGCCAATGAAGTATCCAGTCTTATTCCTACCAAAATAAGCAATGGTGCCAACGGTATTTTACAATTGGTGATTTTTGATGAACAGGATAATATCGTAGCAAAAAGGCTTTGCTTTATAAAACCTGCTGATTTAAAAATTGAGAAAGCAGAAATAATAGGCCAAAGCCTAAAACCAACACCAAGAGCATTCAATAGTATTGATCTTTCCCCCGAGTCTTATTTTAAACATTACACAGTTTTGGTGAGTGAAGATGACGGTAGCCAGACTCCTGAAGAGGAAAATATTCTGAGTGGACTTTGGCTGACGGGAGATTTTACAACAAGAATAGACAGCCCGGCGCAATATTTTTCTAAAAATGCCAACACTGAAGCTCTGGACGCCCTGCTTATTTCAGAAAACTGGAAAAGATTCGACTGGAATTCTGTACTCAGCGGCGCGGCACCCACCATTAAAACACAGTCTCAGCAATATCTTTCTTACAGGGTAAAACCTATTAAAAATAATGCCCTGATGATTAATGCGGCGGTCAATTTACTATCAAAATCGGGTGAAAATCAGCCTGTATTCGGTCAGTTCAAAACAGATCAGAATGGGTATATCTATTTAAACAACCTCAATAATGATGAACCGCTGGAGATCTCGGCCTTTGTGAATTCAGAAAATAAAGAATCAGGAAATGATGATTTATTTGTTACCATAGAACCGTTAGTAACTCCCTCCCCATTTACAGGTAATTTCCCGGCAACCCCATACACATTGGTAAAAACCGACAAAAATAAAAGCCTGCCTCCAACCATTTCCAGAGCGATCAACACTCAGAAAAATACTAAAAAGAAAGAGAGTAATGATATACAAATCCAGGCAGTAGCTTTGGTAGGAAAAAAGAAAGATCCGAAAGCAGAGCTGGATAAACAACTGTCCAGCGGCATGTTCAGTTCTGTCAATTCTACAGTATTTGATTTCGTTAATGAAGACCAGCATATTTCAGGATCAAGCAATATTTTAGACTGGCTGCAGGGAAGAGCTGCCGGCCTGACATTTCAGAAAAACAACTCAGGAGCAAGCGTTCCTTATATCCGCGGGCAGCAGGCTAAGCTCTATTTGGATGAAATACAGACCGATCCTACCATGATTACCAGTCTTCCGGTTAATACTATTGCGATGGTAAAGATCATCAAAGGATCCGGGTTAATAGGCGATGCCGTAGCCATCTATACCATGAAGGGGAATATGAAATCTAAAAGTAATGAAAAAGAATTGAAGAAGAACAATGTATCAATCATCAAAGGATATGATAAACCTTCAGAATTTCCTATTGAAATGATCGATGACGATGCTCCGGAAAAAATTGAAAATGATACCCGCGAAACCCTGTACTGGAACCCTGATTTATTTGACAGCGACTACGTTCCTCCAAGAATTAAATTCTTTAACAACGACAGCGCCAAGCAATATAAAGTTCTGATCATAAGCTTTGATGAAGATGATAATATCCTGTATGATCAGCAGGTTTTAAAATAGTAAAGTAGAGAGACTTAGATAGTCTCTCTATTTTATTTTGAAGAAGAAAGCCCTAAATCATAGTATTCATAAAGATACCGCTACTTTTCTCATTTTTATGCTAATCTACCACAGACTACCGCCTTGTAATAGTTCAACGAAAGTTCTTTAAAGTATTTATTGGTAAGCTTAGAGTCAGGAGGCTTTGCCCAGATGGATAAGGAGAAACCTATTTTTGCCTAATCCCTCAAGCAAAGCCATTCGACATATAGTTTAAGTTAAGATTTTCGGTTTCTAATAATTAATTCCAGATTTCTAATCAGAAAATGAAGGAAAACGCCAATACCAATACAATAAATTGTGATATAATGAATTGTATAAAATATATTGGCTATAGGTGTTAATGGAGACATATTTCCTGTGAATAAAGAAGATGCGCTATAGGGAAGTAATGTTGCATAAGTCCAAAAATTATTTTTGTCTAACTCAACTTTTTTAACTTTGTAGTAGTGGAGTTTATCTTTTAAATAACTAATATCATGAGTGATTACGCTACCAAATTTCATAGAATCCAATTCGTTTTGACCACCAGTCTTTGTAAATTTCCTTTTTAACCCCCCCTTTTTATCAAATATATAAATTGTTGCCATAAAATTCCTTCCAGGAATATTAAAATCAAAATCTGAATGTAATATATGATTCTCTGTAAAAGTTAATTGCTCTAATTCTTTTAACGATTTGTTTAAGATTGTATAATTTGCCAGTTTGATATTTTCAAGAGCTTTAATCTGAGAGGGAATATATTTAGAATCATCAATCCACTCATTCAACACTATCTGTTTTCGATTATCATGAATCGCCGTTTTAAATTCAAAGCTATTTGGGTTACTTTTAAGCATTAAAGTATATAAGAAAGGAAAAGCGACTAAATGTAATATCAACATGACTGCAAGAGATGAAATTGCATATTTAGATTTCTGGTACTTTTTAGAAATCCTATAGAGATATGCACAGGATGACAAGATAATCAGGATTAAGAATGTTGTTGAAAAAAAATTCACCAATACCAAATGATATATTAATTATGGTTAGTATCATATTAGCTTTTATTCGCAAAAATAAATGAGATTATAAAACCTCAATTACGGGAAACCGTATCCGTACTCTACAAGGTTCTCCCCGCAGCCTCGCGAATACTTTCGTGTTGGGCATCATAAATCAAATATTCTAAAAACAATAAAGCATCCTTGTCAAGGTTTAAAACCTTGACAAGGATGCCAGCATAAGTGTATGCCAGAAACAAAATTTTAAAATAATAACAAAAAACCTTTTCTGTTTTTCTGCAAAGGGTTTTCTGGTTTTGAAGCTGGAAGGCTATTATAAAGTTGACCAGAACAGCTGCTTATCTTTATTAAAAGTAGTGTTTATAACTGCAATATCATTAAAATACTTATTACAAAGGTGTACAAACAACGGACATTGTAGCTTCCATCTGCCTGTATGTCCCACCTTTATTACATTGACTGTATGCATAAAATTGTTCACCTGCATTTAGTATAAAAACAGCAGTAATATTGGTGTATCCATTTCCCATATAATTGGATCCATAATGCTGGGTAAGCTTATTTGTTGTGGTCTTTACTCCAACGGTTACTCCTCTGTAGGGGCTTTCTGCTTCCGTTCCTTCAGGAACCTGGTCAAAGTGGGCTGTGATACTTATTGTGTATAATCCTGTTTTGACTGCCTTAAAAGTACCGTTATCAACTCTTGTCAGATAGGTATTATCAGAAAGGTGGGTATTTTCAAACCACATGATGGCTGCGGAGCCATCTCCCGGTTTAGCGGACGGTCCGGTTCTTGTAGCAACCAAAACACTGGCCGGTACTTTGAGGTCTACTTTTTTAGCAACTCCATTAGCATCCAATGCCATCAACATGTCTGTGCTGTTCATTGTGGATGATGGAACATCTCTGAATCTTACATTTCCGTCTACATCCAGTTTTTGTGTAGGAGACATTGCATAATTGGTATCAATACGTCCTATTCCCATACTTCCGTTCTCATTAATTAAGACAGCTGGTCGGTCGCTGGTAGAAAATGTAAGAGATGAAGAATTGGTTGCCCCATTACCCCAGTAATTGGCTTTTATCCCTGCTAATGGGAAGTTAGCTCCTGAAATCTTTCCATTAAAGGATAATTTTCCAAGTTCTGCTCCGGCAGATAAGTTATTAGTTCCTGTTCTTTCCAGATTAATTAATGGAGAGCTATTCGTTGACTGAACTTTCAACTGGTTACTGTCAGTATTGCCGTTTTCTTTTATATGCAGGCCTGCCTCAGGTAATTGCGTCCCTATTCCCACTTTTCCGTTGTCTTTAATAACGAAATCGGTGTTTGAAGATCTGGCAGTTCCGGTAGAAGATGCTCCTAATTTCACCATTGTATTGGCGGGATCATCTATGAAAGCATCGGTTGTAGGATCCCCTACGGCGATAGTTCCCGAGTTCAGTTTTTGCCAGCGGTTCAGTTTGCTGTCAAAATAGAAATACCCGGTGCTGGTTACTTCTGCTGTCTGCCCGCCGGGAGCTGTATCAGCAGCTGTTACATAAACCAATGCTCCCTGTTGTTTTTGAGTATATGTCTTTGCTCTGAGTTGTGCTCCGGTAATTCTGGGCGCGATAATACCGTCGAATACATTTGTAGATGTGGGCTTACCTACTACATCCAGGCTGGCCTGAGGGTCTGGCGTGTTAATACCTACTTGAGAGAACACCTGAAGGCTAATTATTAAGCCTCCAAGTACTAGAAGTTTTTTTTTCATTATTTGATCATTTTGTTGGCGCAAAAGTAATGAGATAAGAGGGTACACCAACAATATCTATATACATCAATGATACACTTTCAACAAATTTTACATACATCAATTATGCATTTATCTAGTATATATGCGATATAAATGGGATATATTTTTCGTCTGTTTTAAAATTGTTCTAACTATTGATCTAAAAAGTGACAGATATGTTTTTGTTTTCTTATTGAGTTTTTTCTCATTACCTTGATCTGGTTTTAGTAGTAAAAAGCCAACATTCTAAAAACAAACAAAAAAAGTCACAAAAAGGTTTTATTTAAAACACTTATATTCACTTAAGTTAGTTTAAAATAATACCGCAGAAAAGCCTACATAAGATGAAAACCAAAGATTTTCACAAAACTCAGGTGTACTTATCACAAATAAGGTTGGTTTTGAAAAAGCTAAAGTATTTAAACTTTTGTGCCTTTTGTGTCGGAATTATACTGCACAGGAAAAACTGTACTTTGTCTTTTTTACCTGAGCTTGCTACTATGAAGAAGCCTTTTGCATAGTAAACAATAGGAATCTTCAAAAAAAACATCATCTTTCAAAAGAAACTCCCAAATATTCCGTTTAATTCTTAAATTTGGCTTATGCGAAAGAATTTTTATTTCATCCTTATATTATGTACTCTTACCAGCTGCTATACCTATCAGGTAAAAAAACCAGCGGTTCCGGCTGCTGACAATAATCAGGCTCCTAAAAAAAATACCGCTGCAGCGAATAATACTTCTGCAGAAATGACAGGTTCAAACCCTGCATCGCAAAGTCTGATTGCCCAACCTGCACCTGTGAATATTCAGGAGAAACTGGCCGCCGGTAAAAATGTTAAAATTGAAGTTGACAACAAAAGCTATAAGGTAATTGTTGACCGATGGGAAGGAGACAGTCTGGTAGTACACCCGGTTCGTAACGCTAAAAAAAGTCTGAAGTTCCATAAGAATCAGATCAACAGCGAAAGAATTGCAGAAAAACGCTTTTCACAGCCTATTGCTGATATTCTTACCGTTACGGCTTATGCCGCTATTGGTGTTGGAATCTATCTTCTGGTCAAATAGTTTTTAATTTCCCTATTCTTTAAATTCTCCCCGGCTCCGAACAGCAAAAATTTTGAAAATTGACAGAGTAAGAAGACCTTAGTATAAAATCTAACAAAACAGACTGTCTTGTTGAGACAGTCTGTTTTTATTATTTATTTTTTGTTGATTATGGCCAGATCACCCCGGATTGTTTAGGGCTTGTCCATGGTTTTCCTGCAGGACTTGTACCCGGATGGGCGGCAAGACATTCACTTACCCATGTAGCACCTACCGCATGTGATTTTACTTTTTTCACAGAACAATAGGTCGTTCCGAAGTTATCTTTATACAGCTGGTAGTTAGGATACGCACCTTTAGCTACTAACTCTTCATTATTAAGAAGCTCAACATCATCACTCACTTCCGCAGGATAATCCACAATAGCACCAAGAACCCACGCTATGGAATCTCTATTATTACCGGCTACCAGACTTGGCGGAGGGCTGAGTGTAATCTTGATTGTAGATTTTGACTGATCCACAGAGAAGGAAGAAGAATAAGTAGATTCTTTAACACTTGCCAGAGGAATTCCTAAGAAAGAAAGCGTAGCAGAAGAAGACTGTTCAAAGGTTTTCTGAATGCTTTTGTAATCTTCACCTGTTACGGTGATTTCTACCGTAGGATAATTGGAAATTGCCACCCCGTTCAGTAAACCGAAAGGTCCTTCAGGTCCGAATTTCATTCCCGGATCCGGAGAAAATTTGTATCCCGAGATATGTTTTTCTTCCTCTTTGTCTCTGCTGTTGATCTGTGCTTTACGGATAGGGTCAAACCACGCCCAGTACATATTGCCGGCAATATTAAAATCTTTTGGTCCAAAGTTTACCAGGGTAACTCCTGTAAACATCATTGATATTTTGATGGAGTTTTTGCTTGTCGCAATATTTTCACTGAAATAGTTCGCATTGCCTCCAATTCCTAAGGTAAAGAAATCAAAGATAGGAATAGAAAAACCCGTTTTTCCCTCTACGGAAACACGGAAACGGCTATCAGATTCACGGCTTACTTCCATATCGATCTGAGCGGTCTGAGACGTATTTTTAAGACCATTTAAAATCTGGTCAAGCGGAGTGGTCACCTCAAAAGCCGGTAAGATACTGTCGTCATTCAGCAGCAGTCCGCCATTTTCCTTTTTTGGATTCTGTACATTCTTTAAGGCTTTGGATAAGTATCCATTATTCATTGTCACATTGTTCTGCAAAGATAT
The DNA here is from genome assembly GCF_003182335.1 of Chryseobacterium sp. AG844. Classification (NCBI taxonomy): domain Bacteria; kingdom Pseudomonadati; phylum Bacteroidota; class Flavobacteriia; order Flavobacteriales; family Weeksellaceae; genus Chryseobacterium; species Chryseobacterium sp. AG844. Next base: position 71,011 of record NZ_QGTV01000014.1, on the reverse strand, counting down.
GGTGGCACCCAGCGCATCCAGATAACTGGCTAATACCGGGATAATAGGTTTTCCGCTTGCCGGTGTCTTATTCAGTAAGGCATCGAGGTTATCGCTTTTCTGAATCTGGTACAAAGTAGTAGCGGGATTTGCCCATTCTGTAGCAATTTTATCCATAATGATATCAATAGGCTGCATGGTATCGGTGGCAGGAGGAAGCGTATTATAAGCAGCTACCCAGGCGTTAAGCAATGCCATTTGCTGATCTGTAGCTCTTGTATGGGCATCATTCAGTACAGCTGTATCTTCTACAGATAGAGAATAGTTGACTTTTGAGAAAGCATCAATAAAGTAATTGGTAAATACCTGATCCAGCTGTACCGGCTCAGTATTGGCTCTGAGATTGGAAGATATCCAGTCGTAAGTTTTTTTATTAAACTTCAGGTTAGACGGATCCTGCCAGTAGTAAGGGAAATTTCCTTTTCCATTGATGGTGATCGCAGACAGTTCTGTACTTAAAACACTGGCAAGAATATCATTGGCTCTGTCTTTCAGTTCTGTAATAATTTGTGATGCTTCTACAAAGGGAGCAACATTTTCTGGATTTTTCATGATAATAATATTGGGTATGGTTCCTACTCTTTTGCTGGCTTTTCGGATACTGCCGTTGTTCAGGGTTTCGAAGCTTCTTTTGAACATACCAAAGTAACGGTGAAAAAAGAACGGATTTTAGGGTATAAATTTCCGATTTTGAAGCCGGGTATTTTTACTGTAGCCTATAGGCATTTGTACGTACGACATAATAGTGACCATCAAGCACGGAAACCACAAGACCTGTTTTTGGCCGTGTTGCTTTTGATAATCTAGGTTCACAAAAAGTTCTGGAAAAATGTGGGTTTATAAAAATCGGTACCGATAAAGGTTTTGCCAATGCCAGGCAAATAGAAATTGAAGAATTTATTTACAGACTCGACCAGATGGTGGCTCATTAACTAAGAAAACATTAAATACCAACCTTTTACACACTCAAAAACAAATCAATCCTTAAAGTGATAAAGAAAAATAACATCCCCTGTATAAGCTGGTTTTATGTGATCTTTGATCAGGAGTCTGGCCTCCACAATTGCTTTCACAGTTCCCCTGAGGTTAACCACAGATTTTACGGTTGCCTGCAGTTTTACTTCACTATTTACAGGGACAGCTTCTCCAAACTTAAGGTTTTCTATTCCGTAATTGATTTCCATTTTTACATTTCTCACATCTGCAATCTGTTTCCAGAGATAGGGAATCAGGGATAATGTTAAATACCCGTGAGCAATGGTTGATTGAAAAGGGCCTTCTTTTTCTGCCTTTTCCTGATCCGTATGAATCCACTGGTGATCCTGTGTTGCATCGGCAAATCTATTGATCTGATCCTGACTTATTGTATGCCAGTCAGAATCACCTAACATCTGCCCTTCAAGGGACTTATACTCATTAAAATTATTAATAATAATCATATCTTTTCTGAACCTTTTGAGGGATTAAATATGTACAGCTCATCTATTATTACTTTGGTAAGTGTAAATCAAGTCTGTCTATTTATTTTCCGGGCGTCCGGTTTTAGTGTGTCAATATTCAGACCAATTGCGCTCTTATTTTCATATCCCAGAAAAACCTCTCACATATAAGCAAGAGGCAAATGAACATAATGAAAATAAAAAATAATCTACATTACATCAATGTTCTTTCAAACAATATCCAGATCCTGAAGTTTCATGAATTTTGAATGAGAAAAATGTAAATACGAACCCTGATATGGCAAAGAATGTTATTCTAACCTATCTGCAAGCAAGATTTTTATTATGCTAACTTTACGTTAACAGCATTTAAACCTTTATCGCTTTTTTGTACATCAAAAACTACTTTATCGTTTTCGCAAATCATTCTTGTGTTTAATCCTGAAGAATGTACAAATATATCTTTACTTCCGTCTGCCGGAGTAATAAAACCGAAGCCCTTTGCTTCATTGAAAAATTTTACGGTGCCTTCTTGCATTGTAATTGTTATTAAAAATTGTGTATTATGATCTGTAAACGCTACAGATTTTATTTAAGATATTCTGACAGGTATTGTATTTCCCATCATTGGTTGAATATTTTTAAGGTCCGGGCGCTTCACCATCTGGGGTATTGAAGAAGCCGGATCTGTAATAATCTCTACGGGATTATTCAGAATTGTTTTGGCAAAATATTTTAAACTTCCCGGCATTGTTGCAGAAAAAAGTATGTTTTGTCTTTTATGGGAAACCAGATTCAATATTTTTTTTATATCATTAATGAATCCCATTTCAAGTATCTTATCTGCATCATCCAAAACAAATAACTCAATTTTAGAAAGATCGATATGTCTCTGATTTTCTACATCAAGCAGTCCTCCAGGTGTTGCTACAAGAATATCTACCCTTTTTCGGAGTGCTGCAAGCCGGCTGCCAATGGAAACGCCTTCATAAATAGAAAGCTGGGATAATGGCAGATACTTACTGTAAATTTTTAAATTTTCTTCTATCTGTATTGCCAATTCTCTTGTTGGAGTAAGGATTAAAGTCCGTATTTCTTTATGATCCGGAGTTTGTCTTTTCAGCAGCTGCAGAATAGGCATAGCAAAAGCACCTGTTTTCCCGGCACCTTTTTGTGCAGACCCTATAATGTCTCTTCCTGCTAAAATATGCGGAATCACAGTATACTGTATCTCAGTAGGCCTGGAATATCCTGCTTCTGTCACCGCACGGATAATAGGATTGATCAGATTTAAATTTTTAAAATTCATTATAATTCCGGATTCCGGTATTTTACAAACAAACCTGCTGAACAGAATTTGAATTGGAGTATTATAATGATACACAAAAGAGAATTCTTTTCTGCTCATCTTTTTCTTGCTTCAGCTATCATAATATCCTTGAATATATTATGGCTTAACCGGCAATAACGTGTCGCTCTTATCTACAATAGAACTTTATAATCTTTTATTTTCTGTAATGAAAATAAAGACTATAAATTGGTAGCTGAAAAAGCAAAACTGAAAGAAAAAAGTGATTTTAAACTATGACAGAATAGCAAAGGCAGTGACCTGTTTTTATAAATGTCCTGCAAACTTACAATAAAAAAAATGATTATTACTTTATTTAATTAACTGATTATCAAAAATTTATTCGTACCTTCTGCCAATTAACCAAATTGTTTGCTGACGCGGATGATTTTAAACTCCGGAATATGCAAGCTTCTTCCCCCACCCCCCAACCTTCTCCCAGAATATTAGAATCCCATTCAGGCCCACATGTAAGAATTGCTTATTTCATTATGATACATCATAAACCAGATGTATTTAAAAGCATGTTTGAGAAAATCTATACAAGAGATCAGTTTTATCTTATCCATATTGATAAAAAAGCGAAACAAGAGTTCATTGAAGAAATACAACTTTATATCGTTCATTTTCCCAATGTCTATATTCTGGACAGTATGAATATAGTTTCGGGAGGTTTCAACATCGTTCAGGCAGAATTGAACGCTATGGAATTTCTCCTGAATGCAAGTAAAGAATGGGATTATTTTATCAATCTGAGCGGTGAAGATTATCCACTGAAATCACAAAATATTATCCGTAAATTTCTTACCATCAATAAAGGCAGGAATTATCTTTTTTATTATGATCAGAAGTTTTACAGACCCGACACGCTGAAAAGAATACAAAATCACTTTACGGAATTGGCTTATATGATCTCGTCTTTCATCTACAAACGATCTTTTATGAAAGATGTGATTCCTTATATAGGTGGTAAATGGTTTATGTTTACAAGAGAAACCTGCTTATTTTTAACCAACAACAAAAAGGTAATGGATTTTGAAGACTATTATCTTCATACTTTTTTACCGGCAGATTCATTTTTTCAGACTGTTCTTATGAACACATCATTCAATGATATTATCGTCAATGATGATAAAAGAGCAGTACTTGAGACCTCCTTTTTTCAAAATACACAGAATACATTCAATTATATTCAATCATTAAAATCCGGTAATCAGCTTTTCATCAGGAAGGTTAACAAAAAAACGGATGAAAGTATCAGACAATACATTGAAGAAAGTTACCTTACTCCCCTTCCTTATGTGAATGAAATTGAAAGGGAGCTGAAGAGAGATAACCGTCAAAACAACTGATTTTTAACCTGCCCACCCTGAGTATTAACAGATCCTGTTCAGTGCTTTTCCCTTAAATCACTATATTTGATAGAAACATCATAAAAGCTGTTTCTCCGAATTTCAAATATGGAAAAGAAGTTGGCATCAGGACAATTGAAACTTGCAACACTGGATAGCCAGGGATTAACGCAACATGCGCCGTTCGGAACCGGAAAAGATGCGGTTCTTAATGCTTTGGAGCACCTTGGATATATACAGATCGATACTTTATCTATGGTGGAGCGTGCTCATCATCATACCCTCTGGACAAGAATCCCTGATTTTCATACAGATTATCTGGAGGAACTGGTAGAAGAACGTAAGGTATTTGAGTACTGGTTTCATGCTGCGTCTTATCTTCCTATGAAAGATTTCCGGTATGTTTTGCCTCAGATGCTGATGATTAAAAGAGGAGAATCCCGTTACTACAATGCTGATCACAGGGTAATGGAATATGTGAGAGACATCATTCGTAACGAAGGCTCTAAAAGAGCAAGAGATTTTGAGAATGAAAGCCATAAAGCAGGAAGCTGGTGGAACTGGAAACCTGCCAAGCTGGCTCTTGAGAGACTTTTCATGCAGGGAGACCTGATGATAAGCGGACGTGTGGGAATGCAGAAAACATATGATCTCACCGAGAGGGTTTTACCTTCTTCTATTGATACTACAGAACCTACTCCACTTGAGTTTGCAGAATATCTGGTAAAAACTAATCTGAGAGCTTATGGATTTACTACATTAAAGCAGATCACTCACCTTCGGAAGGGAAATGATGTAAAGAAAGATGTCAAGAAAGTCTTGCAGACAATGCTTGAAGAAGGATTGATATCTCAGGTGAAAACAGAAGGATTATCTTCTGTCTTTATGCTGAACCATGTTCTTGAAAAGACATTTGATCCCGGAAATTCCAATATCTGGCTTTTGTCTCCGTTTGATAACGCTATTATCCATCGGGACAGAATCAAACAGATTTTTGATTTTGATTTCCGCCTGGAATGCTATACTCCAAAAGAAAAAAGACAATACGGCTATTTCTGTCTGCCCATCCTGTTTGGGGATCAGTTTATCGGAAGGGTTGACTGTAAAGCGCACAGAAAGGAAAAAAAACTGGAGCTTATTCATTTACATATTGAAAACAGTACTATTGACCTTGATTTATGGCTAAAACCTTTCGTAGAAACTGTAAAACGTTTTGCTGTTTTCAATGGCTGCGAATCGTTGGCTCTGACTAAAGTAAGTCCGCCAAAGTTGAGTACATCTGTAAAAAAAGAATTATCCAAAGCAAAGTTTAAAAAGTAACAGATGTATCTGTTAAAAGGATAAATCGCATTATTGAGGTCAATAATGCGATTTTATTTTTACAGGAAGAATCCTATTAATTTAATTTCTGATTTGTTTTCTGAACAAAATCATTCCACTGCTGGTTCAGGTAAGCTGCAGCTTTCGTTTTCTCATTATCATTCATAGAAGAATAATTAATAGAATTGAAAACCAGTTTTTTCAGGGCTTTCACATCCAGCTCCCAATACACCTGTGTTACCCAGAAATCATAGCTGAGACCGGTATATCCATAGACAGAAGGGTCATCACTGCTGATGGAACACTGTACTCCGTTACTTAATAAAACTCTTGCCGGATGATTCCTCAGATCACTTACATATCCTAAGATCTGATTACTGATCGGGCTCACTTCCACCAATTTATCCTGTTTTCTGATCTGATCCATGGTTTTTGGAAAATAGATGAGATTCAGTCCATGACCGATTCTTTTATTATTGAGCGGTGCTACATCCAGAACATTTGTATTCAACATAGAATTGCTTTCTCCGGCATGAAGGAAAAGAGGCAGCTCTACCTTATACTTTGTACTAAGTTCATTCATTTTTGCCCAGCTTTTTTCAAAAAAACTGATATGATGACCTGCTGCTTCATCCGCTACAAGGTCAAAGCCTGAGATCATATCCGGAAATTCTTTCTTCATTTCAAATGCTGTTTCCAGCTGTTTTCCGATGCTTTCATTATCCAGAAATTTAAAACTTGAATAGATCAGTTTCAGGGTAAACTGCGGATCTGATTGGTGTACTTCTTTAAGAATGTCCTGCAGATCTGTGACAGAAGTTTTCAAAGGATATTTTCCATGCTTAAAATCGTAAAGCTCATCAAAGATATATCTGATTTCTACGTGCTGAACTTTGTCTTTTATCAAATCCTGAAATCCTTTCAGATAATATGCTTTAAAGAAAGGACGATACGGAAGCAGTAAACTGATACGTTTAAAACGTTTTTCAAATTCAATCCAATAATCTGTATAAGAGCAAAGGCTATCACGTTTCAGCGTAAGAAGATCCTGCAGTTCTTTTTCAAAACCAGGGTTCGAAGTAAGCTTTTTATCAAGGTTTACAAATCCGGCCGGGACTTTTCCTTTTTCAAAAAAGGCCAGCTGTCCGAAAATGAACTGATTGTTGTCTTTCTGATCGTAAACATAACATTCCTCATATTTCCTTGCAGCTGAAATGATCCATTTCACATCTGTTATTCCACCGCTGTGGGTATGCAGCAAACCTCCTTTCGGCATTGTCTGAAGAATTTCAAACAGCTTGCTGCTTTCTATTAATGGTTTTAATTCATTAAAAGAGCTGTTATATAAAGATATTTTCTTTGCTTCCGAATCACTGAGAAACTGTTTACGAATCTGGAATAGTTTTTTATCCAAAGCGATTTCTTCATCGGACAATTTTATATCAGCATCAAATGCCATTAATGCATTTTCTGTCTCTGATAATGCCAGTTTCTGTTGGTATGCAGATTTTTCGGTCACTTTACCTTGCCCCCAAAATAAGGGTGCTCCAAAAAGTGATATATAAATAAGGTATTTTTTCATCATAATAAATATTGGAGGAGTTTTTTGAACTATCGGCTATGCTTTAACCGTTAAAAGTAGCTTTTTACAGCAAAAATTGTGCAAAATAAAGCTAATTCAAAAATAATATTAAAATTTTTAAAATCTCCAGGTAATTATAATGAAATAAAAAGTATGCAACATCAATACTGCAGGCTTATATTGATCAAAGATTATTTATCATCCTTTACGGGAAAGAGGTTCTGAAATGCAGAGGAGAAGACTGGTGTTATTTTTAAACAGTTTGGTGAAGGATTATGGATGCTCACAACCTAGTTCATCGCAATTTCATTTATTTTTTCAATGAAACAGCCTAATTTTTAACACTTTTTTAATCTTTAGCCGTTGCACCTATTTTTAAGTTTAATTACCTTTGTCTCTGGGATGCGGAAAAGATTTTATCAATATTTGTACAGCTTGTTATTTGCGATGCTTACCGTTTTAGGATGGTATTACGGGCAAATTCAGCAGTATATTTCAACGGATATCTCTTCCGATCTTCATTTTACCACTGATCTTCTTGTTCACGAAAAAAAGAGCTTCAAAGACTCTTTTGCATTTCTTAGAAATAATGAAGCTCATGATACTTACAATGTCAGCCATCCCCTGTACAACAAAATCAGAGCTAATCTTTCTGAAAACGACAATGAAAATGATGACAACGTAGAGACCTCTGGTTCTACCGAGCTTCTTGCTCTTTTCAAAGATGGTTTCTGGCATCTGATTTCAGATTTCGTTACTACATTTCACAACAGACAAATCGCTGTTTCACTTGCCCAATCAGAACTTTTAAAGACCTTACATGATGATCTGTACCTCCAGTACAGGGTCATCCGACTGTGATTTTATACTATTTTTTTCGAAAACCTTATCCGCTTTCATACTCTGTTATGAGAGCCGATGACACTATTTTTTTCAATTATAAATTATTATAAAACAATATATTATCATGGTCAAGAAAAGTCTCATGTATATCAACTTGTGCCTTATTCTCTTGTTTGTAAGCTGTCAATCTGAAAAAAAGGAAAAAACAGAAGCAGCGTCATTCAACGTAACAAGCCCGCTTATCAAAGATACTTTGGTGAACAAAGATTATGTTGCGCAAATCCGTTCTATTAATCATATTGAGCTTCGAGCTCAGGAAAAAGGATACATCCAGTCTATTTATGTAGATGAAGGGCAGTTTGTACAAAAAGGGCAGCTGCTGTTCAAAATCATGCCTAATCTTTATGAATCTGATGTAAACCGTGCCAAAGCGGAATCCAAATACGCGCAAATCGAATATCAGAATACCAAAAACCTTTCTGACAAAAACATTGTTGCCCCTCAGGAAATGGCTATGGCTAAAGCAAGGTATGAAAAAGCACTGGCCGAACTTGCTTCAATGAATACCCATTTAAAATTTACCGAAATCCGTGCTCCTTTCAATGGAATTGTAGGAAAGCTACACGTACGTAAAGGAAGCCTTGTAGATGAAGGCGAGCTTGTAACTGAACTTTCCGACAACAGCAAAATGTGGGTATATTTCAATGTACCGGAAGCTGAATATCTTAATCAGATGGATGCCAAAAAGGATAATAATCCAATGCATGTACGTTTAAGAATGGCCAATGGCAAAGAGTTTACACAAGACGGTATCGTACAAACCATAGAGTCTGATTTTGACAATGAAACCGGAAATATTGCTTACAGAGCTACTTTTCCGAATCCAAAAGGGCTGTTGAGATATGGTGAAACCGGAAACATCGTTATCACCTCACCTTATGCCAATGCAATGATGATTCCACAGAAAGCGACTTTCGAGGAGCTTGAAAAGAAATATGTCTATGTGATCGGTAAAGATGGTAAGGTACATGCAAGAGAAATAAAAGTTGCTGCTGAATTACCGCATATTTATGTTGTCGCTTCAGGGCTTGGAAAGGATGACAGAATCCTTTTGGAAGGGCTTAGAATGGTTCAGGAAAACCAGAAGATCAGCTCAAAATACCAAAAGCCTGAAAAAGTAATGTCGAACCTGGATCTGTACGCCGAGTAACCCAAAAGCAGCATTATGTTTAAAAAAGTAATACACCGACCGGTTTTCGCCATTGTGATATCGGTTGTGATCCTGTTTATGGGAGGGATTGCGATGAAGCAGCTTCCTACGGAACAGTTTCCAAAAATTGCCCCTACCACCGTAGCTGTTTCTATTGCTTATCCGGGAGCGAGTGCAGATGTATTGGTAAAATCATCTTTGATTACAATTGAAAATGCCATCAATGGAGTTCAGGGAATGCGTTATATCACCACCGATGCTACCAGTGCCGGGGAAGCTACGGTGAACGTTGTCTTCGATCCCGGAACCGATCCGAACGAGGCAGTAGTTCTGGTAAAAACCAGAGTAGACCAGGTAATGCCTTTATTACCAGAACTGGTACAGAAAGAAGGAGTCGTGGTAAACCCGATTCAGCCCAGTATGCTGATGTACGTGAACCTTTACAGCACGAATAAAAGTATGGATGAAAAATTCCTGTACAACTACTCAATGGTGAATATCATCCCGGAAATTAACCGCATCCACGGGATTGCAAAATCTCAGATCCTGGGAAGCCGAAGATATGCCATGCGTATCTGGCTGAACCCTGACCGTATGCGTGCTTATGACATCTCTGTAGATGAGGTAATGAAAGCTATCGGCGAACAAAGTATCATCGGACGCCCGGGGAGAATCGGACAAAGCTCCGGTATTGCAGCACAGTCACTGGAATATGTACTGACTTATAAAGGACAATACAACAAACCGGAAGAGTATGAAAATATCATTGTACGTTCCAATGCCGAAGGAGAAAATGTAAAGCTAAAAGATATTGCCAAAGTAGAATTGGGAAGTGAATTCTTTGATATTTATTCCAATCTTGACGGGCATCCTTCCGCATCTATCGTTTTAAAACAGAATTACGGAAGTAATGCCAATGACGTAATCAGAGATGTGAAAGCGAAACTGGCAGAAATGAAAGGAAACTTTCCTCCGGGTGTTGATTATAAAATCAGTTATGACGTTTCCCAGTTCCTTGATGCTTCTATTGAACAGGTGATACATACTTTAAGAGATGCATTTATTCTGGTGGCCATTGTAGTTTTCATTTTCCTTGGTGACTGGCGTTCTACTTTGATTCCTATTATTGCCGTGCCGGTTTCTTTGATCGGAACATTCTTCGTGATCCAATTCTTTGGGTTAACCATCAACCTTGTTACTCTTTTCGCATTGGTATTGGCGATCGGTATTGTGGTTGACAACGCGATTGTAGTAATTGAGGCCGTTCACGCCAAAATGGAAGACAGTAATATTTCGCCTTATAAAGCGGTAAAAGAAGTAATGGGTGAAATTGCAGGTGCTATTATTGCCATTACAGCCGTGATGGTAGCTGTATTCATTCCTATTTCATTTATGACGGGTCCGGTGGGAACTTTCTACCGTCAGTTTTCGATTACTATGGCGAGTTCTATTGTGATTTCAGCGGTAGTAGCCCTTACGCTGACTCCTGTTTTGGCCGCAATGTTATTGAAAAACCACCATGGAAAGCCTAAAAAAGCCAATATTTTCACCAAAGCTTTAGACTCATTCAATAGTGGTTTTGATAAAGTAACCGGAAAATATGCTTCATTCCTTAGAAAAATCGTAAGCCGAAAAGTAGTAACGTGGGGAATTCTGATTGCTTTCTGTGCCGGAATTGTGATGATCAATAAGGTTCTTCCGGGAGGGTTTATCCCGAATGAAGACCAGGGAACAATCTATGCCATCATCCAGACTCCTCCGGGTTCTACCCTTGAGCAGACGAATAAGGTTTCCAGAACATTACAGAAAATCTGTATGCGAGTAAACGGTGTGGAATCTGTATCATCCCTGGCAGGATATGAAATCATGACTGAAGGCCGTGGTTCGAATGCAGGAACATGTCTGATCAACCTTAAAAGCTGGAACGACCGTGATCATTCTGTGAAGGAGATCATGGAAGAGCTGGAAGAAAAATCAAAAGATCTTGGTGCTACCATTGAGTTCTTTGAACCACCAGCTGTACCAGGATTCGGATCTTCGGGAGGTTTCTCCATGAGATTGCTTGACCTGAACAGAACTACCGATTATCAGGAATTTGACAAAGCCAATAAAGATTTCATCGCACAGCTTAAAAAGCGTAAGGAGCTTTCGGGAGTCTTCACCTTTTTTGCGGCTAATTATCCTCAGTATGAGCTGGTATTTGATAATAATGCAGCGATGCAGAAAGGAGTTTCTATCGGAAAAGCGATGGACAACCTCAATATTCTGATCGGTAGTACCTATGAACAGGGCTTTATCCGTTTCGGGCAGTTCTTCAAGGTGTATGTGCAGTCGTCTCCGGAATTCAGAAGGCTTCCTACGGATATTATGAACCTGTATGTGAAGAATGACCGTGATGAAATGGTTCCTTATTCAGCATTTATGACGATGAAAAAGACACAGGGACCGAACGAAATTACCCGTTACAACATGTACAATTCCGCAGCAATCCGTGGTCTTCCGGCTGCAGGCTATACAACGGCAGATGCTATCCAGGCCATCAATGAAACCGCGGCCAAAACACTTCCTCACGGATACAAAGTAGCGTGGGAAGGATTGTCTTATGATGAGGCACAACGTGGTAATGAAGCGATCTATGTCTTCCTTGTTGTTTTGGTATTCGTGTATCTGGTTCTGGCGGCTCAGTATGAAAGTTTTCTGATTCCGTTTGCGGTACTTTGCTCTTTACCGGTGGGAGTTTTCGGATCTTTCTTATTATTAAAAGCAATGGGACTGGAAAATGACATCTACGCACAGGTTGGATTGATCATGATTATCGGATTACTGGGTAAAAACGCAGTACTTATTGTAGAATTTGCCGTGAAAAGACGTCAGGCAGGAGATTCTATTCTCGAAGCCGCTATAGAAGGTTCCAAAGCCCGTTTCAGACCCATTCTGATGACTTCTTTTGCCTTTATTGCAGGATTGGTTCCGCTTGTTTTTGCAAGAGGTGCGGGAGCGATCGGAAACCATACCATTGGGGCATCTTCACTGGGAGGAATGCTGATAGGAACACTGTTCGGAGTGATTGTCATTCCGGGGCTTTACTACATATTTGCCAAGTGGTCTGATGGTAAAAAAATGATCAAAGACGAAGATGAATCTCCATTAAGCGAAGACATGATCCATTATGAATAAAAGAAAAATATATCAATATGCAGGTCTGGCAGTCGTCTTATTAAGTCTTACTGCCTGTAAACCTATAGAAATAGCACAGCGTGCTGAAAATAAAACCGTCCCTGAAAAATACGGTTCAGCAGAAAACGACACTATCAATACCGGAAAAATGAAGTGGAATGAATATTTCAGTGATCCACATCTCCAAGAGCTGATCAGTCAGGCCCTTCAGAATAATCAGGAACTGAATATTGTCCTTCAGGAAATTGAAATGTCTAAAAATGAAATCAAAGCCAAAAAAGGGGAATATCTTCCTTCTGTAGGTTTAAAAGCCGGAGCTGGTGTAGACAAAGTAAGCCGGTATACCAATATCGGAGCTATGGAAGCCAATACTGAAATAGAACCCGGCAGAGAAATGCCTGAACCTTTATTTGACTTTGGTGTTGGTGCCCAGGCACAGTGGGAAACGGATATCTGGGGAAAACTTCATAATGCCACAAGAGCGCAGGTACAGCGATATCTTGCCAGCATTGAAGGAAAGAATTTCATGACAACTCATCTTATTTCTGAAATTGCAGATTCTTACTATGAACTGTTGGCACTGGATAATGAGCTGGTTATTTTGAATCAGAATATTAAAATTCAGAATGATGCGCTGGATATTATCAAAGAGTTAAAAAAGAATGCGCGATCCAATGAACTGGCAGTACAGAGATTTGAAGCCCAGGTTCTGAAAACTCAGGGAATGCAGTATGACATCCAGCAGAAGATAGTTGAAACGGAGAACAGGATTAATTATCTGGTGGGAAGATTTCCACAACCCGTGGAAAGAAGTCAGAATTCTTTTGATTCTATTGTTCCGCAAGCGGTGTATGGAGGAATTCCTTCTGAACTTTTGGAAAACCGTCCGGATATCAAGCAGGCTGAATATGAACTGGCTGCTGCCAAGCTTGACATTAAAGTGGCCAAAGCAAGGTTCTACCCTTCTCTTGATCTTTCTGCAGGAGTCGGGTTACAAGCTTTTAATCCACTGTATATCATCAAACCTCAGTCGTTTCTGTTTTCTCTTGCGGGAGAACTTACAGCACCATTGATCAACAGAAGAGCGATTAAAGCGGCTTATTATAATGCCAATGCGAAACAGATTCAGGCAGTATATCATTATGAGCAGACTGTTTTGGGAGCTTATATTGAGGTAGCGAATCAGTTGTCTAAGATTCATAATCTGGAAAGCAGTGTGAATATCAAAACGAAGGAAGTGGATGCTTTAACAAAGTCTATAGATATTTCCAACGACCTGTTCAAATATGCCCGTGCTGATTACATGGAAGTTTTACTGACTCAAAGGGATGCTCTGGAATCCAGGTTTGAGCTGGTAGAGAAGAAAGTGAACCAACTTAAAGCGAGTGTTGCTGTTTACAGAGCGCTTGGCGGTGGTTGGGATCAGGCTCCGTTGGCAGTTCCGGATATTAAGAAAGAATAAATCCATATTTTAATCTTGTTTTCATAAGAAGTCTATCGAAAGATGGACTTCTTTTTTGTTATTACCGCATCTCACAGATTGACACAGAGGTTTGGGATAATTTTATATGATGATTCAAACCGTCCTTAGCCCTGATAGCAGCGGTTACCCCGCAGCAGAAAGTGGATTCAGCCAGGTGCGAGGAGTATGAGCGGATAGCAGGATGAAGCTCCTGATCCTTATTCTCATGAAAATACAGCTATAAAATAAATAAAAAGTCTACAAAATAAATAGACTTATAATTTTAAATTTAATTCACACATGAAAATTAACTTTTTTATTATTTTTTAACATTTTCAAACATGGAATTAATTAATTAATTAATTAATTAAAAATCAAATATTTACGATTCATAAATTTAATTCAAATCAATTAACCTACTAATTTAGTAGACTAATATGATTTATCTCATGCTCTCGTTTTATCTGGGTTCGTCATTTATTAGATAATTTTGACCCAGTTAACAAAATCATAAACTTTATTCTCATGAATAAGAATACCTTTAATTCTTACCTATGCACCATTACGGCGGCAGCTTCTGCACAGCAAAATTGTTGTGGAATGTCTGCCCTTTCACAGCACAACTGCATTTCTCAAGACATGTGCTTTGATATGATGTGCATGATGATGATGTGCTAACTTTTTAAAAGATACATTCATTACTGTAGGAATTAAAGCCAAAGAGTTCAAGGCTTCTTTCATCCGGGTACCTCTCCTGTAATTTTACTATTCGTTTTATAACCTCCCTGAAAAAGGAGGCGGAAAATCACATTTTTTAACGGGAGATCAGCAGTAATACACAATTCAGTTTTAAACCTAGATTAATATAATGAAAAAGAAACAATGTAAGCTTGGTGTATTGGCCTTACTCCTGTTCGCGGAATATGGTTTTGCACAAAGCAAAGACAGTCTTTCCAAAGAAACTTCCATCAAAGAAGTGGTGGTGGTAGCTTTTGGGAAGCAGAAAAAAGAAGAAATTACAGGTTCTGTACAGTCATTGAAGGCTAAAGATCTTTCAAATCTTCAAAACGGAAATATTCTTCAGGGAATTGGAGGAAAAGTAGCGGGAGTACAGGTGATTTCTTCCGGGCAGCCAGGCTCCCAGCCCACCATCAGAATGAGAGGAATAGGCTCTATCAACGCGTCCAGTGATCCGTTAATTGTACTCGATGGCATTCCATACAGCGGAAACCTGAACAGTATTGCCGCATCGGATATTGAAAGTATCTCTTTTCTTGAAGATGCTTCTTCGAATGCTTTATACGGTTCCAGAGGGGCTAATGGTGTTATTATTGTGAACACCAAAAGAGGAAAAAGTAAAGGTGTAAGTATTGAGGCCGATGTAAAAACAGGGGTTAACTTCAGGTCTATTGAGGATTATTCTGTCTTTACTTCTCCTCAGGATTATTACACCGCTTATTATAACAGAGCAAGAATTGGCGAAATTGCAAGACTGAAACAGCCGGGAGCTGTTCCTTCAGGCCCTTCTCCCCATGATGTGGGACTTGCTGCTCTTACCAAACTGGGATATAATGTATATAACGTTCCTTTTAATCAACTGATTTCAAAGGACGGTTTTTTCAATCCCGACGCAAAGCTGCTCTACCAGGACGACTGGAAGAAACTGCTTTTCAGGCCTGCTTTGAGAAGGGAAGCCACCGTAGGAATCAATGCCAATAGTGACCAGGTAAAATCATATACTTCGCTTAATTATCTTGACGATAAGGGATATTTAATTTCTTCAGGCTTTGAAAGATTCGGAATCAGGTCTAATGTAGACTACTCCATCACTTCAAAACTGAAATTAACTAGTGCTTTATCTTATACTTACAGCAAACAGGATTTTGGTGAGACCGGCGGTTTTTCCAACCCTTTCCAGTTTGCCAGAAATATTGCTCCTTTCTATCCTGTCTTCCTGCGGGACAACAATTACCAAAGGCTTTATGACAAGTATGGAAATGCTCTATATGATTATGGAGACGGCCAGGGACCCAACGGCGCCACAAGATCTTATGCGGTGTTTGAAAATCCTGTAGGCAACCTTCAAAAAAACAAATCTCAGACTGTAAGTAATATCACCAACCTTAATCTTGGCCTAAATTATGAAATCATTAAAGGGCTGGATTTTACCTATAATTTCGGGGCATATCTCGAAAATACCAGAAACCTGCAGTTCGGAAATACGGAAGGAGGAACTTCATCTTCTGTGGGAGGAACAATTTCTCAAGGTTCTAATTTTAAATATACCCTGAACCATCAGCAATTGCTTACTTACCAGAAAAAGCTGGGAAATCACAGCTTCAACCTCCTTGCAGGGCATGAGCTGAATAAGATCAAAGATGATGGATTCTCAGGATCAAAACAGCAGCTATTACTACCCGACTCTCAGTCATTTGACAATGCCGTAAAAATTACCGACTTATCCGGAATCGGTTATGAATATGCCGTAGAAGGGTATTTCACAAGGTTATTGTATAATTATGACGGAAAATATTTCTTTAATGCCAATATCCGTAGAGACGGTTCTTCCGTATTTTCTCCGGAAAGCAGATGGGGAAATTTCTATGGATTAGGACTTGCATGGAATATCGCAAAGGAAGATTTTCTTAAAGACAATCGTATTATCAATGCTTTAAAATTAAAAGCTTCTTATGGACAGCAGGGAAATGACAACATTCTTTTAAGTGGTTCCAGCAGAGATTATTATGCGTATCAGGATATCTACGGAATCAACAACTTCGGGGACGACAAACCTGTTCTATCGCTTAAAAAACAAGGAAATAAGGATTTAAAATGGGAAACCTCCAAAAACCTGAATGCCGGTTTTGAAATTTCACTTTTAAAAAACAGAATCAGTCTGAATGCCGATTATTTTGAAAGAAAAGTTTCGGATATGATTTACGCTCTTCCTCTTCCTCCATCCAATGCGGGTTCATATGTGAAATACGGAAATATCGGAGATATGACCAACAGAGGAGTTCAGGCTAATGTAAGTGTCGATATTCTTCGCGGTGATGAATTTCAATGGAGTTTTTATGCCAATGCTACTCATTACAAAAACAAGATTACCAGATTACCGGCTGAGCAGAGAAATACAGGGCTTGTTTCGGGCTTATTTATTCTGACCGAAGGCGGTGACCGATATACCTATTTCCTGAAAGAATTTGCAGGAGTAAATCCTGAGAATGGCGATGCTTTATGGTATCGTACAACCATCAATCCAACCACTCATCAGGAAGAAAGAACGGTGACCAGTAATTATAAGGAAGCCACCGACTATAACACCGGAAAGTCTGCTATTCCAAAAGTATATGGAGGGTTCGGAACAGATTTCAGTTATAAAAGATTCAATCTGGCAGTGAATTTTGCTTACCAGTTCGGAGGCTATGGATATGATGATATTTACAGAAGCTTATTCCATTCTGACAGCTATGGTTCCAACTATTCAACAGATCTGGATAAAACCTGGACCCCTGAAAATCCAACGGCTGCATTGCCTAGAGTAGATCTTAGCGCTACAAACCAGAACGGAAATTCAACACTGTATCTGATCAAATCGGATTATATCAGCCTTCAGGACGTAACCCTCTCCTATCAGCTTCCCGATGGTTTTGCACAACAGGCAGGCTTATCAGGTCTGAAAATCTATGTGACAGGAAACAACCTGTACCTATGGTCCAAGAGAAAAGGCTATGATCCGAGAGCTTCGCTGACGGGAGTTTCAGATGCCTACCGTTATTCTCTTTTATCCAGTGTCTCTTTAGGCTTTAAACTTAATTTTTAAAAGAACAGGAATGAACACAATACAATACTTTATAACAGCTGTAACCCTAAGTTTTTTGGCTACCAGCTGTGCCAATGACCTCAATACGTTACCGGAAGGGGATATTTCCGGGGAGCAGCTCAATAACGATGCAAACAGTCCGGAAAAAATTCTGGGTGGAATCTATCTTGATCTTCGAAGCAATGGTGCAGGCGGTACCACCGTTCACTCAGATTTCGGAATCATGGGAATTAAAGCAGGTGCAGATCTGATGTCTAATGATGTGATCCAGTCTACCAACCAGCATTTAGGAATGTTTTATAATTATGAAGCCACTAATGCCAGTAATATTGCTTCTGAGATTGTATGGACTACTTTTTATGCAAGAATATTCGTAATCAACAAGCTGCTGGATGGTCTGGATAAAAATGCCAATGCAAAAAACAGAGCCATTGCAGGACAGCTGCTCGCTTTAAGAGCTTATTCCTACTTTTATCTGGTGCGTTTTTATGCCCATGATTATAACGGACATCAGTCTGAGCCCGGTCTTCCATTGGTTCTTACCGCAGCTAATCCAAGTCAGGGACTTCCGAGATCAACGGTTGCTGAGGTTTATTCACAAATCAAAAAAGATATTGAAGAATCTATTACGCTTCTGGATACGTATGCCCGACCTTCCAGAGCCCAGATAGACCAAAGAACTGCTAAAGCTATTGCATCCGAAGTATTTCTTGAGACACAGGATTATATCAAGGCAGCCCAATATGCTCAGGAAAGTAAACAGGGAATTGCCCTTATGACCGAAGAAGATTATACCAACACCGGTTTTTCCAACATCAATAATCCTGAGGTAATATGGGGTTTTCATAATACCATTTCCACAATGAGCATCGGAAATTATTATGCTTCTTTCTTCTCCATGTTTGACAATACGAATGAAGGATATGCCGGAGCCGCACAGATCCGTAAGCTGATTGACAAGCGTCTTTATGATGCCATTCCGGCAACGGATTACCGTAAAAAAGTATTCAATGGAAACCAGAATGCTGCATATACATTCAACGGAAAAACGAAGAATTATCCGCCTTACGTAAGCTGGAAGTTTAAAGATCCCACGCTTTTTGAAGGAGATTATATTTACATAAGAGCATCTTCACTATATTATATACAAGCGGAAGCTCTTGCCAGACAAGGAAGAGAAGCTGAAGCAAGACAGGTATTATTTGACATTACCTCCAAAAGAGATCAGGCCTACACATTATCTACGAAATCAGGCAGCGAGCTGATTAATGAAATTGTCCTGCAAAAGAGAATAGAACTTTGGGGTGAAGGCTATGCCTGGTTTGATATGAAAAGATTAAACACCCCTTTAGAAAGGGTATACACAGGAACGAATCATACTTTTGGAAGATTCAACCTGACTCCTGATAAATTCAGATTCCAGATTCCTAATAAAGAGATTAATAATAACCCACAAATCAAGCAGAATGAGTAGATAAACCAAAAACAATTTTACATTCAAATATATTCAGTAACGAGGTGCCATTTACTTGTAAGTGGCGCCTTTTTTTATTGACTAAGGTAAGGTGCTGATATATTTTTGACTTTCATTTGCTAAAAACCTTTGATCTTCTTTCACCTTAAAATTATTTATGGAATTAAAAAAACTTTGCGTTTTTCGTTTTCAAAAACACACAAATAAGAAAGGTATAATTGGAAAACGCAAAGACGCAAAATTCTATTAAGAAGACTGCTATAAGGCGCAAGGATTTTATCTGTGATAAAATTGCATACTGTTTATTTCCAGGTCTCTTGCTTATTCTTTATTTCCAGGTCTCTTGCTTATTCTTTATTTTATAACAATATCCGACTTGTAATGATCTTTTACCATCTCTCCATTTTTATACAATCTCTGGTTAATCACCTTCCCTTTTTCATTAAAATAAAGCCACAACGCATTTTTTCTTCCTAAAGAATCCAGACGTCCCATTTCTTTCGGCATTTTATTATTATGAAGAATCTGAACAGGATACAATCCTTTCAGATCTTTCAGGGAATCCATTTTTGCAGGGATCAGTTCTGAATCATTCCCTATTTTGAAAATATATTTTTTTCCTTTATCACTATTCAAAATCAGTTCATCACCTGATATCTTATATTTACCTTCTGAAAAAGGAGCCGTTACCATATGATCATAGCTTACAAATTCTGTTTTTAAAAATTCAAAATTTCCATCTTTTATAAAAAGTGAATAGCTTCCATTTCCCGATTCCAATTCAACATATTTAGGATATTCTTTATCCTTTTTACAGGAAATAATAGTGAAAAAAATGATAGAAAGGCTAATAGTTTTAATTTTCATGGAAACTAAATTATTAAAATATTCTGATTAAAATAACAGTATATCTATATTCGTGTTATTTCAGATTCCTGCCCTACCTTTTTTCAAATTCTCTGAGTTTGTGCTTCATCAGCTTGATTTCTTCGGATTGGGTTTTAAGAATATTTTTCTGCAGGGTAATCAGCTGCGGATCGGTAAGATGAGCCTTTTGTGACATTAAAATAGCTGCTGCATGATGAGGAATCATACTTTTGACAAACTGTCTGTCATCAACATTCATCTGTTCTCTGATTCCGAACCAGGAAAAAATACCTGATATTACGGCAATGATCACTATAGTCCAATTTATTGCTTTGTTGGTATACATCTTTCGCATCACCCACAATTCAATGAGAAGCATCGCTGAAGTCATCAACAAAGCCATATATAGATTATTAATGTTCGAAATAAGATTCTTCAGGCTGTCTATCATAGCATACATAATGATATACATCGCACAAAACATCACTACAGCCATCAATACAAATTGTCCGTACATTGCAGAGGAAGAACGTTTTGAATGCTTTTCAACTTCCATGGAAGAAGATGCTCCATGCTTATGCTCTGTATTTTCCATAAAAAAGAAATTTAATTGATTATTGACATTTCTGAATAAGGTACCATCAGCATTTTTGAAGTATTACTCCTCATATAAATTCAAACCACCTTTAAAAATACAGACTTTTATCTTACTGATTTATGTTTTCACTCATATTAATTGACAAATATTTACTTGTTGAATCTAAGGAAAAATATATATTTGGAAGCTCAAATCTTTAAAAACAACCATCTACAAAAGATTCAATAAGAATTTTCTTACATCTCAGTTTTTAAAAAAAAATAAGTAATGACCAAAACACAATTATTTTTCACAGGCGTATTTTCTACGTTGTTATCTGTTGCCGCAACAGCTCAGAAACTAGACGCTTACACTCATAAAATCGACAGTATTATAACGTCTCCCAACCCGATAGCTTTCAATGGCGTCGTTTTGGTGGCTCAGAAAGGAAAAGTACACTATCTGAAATCCAATGGCTACAAAGATTTTGATAAGAAAATTCTTTTGAAAACAGGAGATCAGTTTGAAATCATGTCCAATTCTAAGCAGGTTACCGCAGTATTGGTTTTACAGGCCGCCGAACAGGGAAAGCTGAACCTTCATACTCCTATCAGAAAATACCTTCCTTCTCTTACTCAAACCTGGGCCGACACAGTTACCGCACATCATCTTCTGAACCATACCCACGGGATTAGCAATCTTGAAAAACCTGCTGCTTTCAAAGCGGGCACCCAGTTTAAATATGGTAATCTTTCCTATATAATGCTTGGTGAAATCCTTAAAAATACAACTGGAAAAAGTTTTGCTGAATTAGCCAATTCTCTTTTCAAAAAACTAAGAATGGATCAAACTTTTGCTTACAATACAAAGAATAATCAATCTCTGGTTGCAGGTTATATGAATGAAAATAATCAGTTTAAAAAAGTAAAAGAAACCTTCCTGAATGATAAGATAGCACCTGCTGCAGGCATTATTTCTACGGTGCAGGATCTTGCAAAATGGGATCAGGCTTTATTTAAAGGAAAACTTCTCTCTCCTGAATTTCAAAAGCTGATGCTGACACCTTCTACAACTTCTCAGCATAATGTGTTCGGAAAAGAAAGTATGGGATTCGGGTATAATATAAGATTTATCAAAGAGGCAGGACTGGATTATTTTGCAGTCACAGGTCTTGGTGATGGTTTCACTTGCCTTAACACTTATTTTCCTTCCACTGATACCACCCTGATTATTCTTGAGAATCAGATGCCTGAAAACAGCGAATACTGGAGTTTCAAAGAGGCTGCAATAAAGAATGTAATTCTTACAGCTATAGCTTCTCATTGATATTTTTTATTGATTAATTCACAAAACCTCATTTTTAACATTTATTTTTAATAAATTTTTAATTTAATTTTACATAAGGATTTTCAATCTGTTTTTCAACACATTACATTATATTCAGAATTATATACCTGATGTAACAAAAATAACAGCACTTTCACAAAAGAGAATAAAACTTCATGATTTACAATCGTTTATATAAACAATGAAGCCCATAGCATCAGCAGATGATCTCTTATAAATATTAAAAAAAAATGTTACTTTTGCTTTAACGAATTAAAATTGCTTTTTAGCTTTTTTATGAGTAAATTTATGTGCACCAAGTTATAAAACATTAAAATTCATTCCATGAGAAAAATAATTCTACTTATTACATGTATGTTCGGTATTTCAGTTTTCTCACAGATCAAAGTGTTGAAAAATGAAAGTTTGGTGGAAATTGGTAAAGATAATTCCGTTGGTCTCTATAAAAAGGAAGATAAATTTACAGTGAACTACCAGGATCTGAACACCAGCAACCTGAATACAATCCGGTCTTTTTCATTCCAGAACCTTAATGGAGATGTTGCCGGGCTCTATAAACTGATTATGGATGGTTTTATTTCCACTCCAGAAGAAAATATTATATTGGAACTGCCTAATGATATCATAGAGCTTCATTATGAAAAAAACTATGGGCAGCAGACCATGCAGTTTATTCAGGTGATCAACAAGAACCGGAAATACATTGGAAAATCACAGTTTTTAACCCAAAAACAGGTGGAGAAAATTTTTGGAAGAACGAATGGAAAGTATGCCATGTATGACAAACCTTCCGGTATAAACCCTTCAGCAGTAAAAGGAGCCACCAACACTGCTTCTACAGCAACTCCGGCATCTGGCGGAGCCAAGAAAAAATCAAGAAAATAATTATATTTTATAAATATTGCTAAACTCATTCTATCGGATGAGTTTTTTTATTTTATTTTTGCAGAAAGACATTACAATTTATGCCGCTTCAGATAATCAATTTAACCAAAAAATTTGGTGAACAGACTGCTCTTGACAACATCAACATTTCTATTGATAAAAATGAAATCATCGGTCTTCTTGGCCCAAACGGTGCCGGAAAATCTACGCTGATGAAGTCTATTGTCGGGGCTCTGAAAATTGATCAGGGAGAAATTATTTTTAATGGAATGAATATCTCAGATCATGAGATTGAAAGCAAAAAGAAAATAGGTTTTCTTCCGGAGAATAATCCGCTTTATCTGGAGATGTACGTGAAAGAATACCTTCAGTTTGTAGCCAATATCCACAAAATTTCAGAATCCAGAGTAGATGAAGTGATTGAACTCGTAGGAATTACTCCGGAAAAATCAAAAAAAATCGGACAGTTGTCTAAGGGATACAAGCAACGTGTAGGATTGGCACAAGCGATCATTCATCAGCCGGATCTGCTGATTCTGGATGAACCTACCAATGGTCTGGATCCCAATCAGATTATTGAAATCCGTAATGTGGTGAAACAGATCGGACAGCAAAAGACTGTTTTACTATCTACTCACATCATGCAGGAAGTGGAAGCGCTTTGTTCAAGAGTTATTCTTATCCATAAAGGAAATATTCTTCAGGACTGCCCTATTGATGAATTCAAAGGTAAATTTGAAAGCCTGGAAGATGCTTTTGCAAGTTATACACAGAATTTTGAGATTAAACCTGAACATTAAATTAGGAGGTCTATTTTGTAATTATGAATACAAAATTTACTTTTAAAGCTTTTTTACCAGCTTTATTGTTGATTGCCTGTTTATATATTATTATATCAATTATCCCCGGGATATTTATTACAAAAAATTATAATACTCCAGTATTTCCAAGAATATTTCTCCCAAGTATACTTATTTTTTCGTTTGTAATACTCTTTGGAGAAGTAAGAACAAAATTTATCAAGATAACAATCGATAAAGATACTATTGTTGTGAGAAGATTTTTTGGACTTCTAACTAAAACTTATAAAACTCATGAAATTGAAGGTTGGAAGTTTAGCCATTTGACAGGTAAAGGAGGAACTTACGAATATCTTTACTTGTATAAAGAAGGAAATAAAGTTGTAAAAATATCACAATTCTATCATAAAAATTATTTTCAGATAAAAAATTACATTCAAGGAAATTTTAAGCACTTAGGTTATGAAAAGTTATCTTACACAGATGAGTTCATAGAAATATTTAAATAATTATTTTTAATCTATTTTTAGCTCATACAAATTTATTATAATTAAAAAATCATTGTAATAAACTTTACGCACTTGTTCCTAAAAAGAACATTCAGCTGAAATATGGCTTTATATTTGATAGAGTCTGAAATGTTAACCAATAACCACTCAATATGATAAAGCATATTTTATTAGGGACTTTCTGTTTAGCCCAGTTTTCTTTTGTTCAGGCTAAAGAAGTTCCCGCTCCGAAAACAGACGGTTTTATAACTTCTTCTGCCCTTCAGCAGGTACCGAAGACTGTTATTATTAAAACCAAAAAGTTCAAGATCAGAATCGACAAACAACCGAATGGAAAATACCTTTACCAGTCCTGGAATGCTAATGCAAAGATCACCGCTAAGCCAAGCATGATCATCAGCGATGGTGAACTGATTCCTGACGGTACAGGAGGAAATTATTATATCGAATTCAGTAATGAAGGACACAGCTATCAGATCTGGAGAAATTATCTTACAGATTCTCCAAAAAAAGCACCTTATACATTAGTTGTAAATGATGCGAATGACCGTGAAATTGTTCGCCAGGACGGATATGTCGTGAAAAATTAGAATTATAAAAGCGGGAAGCTGAAAGAATGAGGCTGAAAGTTATTATAGTCTGCCTATAACTTCTCTTTTAGAACCCAAGATTGTTTTCCTTTCTTATAAAATAAAAGTCCTGTATTGATTAATGCAGGATTTTTTTATGTTCCAGATTGTTTTAATTCTGTGAAAAAAGTACTTTCTTCATAGCTTTCTTTTGCTGCTTTGTAACCGATATTGAAAATCTCTTCCAGTCTGTCTTTTCTCCGTTCGAAAGTTCCGTAGGAAGATAATTTTTGGGAAGAAATGAACCAGTCACAGTAATCAAATTTTATTTTTTCGATTCTGTAGGACAGAAGGTCGTAAGAGCGGGAAACAATAGCTTTAATAGAGTTTAGATCCTTAATCTTTGCTTCATTGGGTGGAGATACAAATACACCGATCAGCTTATCACAGTCTTCTCTGATGATATCTGCCGGAAAGTTATTCAGTACTCCTCCATCACAATACATTTCATCACCGATGATATAAGGAGTTGTGATTCCCGGAATGGAGCAAGAGGCAATAATGGCATCAACAATTTCAAAATCTTTATCAAAAATTTTCTGTGTACCTGCAACCAACTCTGTAGCTACGATTTTCACTTCAATATCAAGATCACCTAATTTCATTTCGTGGAAAATAGGTTTCAGGTAGTTTCTGAAGATCACTGAAGAAACCAGTCCCGGCTGATTGAACGTAAAGTGTTTCCAATTGAAAAAATAGACAGAATTGAAGAATTCCAGGATTTCTTCCGGAGTTTTTCCGACAGCATGGAGACATCCTACAATAGATCCTGCGCTGCAGCAAGAAAGAATATCTATCTCAATACCTTTTTCCTGTAAGAATTTTAATACTCCTGCATGAGCGATTCCTTTGGTACCGCCTCCTGATAAAACAAGTCCTACTCTCTCAAAATTCATTGAATAAATGTAAGAAAACAGTCTGAAATAATTAAGTTAATTTTTATAAATATGCTAATTTTAAAATTATTTTAAGAAAAATCGCTGTAATCACATTAAAATTCAATCAAACAGCTTTAAATCCTTAACCAGCCTGACCTTTACAATCTGCTATTAAAGCCTATACTTTTCAAAATTAATGTAAAAAATGATCATGCAGACATTAAAATATATACTATAGTTTTTTACTTTTATCAAATCAATTTTTAATAAATGGTCCTTGTAAAACAAATCGTTTAAAGTGAACAATAATAATGACTTAAAAGACCTTGCCAAATTATTTCTGAAGCTGGGAATCATTGGATTTGGAGGCCCTGCTGCCCATATCGCAATGATGCGAAAAGAAGTGGTAGCTGAAAAAAAATGGCTGACAGATCAGGAATTTCTGGATCTTATTGGAGCTACCAATCTTATTCCCGGTCCTAACAGTACTGAAATGGCAATCCATATAGGACGTGAAAGAGCAGGCTGGAAAGGACTTATAGTTGCCGGACTTTGTTTTATATTTCCTGCGGTTATTATTACAGGTATCTTTGCATGGCTATACAAAGAATATGGCCGGCTTCCTGAAGTATCTCCTTTTATTTATGGAATAAAACCTGCCATCATAGCGATTATAATAGGTGCTGTATTCCCACTGGCAAAAAAATCAGTAAAAACTTTCCCATTAGCGGCTGTGGGAGGAATTGTTCTCCTATGCTCTTTGTTACAAATCAATGAAATAGTATTAATGTTCGGAGCGGGATTTTTAATATTGTTAATAGAGTATCAAAGAAATAAAAAACTGAACAATTTTATTTTTATCAGTCCACTTCAGTTTTTACTATCCAACACTTCTTCCCTGCTCAATTTAAAATTATTCTGGATCTTTCTGAAAGTCGGAGCCATATTATACGGCAGCGGATATGTTTTATTCGCCTTTCTGGATACAGAGCTAGTTTCCAGAGGGATTATTACCCGTCAGGAACTTATAGATGCTGTCGCCGTAGGCCAGTTTACTCCGGGGCCAGTGTTTTCTTCAGTGACATTTATCGGATATCAGATCAATGGACTTCCGGGGGTTTTGGTATCTACTTTAGCCATATTCCTTCCTTCTTTTATATTTGTTGCTTTGTCCGGTCCTTTCATAAATAAAATGAGAAATTCTGCAACATTTTCTTCTTTTCTTAACGGTGTAAATATGGCTTCTGTAGCTCTCATTCTGTCTGTATGCATCACTATGGGAATTGACAGCATTACCGACTGGAAAACAACTCTTATCGCCTGTATAAGTATAGCTGTTGTATTCGGATTTAAAAAAATAAACAGTGCTTTTGTTGTTATCGGAGGAGCACTACTAGGTTTTTTACTAAGCTTTTTATCCTGAAAAATACTAATGAGTATACTTTCACAGATAAAAATCTTTGGTTGTATGTGTGTTAAACTTAACCGGTTTTTGAAACCTGTCAGGTTATTTTTACCTTTTAAAGAATCAATTGCCAGCCTTACACGCTATTGAAGAATCTAAATAATAATAAATTCAATTTGGAACGATTGGTTTAAATTGTATATTTGCAGTATGCCAAGAAATAAAGAATTCGACTATACGGAAAAACTGGAACTAGCCCGTAATCTCTTTTGGGAAAAGGGATATCACGCTACCTCAATGCACGATATTGTAGATGCTATGAATCTGAACAGAAGCAGTATTTATGATACCTATGGTAATAAACATGATTTGTTCTTAAAATGCTTATCCAATTATTCTGATTTCAAAGAAAATCAATATTACCAGTCATTACAAGCAAAAAATGAAGGTATAACCGCGCTTGAAAACATTATCCGTGATGTTGTTGAACAAACTGTAACTGATAATAAAGCATGCCTTACGGTGAAAACCATTTTCGAAATTGTTCCGGAAGATCAGGAAGCCAGGCAGCTTATTTTAAAAAGTGGCAAATCTTTACTGGCTATTATAGAAAAAGCAATATTACAGGCTCAGGAAGGTGGAAATATCAAAAGTACAACTTCAGCTCAGATTATTGCCCGCTATATATTATCTTCTTTCAGCAGTTTCTGGAGCCATTATAACCTGACCCAAAATAAAAAGGAAGTAATGGAAATGGTTGATTTTTTAATAGATCAAATTAAGAAATAATTTTTTTTATCAAATTCTGGAACGATCGGTTTAAATAAAAAAATGAAGAACAATATCATAATAACAGCTACTCTTCTGATATTCATATACATTACCAATATGAAAGCTCAGGACAGGCCAGCAATACAACAACAAAAAAATATGAACAATACAGATCTTGCGACACTTCGCAAAAACAAAGTGAAAACGTATTTCAAAAAAGTGGATGAAGGGCGATTTGACGAAGAATATTTTAATCTCTATACAGATGATGTAGAAATATATTATCCTAAATTCGGGTTTGAAAAGGGAAAAAATGGAATCACAAATTTTGGAAAAGTAATGGGTGCTCATCTTCAAAGCCTCAGCCATGATATTGATAATTTTAAATATGTAATTTCTGACCATAGTATTGTGGTAGAAGGGACAGAAAGGGGAATTACAAGATCCGGAAAGGAGTGGCCTGATCATAAGATTTCTTATGGTAAATTCTGCAATGTTTTTGAATTCGAAGATGAATTTATCAAACGTATACATGTGTATGTGGATCCTGATTTTGCTTCAGAAGATGCAGATAGAGTAAATATCTTTAAAAATCCATCGTTGCCTATCAACAAAGAATCTCTAAAAACAACAAAAGAGGTGATAGATGAATTTTTTGCTTTACAATCCGGAAAAAAGGAAGGAAATATTTTAGATTTATTTCTGATCATTTAGACTGGAACTTACCCGGAAATAAACAAAAATTTCCGTGGACAGGTAAAAGGCAAACCAAGAAGGAAATAGAAGAGTTTTTTAAAGAATTATACTCAAATGTCAAACCGGAAAAATTTGAAATTGACTTTATAGCTGTTAATGGTGAAAATGCCACTGCTACCGGACATCTGTCTTCAAAAATTTTAAAATTCAACAAGATATTTACTACTGAATTTGTTGTGATTTTTAAAGTAGTGAATGGTAAAATTGTGAAATATCATTTTCTGGAGGATAGCTATAAACTTAATGAAGAAATGCAGTCCGAAGCTATTAATGTGCAATAGAGATTTACAAAGTTATTATTACTTTCACTAAAAAAACCCGGAAAATCCGGGTTTTAATTATATATAAGATTCTGTATTTCAGATTAAATGTGAATCACTTCACCGTAAGCAGCAGCAGCGGCTTCCATAATAGCTTCAGAAACTGTTGGGTGCGGGTGAATAGACTTGATGATCTCATGACCTGTAGTTTCCAGCTTTCTGGCTACAACCGCTTCAGCAACCATATCAGTTACCCCTTCACCGATCATGTGGCATCCTAACCACTCACCATACTTAGCATCAAAAATTACTTTGATAAATCCGTCTGTGTTTCCGTTTGCAGTAGCTTTACCACTTGCAGAAAGAGGGAATTTACCAACTTTGATTTCGTATCCTTTTTCTTTAGCCTGCTTTTCAGTAAGACCTACAGAAGCTACTTCAGGGTGGCAGTAAGTACATCCAGGGATATTACCATAGTCGATTTTCTCAACATGCATTCCTTTGATTTTTTCCACACAAGTAATTCCTTCTGCAGAAGCTACGTGAGCCAATGCCTGAGTTGGGATAATATCTCCGATCGCATAGTAACCAGGTACTGAAGTTTCATACCACTCATTTACCAATACTCTTCCTTTATCTGTCTGGATTCCTACTTCTTCTAGCCCAATGTTCTCGATATTAGCAGCAATACCTACAGCAGATAATAAGATATCAGCTTCAAGGGTGATGTTTCCGGTAGCTGTTTTTACGGTAGCTTTTACACCTTCACCACTTGTATCAACACTTTCCACTGAAGCGTTTGTCATGATTTCGATTCCTGTCTTCTTCAGAGATTTCTCCAAGTGTTTAGAGATTTCTTCATCCTCTACCGGTACGATGTTTGGCATAAATTCAACAATGGTTACTTTAGTTCCCATTGTGTTATAGAAATCAGCAAATTCTACCCCGATAGCTCCGGAACCTACAACGATCATAGATTTTGGCTGCTCAGGAAGAGATAATGCCTGTCTGTATCCGATTACTTTTTTACCATCCTGTGGTAAGTTTGGTAATTCTCTTGAACGGGCTCCTGTAGCTATAATGATATGAGTTCCTGTATATTCAGTTACTTTACCTTCTTTATCTGTAACAGAAACTTTTTTACCTTTCTGTACTTTTGCAGTACCAAGAATTACGTCAATCTTATTCTTTTTCATCAAGAATTCGATTCCTTTGCTCATTTTGCTGGCAACACCACGGCTTCTCTGAATTACATTCGGGAATTCAAAGCTTGCCTCCACTTTATTCAAACCATAATCTTCAGCATGGTTGATATAATGAAAAACCTGAGCAGATTTCAATAAAGCTTTAGTTGGAATACATCCCCAGTTAAGGCAGATTCCTCCTAAATTTTCTTTCTCGATAATTGCGGTTTTGAAACCTAATTGCGCTGCTCTGATCGCAGTAACATATCCACCAGGACCACTTCCAATGACAATAATATCGTAATTCATTACTTTAAAAATTTTTATGCGAATTTAAGGAAAAATATTGGATGTTTTATGTTTGTTCAAACTGATCTTAAAATGCACCAATAAAGCTGTTTTCATTGAATTTTCAACAAAGAAAGAGAATACACGATGCATTCTCTTTCAATAAACTTCCCTTATGTTAAAAACTTTTCAAAACTTAACGGATAAAAAACTGGTTTTACTATTTTAACAACTGCAAAAATACTGTATTATTTTGCCTGTCTAAGTAATCGTTTCTCAGCTGCATATCTTTCATTCAAAGCTTTCATCTGATCTCTCTTCATCTTTTTGGTAGCAAGCGGGTGATTAAGGATCAGTTTTTTTTCAGTATTGTATTTTTTGGTAAGCTCTTGCATTTTAATATTGACCAACTCACTTTTTGAAGGGTGTGGAGGTACTGGCGGATGTTTCTGTGCAGCAACATTCATGGATAAACCTAATAACAATACTGTTGAAATTAATAACTTTTTCATAATGTTCATATTTTTGAATGTTTTCAATTAAACCAATATCATTTAATGAAATTCATTCCGGTTCACGATAAATCTTACATATATCATACCAAGATTTTTTTTAAGAAAGCATAGTATGTATCTCCAGGAGATGATTCCGCTTAAAATAATGTATATTGAGAAATGTCTGTTTCCGAACATTTATTGACATTAAAATCTTAATGATTTATTTAAAAAACATTTAAAATATTCATTATCAAATAATTTTCAGATGTTTTTTTTTATATTTTTGTGTTAATTAAATTATGCAATATGAGAAAATACATTTCGATCCTTTTATTGGCTGCTGTTCCATTAACCGCACAAGTAGGCATTAATACAACAACGCCTAACAGTACACTTGCTGTAAACGGTTCTTTAAGGGCTGGCTATACTCAGATTACTGCTACAACGTATAATATTCTGGCTACTGATCATTATATTACCTATGACGGAACTGCAGATGCCACCTTTACCCTTCCTGTGATCGGAACCGGGACAACCAGTTTTACAGGAAGAATTTATAAGATTAAGAACATTTCTCCGAACGCTATTACTTTACAGGCTTCCAGTGGAAATACTTTAAGAATTGACAATACGCCTGTTGCTTCTTTTGTAATCCCTACAGGAGCATATGCCGAAGTAGTAAACAACAGCAATACCTCCGGAGGAACATGGGATTTATCTTTTACAGTTCTTCCAAAACCAAGCAATGTAGAAATTTATGGTACACAGCTTTTCATTCCTCCTCATGCACTTGGAACAGCGGCCCTTGCTGACTGGACCAATCATACTAATACAAGCTTTGATTCAGGTTCCACGACTGACAGATGGTGGATCGTAAGTAAAACATCTGTTGACAGAGCCCATACTGCTTCCTATTCCAATACCAGCAGAATGACCCTTGTGTATGAGTATCAGGGTACCCCTTTCAATGTCACCAATATGTATCCCATTCTTACGGCAGGAAATAACTCAAGTTTCCCGGACGTATTTACAGCATCATTTGTAAGCCTTGCCAATAACGGTACAGGCGGCAGAACAAGACTTACTGTATCTGTAGCCCGTGTAGATTTTATCGGTACTAATGGAACTAATAACAGTAACTGGGCAGGAACATTCTTATTGAACGTTTTACTGGCCAGAAAATACTAGACAATCTCAATAATATATACAAAAAAGAGCAGAAATTTCTGCTCTTTTTTATGGTCACAAAACTTCAATATTTTGTTTTAAAGGAAGGTTCTTCGATGAATTACCGATCATAACTCTGTACGTTCCCTTTTCTACCACCCATTCCATTTTTTCATTTAAAAACTGTAATTGTTTTACCGGAACTTCTATAGTGACAGATTTTGATTCTCCAGGCTTTAGTTCTACTTTCTGAAATCCTTTCAGTTCAATAACTGGTCTTGAAACTGAAGCCAGCAGGTCTTTCACATACAGCTGAACGACTTCACTTCCGGCTTTTGAACCTGTATTTTTCACCTTGACTTCAGCAACAATGGTTTCATTTTCAGAATACTGAGTCTTGCTCAACTGAAGGTCAGAAATTTCAAAAGTAGTATAGCTTAATCCGAAACCAAAGGGATATAACGGTTCTCCGCTCAGGTCATGGTAATCATTTCCTCTTCCCGTCGGATGATGATGATAGGTTAAAGGTAACTGACCTTCCTGAACCGGAAAAGTGACAGGCAGTTTTCCGGATGGATTTTCAGCTCCGAAAAGTGTTTTTGCCACCGCATTTCCGCCTTCTTCTCCCGGATACCAAATATCCAGGATCGCTCCTACTTTATCTTTCCAGGATGTTGTTTTTATGGCAGACCCTCCTACTAAAACAACGGCAGTGGGTTTATTTAATTTTGAAACTTCGTGAATAAATGCTTCCTGATTTCCGGGCAGCCCCAGTGATGAACGATCCTGAAATTCGCCTTCATGAATTCCTGCCGTAATAAGAATATAATCTGCTTTTCGGGCAAGATCCAAAGCTTCTTTAACATCTTTCTGATAATCATATAAACCATAGTTCCAGATCAATTCCAGATTGGCTTCCCCACGATTTTCGTGAAATTCGATCTTTATATCATATTTTTTCCCTTTTACAAAATCTACATCCACTGTTTTGGTAGAATAGCTCAGCTTTTCCCACTGATCAATCACTAATTTTCCATCCAGGTATAATCTGAAACCATCATTCCCACGTAAGCCTATCTGATATTTTCCGGAATTGGGAGCTTCCAGTTTTCCGGTCCATCGGATACTATAATTGTCAGGCTGCAGTTCTCCCGGATCAGGAGAATATAAAGTCCATTTGAAACTGAGGTTTTCATCCTGCCTTCCAAAAGCCGGATTACCTTTTAAATCAGTATTGGCAAAATAGTATCCTGTTAATCCTTTTTTATTTTCAGAGGACAGATATTTGTTTGGAATTGTGGTAAAATCTTTTACATTCCAGTCAATTCCTTTTGAATACATAATTTCAGTCTCTGTATTGTTCACATAGTTTTTAAGGCCATCCAGTATATTTATTTTTTTGTTTCCGGGCCCTGAATAACCGCCTAATCTTGCATCCAAAGCATCCGCTCCTACCACCAGAATCTTTTTAACATTTGCCGGAACAGGAAGCGTCCGGTTATTATTCTGAAGCAAAACAAAAGACTCTGCCGCTGCTTTTTCTGCCAAAGGTTTGTGATTGAGTTTTTTTAATTCTTCAATTTCCTCAACAGAAACGTAGGGATTTTCGAATAATCCAAGCTCAAATTTGGCTCTCAATACTCTTGATACAGCATCGTCTATTCTGTCTTTTGAAATCCTCCCATCCAGGAACGGAGGCATAAAGAGTTGATAATGTTTATAGTCGGTTTGAAAAATCACGTCAAGTCCTGCATTGATGGCCTGTGCAGAAGCATCATCATAGTCTTTTGCTGTAAAATGCAGGACATTGGCGCCTCCTACTGCACTGGCATCACTGATGACAAAGCCATTGAAATTCCAGTCTTTTTTTAATTTTTCGTTTAATAACCAATGATTGGCTGTTGACGGTCTTCCATCAAGCAAATTATAAGAAGTCATCACAGAACGGCTTTTTCCTTTTGTAAAAGCATTGTTAAAAGGAATCAAATGGGTTTCTTCCAAATATCTTTTGCTCCAGTGAATCGGGTATGAATCTCTTCCTCCTTCTCCTACATTGGCCAAAAAGTGTTTGGGAGTGGTAATAATTCCCATCTTTTCAAAGGAAGTGACAAAACTTACGCCCATTACGGATGTCAAAAATGGATCTTCACCATAGGTTTCCTCTGTTCTTCCCCATCTGACGTCATTGGCAAGATTTACTACAGGTGTCAGAATCTGGCGGATTCCTCTCAGTTTTGATTCTTTTGCAATCGCTGTTGAAACCCTTGTCATTAATTCAGGATTGAAAGTAGCAGCCAGGCCAATAGCCTGAGGAAAAGCCGTAGCACCTTCCCGAACCAGCCCGTGTAAAGCTTCATCAAAAGGGATGATTGGAATTCCCAATCGTGATTCTTCCACAAAATATTTCTGAATGGCATTGATCTTTTTCACCAGTATTTCTGCATCTTCACTGGCATTGTATTTCAGCAGTTGTCCTGCTTCTCCTCCTCCCTGACTTCCTGCGCTTACCTGCAATCCAAAAATTCCATGGGAATACTGCCCTTTCGGAACGTTATCCAGATCTCCGGGAATCATGAAACACTGCCAGAATTTTTCTTCTGGTGTCATTCTTTTCAACAGATCCTGAACTCTGGCTTCAACGGGCTGCTTGGGATCTTTATATAAAGGTTTTTGAGCAGAGATAAATACTGAGCTCAACAAGAAAATTCCTAAAATTTCAAATCGAAGTTTAAAACACATCTAAAGAATAATTTAGTTTAAAATTTGTTCTTTTACCTTGAAGCAAAAGAACCAAAAGTTCAAGACCTGGAACTCTCCGCTAAAAATAAAATCTGTTCTCTAAAAATTCTAAAACTCGCGCGAATTTGATGTTAGTTTTTCTCTTCAACAGTTATCTCGCGCTCAAACAGTAGAATTTTCTTAACGTTCACAGACTTTATTCTCTTAACGCTCCGATTTCCTATGTCACTTTAATATAAAAATGAGTCACAAATTCAACTATTGCAGTATTTGAATGACAGTCGAATATTTTAACTGAGCTCTTTCTTTCGGTAAATTAATTTCAATTGAATTCCCTGATTTTTTCCATTGAATTTTGTTTGGAAGCCCTAAAATTTTCAAAGATTTTGGTGTAAAATTTTCCGGAATGGTAAAAATTAATGTTGATGGAGACTCATAATTTGTTTTTTCATCCAAGTGAAAAATATTTACTGTTTTCCCATCTTTGCTTTGGGTATAATAAAAATTTCCGTCGTGATAAGGCACAATGCTTCTTGTTGCAAAAACAGCGGACTGATTTTTATCCATCCAACCTGAAATTTCCTGTAATCTTTCATAAACTATCGGATCATAATCTCCGTTAGGTCCGGGCGCAATATTCATAAGGTAATTTCCTCCTCTTGAAATGATTTTAACCAATGTTTCAATGATCTTCTGGGAGGTCTTATAGTTGTCATTGGGAACATAAGAAAAGGAATCTCCAATAGTTATGCAGCTTTCCCAGGGAATGGAAAGCGCGTGTTCCGGAACTGCCTGCTCAGGAGTAACATAGTTTTCCCATTTTCCGGGAACGGTGCGGTCTACAATGATGATTCCCGGCTGATTTTTTCTAGCCATCGTGCCTATTTTGTCCATATCGATGTCCTGCTCTACTTTGATAGTGCGCTGCCATTCTACTTTTGGATCTATGGTGTGAAAAGGACGTACCCAGCCTCCATCCAGCCAGAGAATATCAACTTTCCCGTAATTGGAAGTAATTTCGTTCAGCTGATTAAAGGTCAACTTTTTAAAGTTCTCCCATCTTTCCGGATATTTCTTTGGGTCATAATTGACATTTCTGTCTTTGGGCGGAAAATAAGACCACCAATAATCATCGGAATGCCAATCAGGTTTTGAAAAATAAGCACCAATTTTAAATCCTGCTTTTCTGAACGTATTGAAAATTTCTTTCGTCACATCAGATTTTGGATTTTTTGAAAAAGGGGTTTGGGGAGAAGTAATTTTATAATCCGACTGCCGGGTATCAAACATGGCAAAACCATCGTGATGCTTGGTGGTGAAAACCACATATTTCATTCCTGCCTTCTTCGCCGCGTCTGCCCATTTCTGAGGATTGAACCGGGTTGGATTGAAGGTAGTCTGAAGATTTTCATAATTTTTTACATATTCGTAATATGACTTCCCGTGTTCAGGTTTTCTCTGTGTCCACGATTCATCTTCCGGGCATATGCTCCAGCTTTCAACAATTCCCCACTGGCTATAGGTTCCCCAGTGCATAAACAATCCGAATTTCATATCCTGCCACTGCTCAAGATTCTGGACAACCAATGGGTCTGTAGGCTTCTGATAACCTTCTGATACATTATGAGCTTGTGAAAAAGCAATTGAACTTATTAAAAAGGATGAAAGGAAAAAGGGTTTTATTTTGGATATAACCAGCATAAGGAATAGTTTTCCGCTAATTTAATTATCCTAACGGAAACCCGCAAACATTAGGATTCCAACAAATTACGAATGGCATCATCAAATGTGGGATATGAAAATCGAAATCCGCATTCTGTGAGCCTTTCAGGATATACATTTCTGCTTTTTAAAAGCAGTTCTGTTTCTGTTTTCAGGAATATAGAAGCAATTTCCAGCTGCCAGACCGGGGCGTTAAGTCCGAAAGGTATTTTCATTTTATTTCTCAGTTTTTTCATCATATTTTCATTGGAAAGAGGATCCGGAGCGGTTATATTCACTGCATCTGAGATAGTTTCATGCTGAATAATCCATTCCACTGCTTTACAGAAATCTTCGATATGAATCCAGCTTACCATTTGATTGCCTCTTCCCTGTTTTCCTCCTAAGCCCAACCTTGTAATCATTTTCAGTTTTGGGAAAGCACCGCCATTATTTCCAAGGACGATAGAAGTACGAAGGGCAACTTTTCGTATTTCTTCATTTTTAACTGCAAAAAATTCTTTCTCCCAGCTTTTGCAGATATTCATAGAAAAATCGTCTCCGATAATTCCGTTTTCTTCTGTATTTAAGTTATTTTCAGAGTGAACATAAATGGTTGCAGAACTTGCATTCAGCCATATTTTTGGTTTTTCAGAACATTCACCTACTGCTTTCTGTAATATTTTTGTACTGTTGATTCTTGAAGAATAGATCTCCTGCTTATTTTTTTCATGATACCGGCAATCAACAGATTTCCCCGTAAGATTGATCAGAACATCGGCATTTTCAAGGCTGTTTTTCCATTCTCCTATTGTTCGGGCATCCCAATAGATTTCGTTTTTACGATGAGGCTTCCTGGTCAAAATGTAGACCTGATATCCTTTTTCTGAAAAGTATTTTTCTAAGTTTTCACCGAGAAATCCGGTGCCTCCGGCTATGATTATTTTCATTGTTTTGAAGTTTAAAGTTTTGAGTTCATATTGAAGGTTTTCCAACAGATTTCGCAGATTTTCACAGATGATTATGTTGTATTTTCCTTGTGCTTATTTGTGAAAACATTGGTGATATTTGTGTTTAAAATTGTTGCAACTATTATTGGAAAGTGTTTTTTTCCCACAGATGACACAGATTTTCACAGATGTTTATGAATAAACAAGATGTTTTAATTTCTTCATTTTTCAGCTGATGTATTTCCTGGTTTTGACCTGAATTTCGGAGCCTTCGGCCAGCATTACGGAAAGAGGCAGCTGATGATTTAGGCATTCAAAATTATTTCCGTAGATCTTTTGAAAATCGATTTTCAGCTGGTGATCTTTTACGGTGTAGCAGTCCCATTTTGGATGACATACTTCGTATTCGGAGGTTGTATTTTCCTTTTTTGTAAAGCCAAAATAGTGTTCTGTGATAAATTCAAATTCTGAGTTCTCTTCCATTGGTTTTGCTGTATTTTCAGACTTAATCTGAATAGAATGCCAGTTTTTATCTTTCCATGAATAACGGATCAGCAGTTCATCCTCTCCTTTTTCCATTTGATTTTTCATCTTCATCGTGTGATAGTTTTCCTTGTAAACAGCATTGGCGACCATGCTTAATGCAGGTTTGGGAACAATTTCTTTGATAAACACCACTCCTCTTTTCCAGATGCCTTTTTCTTTTTTCTTGACATAAAACCTTAGATTCACTTCTTCAAAATTCCGGTGAAAAGGGATAGGAAGGCCTAACAGTCTGGTATTTAAAAACATGAATCCCACCAGGCTTACATAGCATTTGCCTTTATAAAAATCGAGCTCTGTTCCTTTTGGAAGATAGGGCAGCAAAACTTCAGGATTGATTTCATAATTGATGATCGCCAGCTTTCGCCATTCTGCTTTTAAAAAGTTCATAACACTGTTTTTAAGGTTAAAAAATCGCAATCCCATCACGGACAGAAGATTCTGCAATAGTTTTGATCATTTCATTTCTTCTGAGTAAAAATTTCCTTAGATATCCTTTAAGAAAAATTGAGTTAAATAATTTCCCTAAAATACCCAGCGGAGATTCAAATTCGAAAATATCTGTCATCAGGGTATTTCCATTTACGGATTTAAAAATATGTCGGTGGCGCATGGATTTGAAGGCTCCTTTCTGCATGACATCAATAAACTGAAACGGTTTTTCCATGCTGATAATTTTCGTGGTGAGATTTTGATAAACTCCCAGATGTTTTGCCCGCCAGGTTACGGTTTCGTTTTCTTCAATCAATCCAGAGGTACGTCCTGCAATGGCTTTTTCATGAGACTTTGAGGTTGACTGTTGATGAAGATCAATATTTCGTGCCAGATCAAAAACATACTGAATATCTGCTTTGATGATTGTATTTAAATAGATGGTTGACATTTTTAAAACGTTTTAGCTTGTTATATTTTAATTCCAAAAGTGGTCAGAATAATGATTGTTAGCGCTGTTATTCTAAATAATATCCAGGAAATGGTAGGAAGATAATTCAGCCTTAGTATTCTGCACCTTCTGATATGTTCCAGAAACATGATCAATACTACAATTCCAAAATATATCATATAAAAAACAGGAGTAAAACTGGTCATCAGCGCAGGAATTAACAGTAAAGTTCCGATTAAAGAAACAGTCATCATATTTCCGAGATAATCCCAGATTTTATCTTTGAGATAAGCTTTTAAAAAGATAGTCTGCCAAAGGATCTGGCCAAAGCAAACGGCAAATTCTCTCACGAAATTCCTCTCTAAATTCAAGTTCAGTTTACCGGAAAATATACTTAGGATATATGCTGAAAAAATAACAACAAAACCGATGTATGCCATTCTGTATTTCAGATTAAAATCCGGAACACAGGATTGTTCTGTATAGTCTTTTGAGGAAGGAATGATCTGTTTCCTGTTATAAGAAACGAAAGAATACAGTTTTTGAAAAAACCAATACAGAGGTTCTGTCCGTGCAATTTTTGCCAACAATGGAAAAGAGTTTCCAATGATGAGGAGCAGACTGTCTAATCCGTAAACGACTTCATTTTTGTTGTGATCTACCAGAGCAATTTCATTTTTCGCACGGTCGAAGTCTATCAGGATTTTATTTCTCAATGTGATTTCTGTAAAGGCTTCTCTTCCATCTTCATCCAGCATTCCGCATTTAGTAAAACCTTTGGAGTAGAGATTGCACATAGGACATTCATTGTCGTAGATTAATGTGTGGTTTTTGAGCGTTTTCATAATTGTGATTTATAAGATTCATAAGTAGTGTAACAGTCATAAACATACGCCGCTGCCATCACAGGGCTATATAAAAGAGCAGCCATTAAAACATATCCAAAAAAATCATTGATGTGTTTCTCTGTAAACAAGATGGTTACAATAATCCAGACCGGTACTATTACAATTCCATACGCGATATACAATGCTGACTTTTTTGTTTTGAAAAATAGTTTGATCAGGAAACTTACCAATTGAGGAATTCCTACTATAAAATAAAACAGAACAAATCCAGACAAACCACCCAATATAAAAGCCTGAGGCCCAATTATTATAAAGAATAACTGAATGTAATAATCATATTTTGCAAATGTTTTCATGGCAGCAATGGTTTTAAAGTGATCCTTTTCTTCTGAAATAAATAATCAGGAATAAGTGAATGATTAAATTTTTCATAATTATTATTAATTTTATATTTTCAGTAATTTTTGAAAATCACATTGAAATAAAAAAGGATTTTCACCCTCTTTATTTTTATTTCAACAGATTGGTAATCTTCCCTACCAGCCAGTGGTCATCACTTTTTATCGCCAGATCCATGATATTGTTGATTTTTCCGGTGACAGAACTGAAATCATTCATCAGCTTGATAAATTCCTGTGCTTCTTCCGAATCTTTATCCTCAATATTTTTTAACTCTTCAAGAAAGGAAATGACAGGTTCAATCTCTCTTTTTCTTCTTTCTTTGGTAATTTGCTTGAACAGATACCAGACATCTTTTTCTGCTACGAAATATTCTTTACGGTCGCCTTTTACAAATTCCTTTTTTACGATGCCCCAGTCTATCAGAGCACGTAGATTCATATTGGCATTTCCTCTTGAAATCTCCAGTTGTTCCATGACTTCATCTGTAGAAAGAGGTTTTCCGCTCGCCAGAAGCAATGCATGCACCTGTGCCATCGTACGGTTGATTCCCCAATTGGTAGCAAAGGTTCCCCAGGTTTGAATGTATTTTTCTTTGGCTTCTGAAAGTTGCATCTTGTTTCCTTTTTTAATTTCTGTAACAAATGTAATTATATTTTTTGAATTTTCAATAATTTTTGAAAATTAATTTAAGGTTATTTCTTTTAAAAAGATTTTTAATGATCCTTGTCAAGGTTTAAAACCCTGACAAGGATCAATGGATGTCTGTTTCAGTTTATCAAAATTAAGGTTCAATACTGATTGTAATCCCTTGGTTCCAATATTTTGCTTCCGGCATATAATACAGATATACGTTACTCGATTTTCCTGTATACGTTCCGGCAAATTCTACTTTGAGATCAAGATTAATAGTCTTTGTTTCCTCTGCATTGAAATGTTCCCAGTATAAAACCAGATAGTTATCGAAAATTTCATAGTAAGAAACCTGTTTTTTATCAACCATATCTTTCAATAAGGCATTTTGCAGCGTCAGTCCTGCCGGGATACCAATCTTTGCTATGGTCATCGGCAATTCACCGTTTATTTTGTTTTTTACAGTAATGGTCATTCTCCTGATCTCCCCTGTTTTTGACATTCCGGATTTTAATTTGGTCTCCATGGTAAGAGGAATATCCTTGCTTTCCGGAGCCTGAAGCGTGTAATATTGATATTCCAGCTTATAAGGCAGTCCATTCTTATTTGGATAATGAATATTAATCGTATTTTCTCCGGCTTTAAAAGCTGATGAAGTACTTATCATAGGTAAGGTTTGTGCTTTATTAATGGTAATCAGCGGTTTTTCAGTTCCATACAACTTATCATTTTTAGAGAAAAAATCAGATAATGCCTGGATTGCCAGTGTTGTGGCCTGCGTAGATCCGAATCCGAAATAGCCATTCAAACCAATAAGCTGATCAACTGCTTCAGCGATTTTCAACTGATTGAGTTTCTCATCTTTCTGAAGCGCCATTATATATAACGAAAGTGTTTCTGCATCTGCAGACATTCCCCATGAACCCGTAAAAGTAACTTCAGATTTTACCTTCTTTGTTTCATATTGTTTGTCCAGAATGTCTATCATATCGTCATATTCTTTTTGTTTCCCCAGATATGCTGCTGCATTAGCAAGTAAAGCCAATTGATAAGAATCTTTCGTAGCCAAAGCTCTTTTCAGCATTATCTGAAAGGAATCTTCAATTTCATTTTTAAAGCCCAGTTTGGATAAAGCATATACAACATACATATTTCTCGACCAGGAAAATTCAGAAAAGTCTTTTTGGGATTCATAGGGTTTTCTTACTTCGAATAATCCGTTTGCATTCTTTTTCGACAAAATAAATGAGGAAAGTCCCTGGATGAGCTTAGTATCCGGGTTCACATACTTCTTTAACTCCGTAAATTCCAGTAATGCGAATGCTGAAAGGGCGACATCTGATTCTCCGGAGCTGAAATATCCGAAACCTCCGTCTTTATTTTTATAACTCAGCAACTTCTGGAAGCCTTTTCTCAGGTTTTTTATCACCAGATTTTCAGTCGCGGTGTCTATTTTTTTATTTGATTTTAAATAATCAAGAATAAAAATGTTAGGATATACTGTTGAGGAAAGCTGTTCAAAACATCCATGAGGTTCCTTTTTAAGTTGCTCTATGTCTCCAAACATCTTCAAAGCCGTATTTTCAAATACATAATAGGATGAATACAGACTTCCGTTGATATACTCCGGAATATTGATTTTGAGATCTTCTGTTTTATTATTAATGATGGAAAACTGATGGAGAAATCCTTTTTCTTCTACTTTAAACGGAAGAATCATTGTCTCTCTGAAATCTCCTGATCTCACTGAAAACTGAATATCAGAATTCACAGTCTCATCAGCCTGTATTTTCACAAATAATCTTCCTGATTCTAATGGTTTCAGAGTGATAAGACTATCAGAACTGATGAGTTTCACATGGTTCGGTACAATAACGTCCATGGTCATTTTACGCGTTT
Source organism: Chryseobacterium sp. AG844 (assembly GCF_003182335.1). NCBI lineage: Bacteria > Pseudomonadati > Bacteroidota > Flavobacteriia > Flavobacteriales > Weeksellaceae > Chryseobacterium > Chryseobacterium sp. AG844. The sequence goes on along the minus strand of NZ_QGTV01000014.1, from coordinate 28,527 downwards.
CAGAAGAATTATTTTTAATTACCACAGGAATTGTCATCTGGTCTGTTCTCGTCAGGTACTGAGGAATTTTAGTATCTATCGAAATCAGACTCTGGGCAGCATATGTTGTTTCATCTCTTCCCAAAAGTCCTGATGCGGCAATTCCTTCTGTCATAATTCTGAAAGTGGAATTCGCATCTGAATTATAAAACTCTACTTTTGCTTTTCCGCTTTTATCGGTTTCTACTACGGGATTCCAGTAAAGCGCTTCTCTGTAATCAAAACGGTAAGAGGTACTGGTGGATTTATACTCAGGATAAACGAATTCTCTTGCCCCCTCATATGCTGTTAGTTTTCCATAAGGCACGGTTTCTATAGCAAGGTAAGATTTCGGGGTAATATCAAAACTTATTTCTGATTTTCTATTTTTGGATGAGTTGACGATCACTACTCCATTCACAGCTCTGCTTCCGTAAATAGCGGTAGCCGCAGCATCTTTCAAAACGGTAATACTGTTGATATCATTTGGATTAATCGTCGTATTAAAGTTTTCGACAGGAATACCATCCACAATGAATAGAGGGTGCTTATTGGTAATAGAGGCCGTTCCTCTGATATTGATCTGTTCTCCTGTCCCTGACTGTCCGGTACCTGTTATAACTAATCCGGCAACTTTTCCACTCAACAGAGAAGTTACGCTGGCATTCTGCATTTCCATAGAAGAAGATACTGTAGTATAAGCAACCGTTAATTGATCTTTCTTTACACCGTACCCCACAACAATTACTTCTTCAATACTCTTATTTCTACTGATGGTATCGGTTTTTGATCTGCCGGGATTATTCAGCTGACTGGTATTGTTTCTGTTTTCTTTTTTTACTTCTTCTTTTCTTTCAGCTTCCTTTACAATTTCTTCTACGTCTATATGGGTAAGTTTCTGTTTTGCTAAAGGATTAATATCCAGATTATAAGACAGAATTCTGATTTTCAGCTGATGTTTAGGCTGAAAAGACTTTGCAATAATTTTATAAGAATTATTTGCATTTAAATCCGAAAAATAAAACTTGCCGTTTTCAGCAACAGTCTGTTTGAGGATCTTTTTATTATAGGTGTCCAAAAGAAAAACATCTGCTTTCACCGGTTTTTTGTTTTCATCTTCTACCATGCCATAGATTGTGTTTTTCTTTTCAGGAAGGTATTTGTATTTATTGCTCTTCACAATTTCCGGAATAGGCTCAAAATATCGGTAACCGTTTGTCAGCATCACAAGATCTAAGCTTTTATCTGCTTTTTCTTCTTTTTTATCGAAATAGAACTGAGGTTTTTCAATTTTCCCTTTGAGCTCAGAGTCCATCAAAAGCCAGGAAATAATATGATTTTGTTTATCATCGGCATAAGTCCATAGCTTATCATCTACCACACTTATTCCAAGATTAGCGGGAACAGGTTTATTATTTTCATCGGTAGTTTCAATATTCAGCATTACTTTTTCCCTCGGCAGATAATGCTGCTTTACAGGGGTAACTTTTATATTCAGATGGTTTACTTTATTGGTAAAAACAATCCTTTCTGCAAGCGGCATACTATTTTCCAGAATGGTAAACCTACAGATTCCTGTGGGGAAATTCTTTTCTGCAATTTCCAAAGAATTCATTCCTTTTTTCAGCGAAATGATTTTGCTGTAAACGTCTTTTCCGCGGAAACTTCCCAGCAGGGTAATTGTTTTTTCCTGGGTAGAAACGATGGTAACATTCAGGTTTTTATTTTCATTCCGAATATTCAAAACCAGTCCTTCATTTTTTGCTGCCGGGAGATTAAAAGTCTGGGTAATATTTTCCGGTTTCAGCACTTTTGCATAATAAGTTTCTCCTATTTTAGGCGTAACCCGGAAGTTTCCCATTCCAAAATTATAGGCTGAAATTTCTTTTATTTTTTCATGATTCTGATTGTAAACAGCCAAGACAGCATCTACAGGCTTTTCAAACTCATCCAGAATTTTAAAGGCGATATTCTGTTCTATTCCATTGATAAAAGTTCCGCCTTCCGGTAAGAATTTCACATCCAGATTATTCAGAACAACAGGAATATTTCTGGAGATGGATTCGGTAAATCCGTCAAAATTCACCTTGATATTCAAAAGAGCATCAGAGGATTTCAAAACTTCAGGAAGCTTAAAGGTCAACAGTTTTCTACCTTCTTTATCGGTAATAAGTTTTCCTTCTGAAACGGTTTCTCCGTTGTGCATTACGGTGTAATCTGCTTCGTAAAAAGGAATAGGAAGATTGCTAAGACTTCTCATTGAAAAATCGGCACTTACCTCATCTCCCGGGCCATATCCTTTTGTAGGAAAATCAAGCTTCATTAAAATCCTTGGTGATACAATTTTCTGGAGGGTAATTTCTTTTTCGAAGGTATTTTTTCCTTCTTCATTCTGCATCCAGTTGGTAAAAGCTCTGATTTTATAGATACCCCCCTTCATGTCTTCAGCAAAATAGAAGTCTCCCAGGGCGTATCCATTGGTAATTTCATATTTCAATTTTTTCACAACACTTCCTGCAGGGTCTGTTATTTCGAAATTTACGACTCTGCTTTCTTCGACCGGTAAATTATTGTTTCCTTTTACCACATATATTTTAAAATACATTTGCTCCCCAGGTTTATAAAAAACATGATTGGTCTGGATGTAGGTTTTTTCTTTTTCAAAGTCCTGAAATGGTTGCTGGCCTTTCACAGAAAAGGCTGAAAACAATAAGCACAGCAGGATGATATAGGTTGATATAAACTTGAGATTCATGAGTTAAAATTTAAGTGAAACAATACAGCCAAATGTTTTAAAGGAAGGAAGATTAAAAAAATCCAATCCTCTTCCATTGCTCATATCGTAGAAATTCTGGTTGGGATCTACCCCATTATTAGCCTGCCAGAGCATGATATTGTTTACATAAAAAGTCAGTTTAAGATTCTGTTTCCTGTTGTTAATCGGGAAATCTGAGGAAACGGATATATTGTTGATTCTTATATAATCTGCCTTTTGAACATAATTTTCAGCCACGCCTAAATAACCATACCTCGACCACCTGTTTTCCATAACATTCTGGTTGGGATCATAGAAATCCACAGGAATCTGGTTGGCAGTTCCATTGGCCTGTACACCTTCGAAAATATAATTTTTGATGTTCCTTTCTTCTCCTGAGCCGTAAGAACGACCGTAGTAATCGAGAACCGCCTGTGTCCCGTTCCAAAGGTGGCCTCCTTTTTTCCATTCCCAATTGATATCTAAAGACCAGTTTTTGTAGGCAAAACTGTGATTGAATTTCATCACAAAATCCGATGTAGGATCTGCAATAATTTTCATTCCGTCTGCTTTTTTAGGAAAACCGAACTCATCAATGATCAGTTGTCCGGCTGCATTTCTTTCAAAGTAACTGCCTATCACAGCACCCAAAACCTGACCTTCTGATAGTGTTTTATAAATATCTTTGAATCCTGAAACCGCCAGATCCTGATATCCCGGAGCTATCCGGTCTACAATATCTTTATATTTGAAAAAGGAAACTTTATGGGTGGTATACATATCGTATCCCAGACGTAATCGTTCGTAAGCAAAATTGAATTCATATCCGCTGTAGGTATGATCTGCTATATTCTTTAACCTCAGCTGATTGTTTTCAAAGACAGGAAAAATATCGTCAGTATTCTTTTTATTAAAATATTCTCCATCTACACTTATTTTATACCCAAGATTCAGCCTGGCTCCAATTTTCCATTCCTGAGTATTAATATTAGATAAACCCCGGAAGCTTTCTACTTCCTGCACCGGAAAGTATTGATTGTAATTTTCCGCATTAAGCAAAGTAGTAGAATACGAAGCATAGGATCTTGTAATTTCCGGCTCGGAGCTTAATTGTGTATAGCTTCCCAACAATTTAAAATTGTAATTATACCAATTGAAGATCTCATTGAACTTCAGATAAAAGTTAGCCTTTGGAAGCCAATAATTATTTTTAATAGAAGTATTAGAGATATAAAATGAATTTCCAAGATTAAGACCTGCTTCGAAATCATAATCGCGGATGTTCATATTATAATTAAAAATATGATCCTGTGAAGTTCTCTGATAGAGATATCTTTGAAGGGTAAGGCTGTTATAAATGTCAGATTTTTTATCATTTAAAATAAAATTCAGGCTGAAAGTATTTCTAAAGTCATAGTTTCCCAATGAATAAGAGCCCTGTATATTGGAATGATAGGAGCTGTTGTTTTGAATCCTTTCATTCGATACACCGCTGAGGAAACCATAGGTAGAAGGTTTATATTGGTCCTGATTCCAGGTAGTAATACTTTCATAGGACTGAGTAATATTCAGTTTAAACTGATCCCAGTCTTTCGCTACGCTGAGACTCAACTGTCTGTCCCGATTCTTATAGCGGTATCGGCTATCCTGCTCCAAAAGGAAAGAAGGATTGTCTGCATATTGGCTGTAGCTTCTCTGCGAACCGTTATTCAGAAAAGTATTTTGTTCATTTGAAAAAGAAACCGGCGTTAACAATGAGTTTTGGTAAGCTCTGTTGAACAGCCCTATTCTATTGGTATTCGTAACTTTATCTTCTTCGTAGCTAAAAGCAAGATTAATGTAATATCCACCCAAATCTGCATTCAGTTTTGCTTTAAGGGTATTGGTAATATCAAACTGATCCATAAAATACATCTGGTTCTTTTGCTGCCCCAGATTCAGGGCAAGACGGAGTTTTTCATTGTTACCCTGTTGTATAAAAGCATTTAGATTCAACTGGTTATTATAACCTACTGTGGTTTTAAAAAGGTTATTATCATATCTTTTTGCACCCTGAAGTCCATCAACCCATGGAATCAGTTTTCCATTCTGATCATACTCATAAGGTAATCCGTTAAATCCAAGGGTAGATAGCTCTGGTCCAAAACTGAACATTTCATTCGTTTCAGGGCCTTTCCAAACAAGATTTCCATTTTCAGATCTTCCCTGGACATACTTATTTTGAGTCCCCGGAACAGCATTCCTGCTTTTAATATCAAAAGACGTGGTAAAGCTTCCGTTAAAAAGCAAAGTTGTCTTATTGATCCTTTTTAAAACATAAACACTATCATTCTTCTGCTTTAATTTTCTTATTTTATCAAAATAAGAATGTGATCTTTTACTGAGTTGAGTTTTAGTTTTTTCAATACTGAAATCGTCTTTAATCTCCTTTGAAACAAGACTGTCATAGGCTTTACTGTAAACATTTTCTACACTTTTACTTCCTGTCTGATTTTCCAGAATCGTTTTTAATTCCCTGAGTTCATAAGAAGAAATAACATGGGTATTTTTCCCCTGGTTCCACACTAGGGTATCATAAGGTTTAGCTGCAATAATGGCAAATCCTTTTTCATCAGTCAGTTCATAAATACCACTGTTTTTATTATAAACCTTTAAAAAGTTCTGTTCTTTATCCTTAGATGTTAAAAATTTTCCGGAATAGTACAATTGTGAATTTTGTGCCTGTAATAAGGTAATCGTAAATGGCAATAACAGCAAATAATTCTTTTTCATCAATTATTAGTATGCTTAAAAATATAAAAAAAGAAATTTCCGGGGAAATTTCTTTTTTTAAGATAATTAATTTTTTATGACCTTAAATGTCTCCCACAGATCATTAGTATGAATACGTACAAGATAAATCCCTTGAGGATAAGAAGTTAAATCAATTGTATTTTTACCTTCCGGCAGTTTTTCTTTTCTCATAATAATCTTTCCGGCAAGATCATAGATAAACAGTTCTTCAATTGGTTTTCTTGTTTTTATCTGCATTTGACCTTTTGTAGGATTTGGAAATAGTACGGTTTTAATATCAATCTGACTATCAATTTCTTTTTCCATTTTTTTGTTGATGTTATCATTTGAAATTCCTGCGCTGCATTCTGGTAAAACAGCTCTCTGAAGGATTAATCTTAATAATAAATCATTCAGTTTTTCAACTTCGTAAGAATCTATGGTAGGTTTGATATGGCTGTTTCCTATTCCACTGTCATCTGTAAGGAAAGTATAAGTTCCATTGGTGAGTAAAGCAAATGTACGCATCAGATATTCCGTTTGTTTATCAGTATCACTGGCAGCCAGCGGAATAATGGTAATTCCTTTCTTTGCTGCAGCTTTTATTGTATTATATAAATTCTCTATATTCTGTTCTGAATGGTGTGGTGGTGCATCCAGAATCAAAAACATTATTTTAGTAGAATTTTCATCACTCCACTTCAGCTCATCAACAGAAACTTTTAGTGCTTCTACAACAGCTTCCGGCGTATCGCCACCACCACCGGCCTTCTGTCTTTTAATAAATCCAACAAGATCTTCTGCTTTATTTGAAAAATCGAATTTTCGGGTCACATATTCATCTCCATGATCTCTGTAAAAAACGGATCCATACCTTACTGTTGTATTTTTAAGCTGTCCTTCGATCTTTTTTAAAACATCCAAAAGTTCAGACTGAAGATAAGAAATCTCATCCCCCATAGAACCGGTAGCATCCACTACAAAGGCAAGATCCAATACACGCTTCTGCAGACAGTGTTTATCCAGAATAATCAGATTTTGTCCATTTTTAAAGGTTCTGAGATTGCTGCTGATGATCTGCCCTGAACCATCAGATAAATAATATTTCCCTGGGGCTGATTTCCTATCAGTCATCGGTGATATCCACAATTCCATATTGCCCAGATTATCTGAAACAGCTTCCCAAATTGTATTTTTCTGGTCATCCAATAGTTTTATTTTCTCCCCTATTACCGGTTTTCGGTCTTTATTGACCAACTGAACTGAAACCCTTTTATCAGGGAAGAACTTCCATGTATTTTTATACTGATCCAGAATAGGAACTGCAATATCTTTCCAATAATCCCACTTAGAAAAATCGTTAACTTCTCCTGCTGTGAGCTGGCCTGCTTTTGGAAGTACTTTTTCAGGTTCTTCAGGTTCTTTTACTATTTCTTCTTTACTTTCTGAAGAAACTTTTTTAAGTTTTTCTATTTCTTCTGTAGATAATCCTTTTGTGGAAATTACAACAACTCCGTTGTTAGCTTTGCTTCCATACAGGGCAGTAGCTTCAAGCCCTTTCAGTACTTTCAATTCTTTTATTTTTTTAGGATCCAGAGTATTTAAAAATCCAGATTCTCTGCCTAACACAACTCCATCAACAATATATAAAGGAGCCGTCGACCGACCATCTATACTTTTTGTTCCCCGTATTAATATAGCATCATTCTTTTTAATTCCGGTTGACACTTCTACCCCGGCAACTCTTCCAGCTAGTGAAGAAACGGCAGCCGGAGCATGCACAGGAGTTTTGTCTGTAGAAGCAATCATAACCGTTGAGGAAGCGGTAACAGATTTATAACTCTTTTTAATCCCATAAGCAGTGACAACAACTTCGTCAATTTCTTTTGTTTTTAGGGTATCACTGTATATCTGAGGTAAAGATGCTTTTACTCTCTCAGAAGCTTCCAATGGCGGTATATTACAGATAGGATGAGATTTATAAGGATCTATTCCAGCAACTGATGAAGATTTACGTTCTGTGGGAAGAGGTACTGTTACAGGCAATTCTTCTTTTCTGATATTCTCCTTGATGGTACGGTCAATTTTTGCAATATCAGATTCGGTAATCGGGCCCCTTGAACTTGTATTCTCTGCAATTACAGGTTGTAAAGGTTCTGCAGTCTCTTTTTTATTCATAAAGTAAAAAGCCCCAAGACCAATCATCAAACTTGCTGCAATACCATAGGGCAGCCAAAGAGGAATAATCTTTTTTTTATCTTCTTTTTTATCTAATTTTTCTTCAATTTTCCCCCATACCTTCTCAAAACCAGGAAAAACAGCTGGCTCTTCTGAAAGCCTGGAAGCTTCATTGAATTGTTGATCTATATGATTATTTTCCATTGTTGTAAAAGTTTAAATGTTTTGATTTACGAGAAGTTCCTGGAGCTTTTTTCGTGCAAAATTGAGCTGGGATTTTGATGTTCCTTCGCTGATGGAAAGCATGGTGGCTATTTCCTTATGAGGATATCCTTCAATAGCAAAAAGATTAAAGATAGCTCTGCAGCCTTCAGGAAGAAAATTCAGTAAGCTCAGAATATCTTTTTCCAGGGAAAGGTTTTCCGTTATTCCTTCAGAATGATCGGTGAAATTTTCTTCCAGGGAAATAAACAGTCCTTTGCTGGATCTTAGTTTCTGCAGGCATTCGTTTACCGCTATTTTTCTTGCCCATGCTTCAAAAGTTTCGGGATTCTGAAGCTGAGTAATTTTCGTGAAGATTTTGTAGAATGTATCCGCTAATACTTCTTCTATATCTTCATCGTTTTTCAAATAGCGTCTGCAGACTGCGTAGAGTCTGCCCGCCATTTTCTCGTAAACTTTCCGCTGGGCATTGCGGTTGTTACGCTGGCATTCCAATAATAATTCTTGTTCCATAGTCAGGAGTTATACTATGATAGATGCGGAAACTTTTAAAAGGGTTGGAAACATGATCAACTTTTTTAAGAAAATAATTAAAAAATAAAATTATAAAGCAACTTCTTACTTCTTTTGAGTCTTTTTTTAATTTCAAATTTAACTTTTCCTTGTGTAACAAATCTCTATTATCAACGACTATTAATACAAATAATCTTTTTATAGTAATGAAAAATGCCAAAATTGCATCATTACTTTTTGTTTTGTCTGCAGGAAGTATGATGTTTGCCCAAGATGACTTAATCAACAAGTTAAAAAACAACCAATCACAAAATGCTAATTTTCAGTTCACAACGTTAAAAGACGTGGGTGCGACTTCTGTAAAGAACCAGGGTTCATCAGGAACTTGCTGGAGCTACTCCGGAAACTCTTTCCTTGAATCTGAAATGCAGAGAATGGGCAAAAAACCTGTAGATCTTGCTGAAATCTTTACCGCAAGAAATTCTTACCATGATAAAGCAAAATTATATGTTTTGAATAATGGCGCTATCAGCTGGGGTGACGGAGGAGAACTTCACGACGTAATCAATATGTACAAAAAGTATGGAGCAGTTCCTCAGGATGTTTACACAGGATTAAAAGCAGGACAGACTACCAATAACTTCAAGGAAATGCAGGGAAAACTGAAGCCGGTTCTTGACAGCCTTGTTCAGGCTTCTTCAAAAGGAAAGCTTACAGACAACTGGATGGATTCTGTAGATGCTATTCTTGATGAATATTTAGGCAAAGTACCTGCTAACTTCACTTATGAAGGAAAAAACTATACTCCGAAAACATTTGCTAAAGAAGTAGTAGGAATCAACCCTGAAGATTATGTGGAATTATCTTCTTATAAAGATTATCCATATTTTCAAAAATTTGTAGTTCCGATTCCTGATAACTGGAGCCACGATTCTGACTGGAATGTTCCGATGAAAGATCTTACTGCAATTATTGATAACGCTGTAAATAAAGGATATTCTGTGGGTTGGGCAACTGACGTTTCTGAGCCTTATTTTTCTTACAAAAATGGTGTAGCTTATGTTCCGGATATGGATCTTGACCAAATTACTGCAGAGAACAAGCAGACTTTGTTTACAGAGCCTAAAAAAGATAAAACAATCACTGAAGACATGCGTCAGAAAGCACTTAATAACCTTTCTACAACGGATGACCACGGTATGCATATCGTAGGACTCGCAAAAGACCAGACTGGTAAAGAATATTATATGGTAAAAAATTCATGGGGAGTAACCAATGATTTTGCCGGATATATTTATGTAACAAGACCATATGTTGAATACAAATCAACAGCAATTCTTGTTCACAGGAATGCCATCCCAAAAAGTATCTTAAAACAATTGAAACCGACCAGGAATATTGGTTTATAAGGAAATCATTTCTGCCATCTTACAGGCAGTTTTAGATATTTAAATCTGTTAAAACCCGCTCATTGAAATACTGTGAGCGGGTTTATTTTTTATCTTGTCATATTAAAATAATGTATTTCACATTATTATCTGTAAAGTGTTGTTGCGTTTTCAAAAAATATTATATTTGTGTAAATCAACAAATTATTACCTATGAAAAATCTAAGAAAATTATTAAAATCAGATCTAAAAAAAATCAATGGTGGAAATGCTCCTGATTGTCCGGAAGGGACTACAGCCTGCTACATTCCTGGCAGCAATGGAATCCCTCCCCGCTGGAAATGTGTCCTGGATTCAGTTGGGTGTCCATAAATTTACAAAACCGGCTTTCAGGAAATCCTGAAAGCCGGTTCTTTAATAAATAGGTGAAAATTAAATATAAAATAAAGTGAATTTATGCTGATTTAATACCAGATTGAATCGTCAATTCCTTTTCACAAATGAATAAATTATGCTGTTAAAAAAACACTGCGAAACGAATTCACCATTCCTTGTTGATATTAAAATAAAACGCCCATGCTTTCTGCTGAAAAATCCAGAAGAGCTTCTGTATTGCCGTCTTTGATCTTCTGTACCCACTGGTAATCCTGAAGAATAGCTCTACCTACCGCAACAAGGTCAAATTCCTCATTGTCAAGTCTTCTGATCAATTCTGTAAGGTCTCTTTTTTCTGTTCCCTGTCCTGCAAAAGCATTCAGGAAGTCTCCGTTTAAACCTACAGAACCTACGGTAATGGTTGGCTGTCCGGTAATTTTTTTAGCCCATCCTGCAAAGTTTAAGTCAGAACCTTCAAATTCAGGCTCCCAGAAACGACGCTGTGAGCAGTGGAAAATATCCACACCAGCTTCTTTTAATGGTAATAACCAGTCTTCCATTTCGTTTGGAGTGAATGCCAGTCTGGTTTTATAATCCTGCTGCTTCCATTGGGAAAGGCGGATAATAATGGTAAAGTCCTCTCCTACTGCTGCTCTGATTGCTTTTACTACTTCTACAGCAAATCTGCTTCTTTCTTTCAATGTTTTACCGCCATATTCATCGGTTCTGGTATTGGTTACTTCCCAGAAAAACTGGTCGATGAGGTATCCGTGAGCGCCATGAATTTCAATACAGTCAAAACCAAGATCTTTCGCTGACTTTGCAGACGCAGCAAACTGTGCAATGGTATCCTGGATATCTTCAATGGTCATCGTAGAAGCTTTTTCCATTGGAACCAACGGATAGTCTTCTGTCATTCTTGTATCTCCAACGTGCCAGATCTGAGGACCCATTTTACCTCCATTCTGATGTACAGTATCAATGACGTTTTTCCAGCCATTCAAAGCTTCTGTTCCATAGAAATCCGGGATATTCTGCATATTTTTTGATCCAGGTCTGTTGATAACAGTTCCTTCGGAAAGAATCAATCCTACTTCTGAAGCAGCTCTTCTTCCATAATAATCTGCAATATTCTGAGTGGGAACTCCATTGTCAGACTGTGCTCTGGTCATTGGAGCCATTACAATCCTATTTTTAAGCTGTAAATTCTTATATTGAAACGGTTTAAATAATGATGATGTGCTCATATTTAAATTTATATTTTATAATTGTTACACAAAGTAACTAATAATAGTTCATTTTTGTATCTTTTATTAAAAAAATAGTGGTAACTTCGCAGTAACTTACATTAGTAACATCAAAGTAACATATGAAACTGCAGTTTCATATGATATTAAAATAAAGATCTCTCTATGAAAAAGAATGAATTAATGCAATACAGCTGCCCTCTGGGTAAGGCCATGGCCGCTTTGGGAAGCAAATGGAAGCCTATTATTGTTCTGGTGATTAAAGACAGAAAATTACGTTTTGGAGAACTGGCAGTACGCATTAATGTTATTTCCAGGAAGGTATTAACTGATCAGCTTAGAGAAATGGAAACCGATGGATTGGTGATCCGTGAAGAGTTTAAAGAACTTCCTCCCCGAGTAGAATATTCCCTTACAGAAAAAGGATTGGCTCTGCTGCCTATTCTTTATTTACTGGAGGAATGGGAAGCTAAATATCAGGTGAAAGGACAGCATGAAGATAAAGATTGTGCTTTTCTGAATGAAGATGTAAAGAATAAAAAGGCTGTCAATGTTTGATAGCCTTTTATCTTGGATAACACTTTCAAAAAGGTAAGTATATCACCAAAATGTAAGCATATAGTTTCAAAACTATTTCTGATGCAAATTTGCAGAAAAATGTTCATTATGAATTACAAAGAAATTGCAAAAGAAACCATTGGAAATCTCTACAGAGCCCACAACAGCATTAGAAAATCCGGAATTGATGAAAAACTAATTGCCTTGGTGGAACTGCGTGTTTCTCAAATCAATGGATGTGCCTATTGCTGCAGTTATCACGCTAAAGAACTCTCTGATTTTGGCTTTGAACAGGATCTCATCAACAGACTTCCGGGCTGGAAACATACCAATAGCTTCAATGATCAACAAAAGCTTGTTTTAAGCTGGGCTGAAGCTCTCACTTATGGTAAAGATGACTGGCTGGAAATTAAAGCAAAACTTGCAAAGCAATTCACAGATCGGGAAATTGTAGAACTTACGGCAAGTGTAACGCTGATGAATACTTTGAATACACTAAGGATTGCGTTGGCGGAAGAGGATTAGCAAACAAAAACCGCTCCCAAAAAGGAAGCGGTTTCATATTTATCTAAAATCCCAATTAAAATATAGCTGGATATTTCTGAGGATTTGTTTCATTAAACATAGCGTAGATTTTTTCTACCATATCGTCTGCAGACGGCTTACTAAAGTAGTCACCATCACTTGCATATGCTGGTCTGTGATCATTGGCGGAGATCGTCAACGGATCTGAATCCAGGTATCTGAAAGCTTTCTGCTTTTCAAGGATCTGCTGTAAGATGAATCCTGTAGTTCCCCCTTCCACATCTTCGTCAATCACTACTAATCTGTTGGTTTTCTTAACACTTTCAGCAATTTCGTGGGATAAATCGAAAGGAATCAATGACTGGATATCAATTACCTCTGCGGAAATTCCTAATTTTTCCAATTCGTTAGCTGCTTCCGTTACAATTCTCCAGGTAGATCCGTAAGTGACCAATGTAACATCTTTTCCTTCTTTTGTCACTTCAATTTTCCCTACAGGAACAGTGAATTCGCCTAAGTTATCCGGTTGTTTTTCTTTTAATCTGTATCCGTTCAGACATTCTACGATGATTGCAGGTTCGTCAGCCTGAAGCATTGTGTTGTAGAATCCTGCTGCTTTCGTAAGGTTTCTAGGAACCAATACCAAAATACCTTTTGAAAGGTTCAGAATACCAGCCATTGGAGAACCTGAGTGCCAGATTCCTTCTAATCTGTGACCTCTTGTTCTGATAATCAACGGAGCTTTCTGGCCTCCTTTCGTTCTGTAATGTACCGTTGCCAGATCATCACTCATTCCCTGTAAACAGTAAAGAACGTAGTCTAAGTACTGGATTTCAGCAATGGGTCTTAAACCTCTCATCGCCATACCAATTCCCTGTCCAAGAATTGTTGCTTCACGGATTCCTGTATCAGCGATACGTAAAGCGCCATATTTCTCCTGCATTCCTTCCAATCCCTGGTTGACGTCACCAATGTTTCCGGTATCTTCTCCAAAGATTAAAGTTTCAGGATATTTTTCAAAAATTTTGTCAAAATTGTTTCTGATCACTACTCTTCCATCTACCTCTTCGGAACTGTCAGAATATACAGGTTTGATTTCCTGAACATTCTCAGCTTTCCATTGGGACTGAGAATATAAGTGAGAAGAATAGTTATCTTTTTCAACAGCAGATACTTCATTGTATTTCTGCATCAGCTGATTTCTTTCCGCAGAATTTGTTCCTCTTGTCGCCAGTAAAGTCTGTCTTACCAGATGGAAGATGTCTTTTTTAGCTTTTGAAACCAATTTGTTGAAATGAGCGATATAATTTTCAACTTCAGCATTCTGCCCTTTAAGGTTTTCTACTAAAGGTAAAACAGACTGAATAAGTTCTGAAATGGCTTTCTGATAATTTTCCCAGGCTGCTTTCTGTCCGGCTTTTGCTGCTTTTTTCGCTTCTTCATCAATAGCCTCCAGTTCTTCAGCTGTAGCAATCACTTCTTCTTTCCCATCAATTTCGATAGAATAGTTCAGGATCCATTCTTTGAATTTCGCCAGACCGTCATACTCAGCTTCCCATGCAAGACGCTCTTCGTTTTTATATCTTTCGTGAGATCCGGATGTAGAATGTCCCTGTGGCTGAGTAACGTCTACCACATGTACTACCACCGGTACACTTTCTGTTCTTGCAAAATGTTCTGCCTTAGCGTATGCATCTAATAATGCAGGATAATCCCAGGCTCTCACCTGAATAATTTCACATCCCTGGTTTTCTCCCTCTTTTCTCTGGAAACCACTTAGCATTTCACTGATATCCGCTTTTGCTCTCTGGTTTTTTGTAGGAACTGAAATACCATACCCATCATCCCAGATAGAAACAATCATTGGAACCTGAAGAGCACATGCAGCATTCAAGGTTTCCCAGAAGTGTCCTTCTGCTGTAGAAGCATCCCCAATGGTTCCGAAAGCAATTTCGTTCCCTTCTCTTGAGAATTTTTCTGAACCGTCAAATTTTACGCTTTTATAAATAGTTGAAGCCTGAGCCAATCCCAATAATCTTGGCATCTGCCCTGCTGTAGGAGAAATATCGGAAGAAATATTTTTCTGAGCTGTCAGATCTTTCCAGCTTCCATCTTCATGTAAACTTCTTGTTGCGAAATGCCCGTTCATTTGTCTTCCGGCTGAAGCAGGTTCTCTTTCCACGCTGGTATCTGCATACATCTGCGCAAAGAAACTTTCTACCGTCAAGGCATCTATTGCCAATGCAAAAGTCTGATCCCTGTAATATCCTGAACGGAAGTCTCCATTTCTGAAAACTTTCGCCATTGCAAGCTGAGGAAGTTCTTTTCCATCCCCAAAAATTCCAAATTTAGCTTTTCCAGTGAGTACTTCTCTCCTTCCGAGATAAGACATTTCACGAGAGATCCTTCCTAACCTGTAGTCTTCAAGTATCTGATTTTTAAAATCTTGAAAGGATATTTGCTGTGTTTCAATATAGGTTGTTTGCATAGCTAAGTAAAAAAGTTTTTAATCTTCAAGTATTTTGCTAATATACACTTTTTAAATTAATTTTAATTTTTAATAATCTTTTTTAAAAATTTGATAATAAAAAAAAATGTGCTTTATTTTGAAAAAAAATGTAAAAGATGGAAAAAAAATCGCCACATATATTGAATGCTTCCAGCAATCTTTTAGGATTTTCCCTACTCATTATCACCTCATTGAAAATCTCTAAAATCAGTCAGCATACCTATTTGGACGAATTTGCAGGATTTGCCTGTATTCTTTTTGCCTGCAGCTGTTTCTTTTCCTTTCTGGCAATCAGAACAAAAAATAGTAAGCGGGAATACACGTTTGAGAACATTGCGGATTATTTATTTTTAATCGCTTTATTTTGTATAGTTCTAGCCGTTATCATTGTAACCCTGAAAATTATTTAATTTAAATTTTTCGCTTAATTAAGCAATCGAAGGTAATAAATAAGGATAATTATATGAAAATACAAGAATTCATTAAGCAGTTCTTTTCTTATTTTTTACACTGAATCACTATCAGATTCTGAATCTAATAAGAAAAGTGCTGTATATACATTTTCAGTTTCCCGAAAATCTATATACAGCACTTTAGTTTAATTAAAGTAAAAATAGAATCAGATCTTCTGAACAGTTACATTGGTAACATTTCCACTTCCTGTAGATCCGGTTTCTGTCGAAATAATCGTAGAATTTTGATTCGGCGCTGCCGTAAAACGGATCTGATACCCAGCTGTAGGCGCAACAACCACGGTTGTATAATTCATCAGTTCACCTACAGTTCCCGAAGCAGCAACTGCGTTATAATGGCTTCCTCTTCCCAGATAATTCGCATCCGGTACAGGTCTGATACCGATGAGCAGCTGTGTTCCTGCGGGCATATTGGTAAAACTTGCCTGCAGCGTTACCAGATAATTTCCAGGCTGGTTAAAAGTCATCACCCCAGTTCCGGTATTATAAGAATAGAAAGGGGAAGTCGCTATCGGTGCTGCGAATAATAAAGTCGTGATCGTAGAAGAACTGATGTTCTGATTCGCTGCTAAACGCGCATGAAACAGTGAATAAGCAGTAAAATCTATGGTCTTCAGAATTCCGGTAGCATCAGCTACAACTACCCTGTCGGTTCCTCCGATACCAATATTCGAATTAATATTACGGATACGGGCATTTCCAGACGCAACATCTAATTTTTCAGTGGGTGAAACCGTACCAATCCCTACTTTAGCACTTGAAGTTACACTGAAATCATTATCCTGTTGAGCCACAGAAGGAATTCCTGTTGCAGGATTGTCTTTAGAACCGTCAATATGAAAAGTTGTCTGGGGATTTTGAGTACCTATTCCCACTTGTGCGTACGCGATGAAGCTTGAACTGATAGCACACGCTATCATCATTGTTTGAATTTTTCTCATTATTTGTTGTTTTTTTCTAACCACAAATAAACAAAAATTATATTGAAAATCAATGAATTATTAGTAATTATTTTGCTTAATTGATGCAAAATATTAATTTACAGTAATTTAATCTTATAAAAAAGCAAACTAATCACAACTCATTGAATTATTGGAAGATACGATTATTTTTCTTTCAATAATGAGGATCCGTTACACCATGCGTGATTACAGGAAAAAGGAGAATAAAAAAATTAAAACTGACCAAAAAGTGTTACTATCAGAATTTTCTTTCAATGACATAATCCAGCATAATATGCAGCGATTTTCTTGCTTCAGAATCCGGAAACTCATTCAGAATATCTTTTGCTTTCTGCTGAAATTCTTTCATCACTGTAATGGCATAATCCAATCCACCTGAACTTTTAACAAATTCTATAAGCTCTTTTACACGCTTAGGATTGTTATTATATCGTTTTATGGTATCGAAATAGTACTTTCTGTCTTTTTCACTGGCGATCTTTAAGGTATGAATCAAAGGCAGTGTCATTTTCTGTTCTTTAATATCAATTCCTACAGGCTTTCCTATGACGTTTGAACTCAAATAGTCGAAAAGGTCATCTTTAATCTGAAATGCCATACCGGTAAAAGTACCGAAATCCATCATCTTCTTGGCAAGAGCTTCATCAGCATTGTTGGAAAGAACTCCTATTTCACAACATGCTGCAATCAGAGTAGCTGTTTTCTGCCGGATAATTTCATAGTAAACCTCTTCTGTGATATCCAGTTTTCTTGCTTTTTCAAGCTGCAGAAGTTCTCCTTCAGACATTTCACGGATGGTTCTGGAAATAACCCCAAGCAGATCATAATCTTTGTGGTCTGTAGATAGTAAAACTGATTTTGATAAAAGGTAATCCCCCACCAAAACCGCAATTTTATTTTTCCACAATGCATTGATTGAAAAGAAATTACGACGTTTAAAACTTTCATCCACCACATCATCATGTACCAGAGTAGCGGTGTGGATCAGTTCGATCATAGAAGCACCGCGGTATGTTTTTTCCGTCACCTCACCCACCAGTTTGGCACAAAGAAACACAAACATAGGACGCATCTGCTTTCCTTTGGTGGTAACAATAAAACGGGTTACTTTATCCAATAAAGCTACTTTACTCTGCATTGACTCATAAAACTTCTGTTCAAAAAGTTTCATTTCATCATTGATCGGTCGTTTAATCTCTTCTACAATGTTTGCCACAATCTGCGATGCTGGGTGAATAATTATTAATTCTCACAAAGATAATTTTTTTCGCTCAATTTTAAGACAAATTAATCTTTGAGTTGTTCTTTCGGGATAAAATAAAATGAAGGTTTTGTAGTTCCCAACGGAGATCTGAACTTTTCCCCTGAAATATAAATTCCCGTTTCATCTGCACTTATTCCCTCAATTTGTGCTAATGAAAGCGCAGTCCCGAGGTAATAGTGCTTTGGTTTTTCTTTAAAAAATATTCCGTGTTCTGTTTCTGTAAAAATATCTAAAAAGACTTCTGTTTTCTTGGTATATCCTATCAAATAAAGCTTTTTATCAAAATAAGAGGCATCTGTAACTATAAAACCTGTTTTATAGGTTTCTATTTTTTCTGCTTTTTGCAGTTCTGATAGTTCAGGATCTACGATATAATGTGAGGTTGCTTTTGAAGCCCACTCTTTGGTAAATATATGCAGCTTTCCATTCAGATAAATCATAGCTTCTGCATCGAAATCGTTCTTTGTGTTTTTAGCAATAAATTCGGTCTGTTCAGGATAATAAAACAAAATTTTCGTTCCATCTAAGGCCCTTTCCGAACCTGGAATTTTAATGGCATTAGACTCATCGAGACGTTCGTATGGAACTTTGTAAATCGTCAGATCCTTTCTTGTTCCGGTATTGTTTCCGAAATCCCCGATATAAAAATTTTCTCCGTCATTGGCTAACGCTTCCCAATCTGTATTGATTAAATTGGTTTTCAGTATCCTGATAATTTCCCCACTTTTTTTATCCAATTCAAAAAGTTCGGCAGGATTTCCACTGTCATTGAATGTATACAATCTTCCGTTTAAAATATTCAGTCCTGAAGTTTCCTGAATTTTATCATCAAGGTAGTTTATTCTGTATTTTTTTATTTTCAGAAAATCAGTCCGCTGGGAAAATGCAGATTGGCCAACGAAAAGAGCAACAATCAGAAGGAGTTTTTTCATAAGACAAAAATAAGGTTTTATTGTGAGTTAGAGAGTTGGAGGGTTTGAGCTAAAAGCGTTTGCAAGTGATGCGAGATACGGGTTTCGGGATGCAGGTTTGAGGGGAGAGTGTGGATTCCTGTGGAATATAAATACTGTATAGCCTTTGAAAATGCCCATTCTAAAAATAGAAAAACGGACTAAAATAGTCCGCTTTTCCCTTAGATTTCTATTGATTTAAATCAGAAGTTAAGCCGTTTTCTGCTCTTTCTGATTTTGCTGTTGTTCTTTCTTTTGTGCCTGTTTTGCAAAATACTCTTTCTGATATTGCCTTACCGTTTTTCCCGTTCCATCATGTCTCCATCCCGGTGAATTGAAAATATAATTGATTCTGTCTGTAAATTTTAATCCAGGCTGCTTCAGATCTTTCCAGATTTTTCTCCATTCATAAAATAATACCGTATCCGGTCTGTTATCCGGCATTTTTGGATAGATTCCATATTTCACAGGTACATTCGGATCTTCTTTTTGGAAGGTTCCAAATATTTTATCCCAGATAATGAGACACATTCCCATGTTTTTATCCAGGTATTTTACGTTACAAGCATGGTGTACACGGTGATGAGACGGTGTTACCAGAATATATTCCAGGAATCCCATACTCTTCACTGTTTGCGTGTGTACCCATGTCCCATACACCTGTCCGATAGCGTATGCCACCATAATATGCCACGGGTTGAATCCTAAAAACGCCAGCGGTGAAAAATATAAATATCTGTAAAGCGGCTGTAATACAGGACTTCTGAATCCTGTTGTCAGATTAAAATATTCTGAGCTATGGTGCGTAATATGAACTGCCCAGAATGCTCTGGAACGGTGGTCCACATAATGCAGCACATAATAGGCAAAATCTGTGATGATAAAACAAGCCAGCAGATACCAGATACTAAGATCCCATGAGAAAATCCTGTGATGATAAAAGAAAAACATTACGCCCATGGCAAATGCCTTCATGATAAGGTCAAGACCAAAGTTCATCAATGCAAGATAAACATTGGTGGCAAGATCTTTCCCGCTATATAACTTAACTTCTGAAACGTGGCTGTAAATCATTTCAGCTAAAATGACAGTGGCATGCAATGGGATAGCCCATGCATACACATTTTCCAGCCCGTCCTCGCTCATAAGAAAATCCATCATCACAAAATAATTTGTGCAAAGGTAGGGTTTTAGGCTATTTTTTAAGAAAGTTTTAGGCTTTTTTTAAGGAAATTTTAATCTGTTGTTTTGTTGGCCAACTGTCCGCAAGCGGCATCAATATCACCTCCACGGCTTCTTCTTACCATTACAGTAATCCCTGCATTTTCAAGCTGACGGATGTAATTTTCTTCTGCCTGCTTGTTACACTGGTCATATTTTCCGTCCCCGATCGGATTGTATTGAATCAGGTTTACTTTTGAAGGAACCTGTTTGCAGTATTTGATTAAAGCTTTAATGTCTTCATCACCGTCATTGATTCCTTTCCATACGCAGTATTCAAAAGTAATCACAGAACCTGTTTTTTGATACCAATACTGAAGAGCATCCATAATATCCGTCAATGGGAACTTATCAGAGAAAGGCATAATTTCATTGCGCTTGGATTCGATAGCAGAATGAAGGGATAAAGCCAGTTTCACGCGCAGTTCATCATCTGCAAGCATTTTGATCATCTTAGGGATACCGGATGTAGAAACGGTAATTCTTCTTGGAGACATTCCCAATCCTTCCGGCTGGGTAATTTTTTTGATGGCTTCCACTACGTTTTTGTAATTCATCATCGGCTCTCCCATTCCCATAAATACGATATTGGAAAGCGGTCTGTCGAAATACATTCTGCTCTGGCTGTCAATCAGGGCTACCTGATCCACAATTTCAGCAACTTCAAGGTTTCTCATCCTTTTCAGTCTTGCTGTAGCACAGAATTCGCAG
Organism: Chryseobacterium sp. AG844; assembly: GCF_003182335.1. Taxonomy (NCBI): domain Bacteria; kingdom Pseudomonadati; phylum Bacteroidota; class Flavobacteriia; order Flavobacteriales; family Weeksellaceae; genus Chryseobacterium; species Chryseobacterium sp. AG844. Next base: position 7,886 of record NZ_QGTV01000014.1, on the reverse strand, counting down.
TTTAATGAGCATCCTACCTGCGAAGATACACAGGCTGTTGTTCTTGTTTCTGTAGGAATAAGAACAGATTCCACCATCAGTCCGTCATGAAGTTTCACTCCGTTTTTGATGGTTCCGTCAGAGCTTTTTTGAAGAAGGTCTACGGAAACAGGATTAATGGTATATTCTTCCGAAATTCTCTCACGAAGTGATTTTGAAAGATTCGTCATTTCGTCAATCGAATGGAGGTTTTTACTCCATAGCCAGTCATAGACCTGTTTCGCACGAAACGGCTTTTCTCCTAAAGACACAAAGTAGTCTTTAAGCTGGTCTAGTGATAATGTACGGATATCTTTCATTGTAAGGTTGTAGATTTTAGGTGGCAGGTTGCAGATACTATTACCTGCAACCTTTTACCTATTATCTTTTTTATAGAATTAACATTGCATCACCGTAAGAATAGAATTTATACTTTTCTTTTACGGCTTCTTCATAAGCATGCATTACAAAATCTCTTCCGGCAAATGCAGCAATCATCATGATTAAAGTAGACTTCGGTGTGTGGAAGTTCGTAATCATTGAGTTCGCTACTCCGAAATCGTGAGGAGGATAAATGAATTTGTTTGTCCATCCGTTGAAAGCAGAGATTTTTTTGTTTGAAGAAACAGAAGTTTCCAATGCTCTCATGGTAGTAGTACCTACTGCACATACTCTTCTGTGAGATTCTACCGCTTTGTTAATGATGGCAGCATTTTTCTCATCGATAATGATTTCTTCAGACTCCATTTTATGTTTGGAAAGATCTTCTACCTCAATCGGGTTGAATGTTCCCAATCCCACGTGAAGGGTAACTTCAGCAAAATTGATCCCTTTGATCTCCAATCTCTTCATCAAATGCTTAGAGAAGTGAAGACCTGCTGTAGGGGCAGCTACTGCTCCTTCTACTTTTGCATAGATTGTCTGATATCTCTCTGCATCTTCAGGTTCTACAGCTCTTTTGATATATTTTGGAAGTGGAGTTTCTCCCAATTCTTTTAGTTTTGTTCTGAATTCGTCGTAAGATCCGTCGAATAAGAATCTTAATGTTCTTCCTCTTGAAGTTGTGTTATCAATAACCTCAGCTACCAAAGACTCATCTTCAGTGAAGAATAATTTGTTACCAATTCTGATTTTTCTTGCAGGATCTACCAAAACATCCCAAACTCTGGTTTCTTTATCAAGCTCTCTTAATAAGAAAACTTCAATTTTAGCACCTGTTTTTTCTTTATTTCCGTAAAGACGTGCAGGGAAAACTTTTGTATTGTTGAAGATGAACAAATCTTCTTCATCAAAATAATCCACAACGTCCTTGAATAATTTGTGCTCGATAGTCTGTGTTTTTCTATCAAGTACCATTAATCTCGCTTCGTCTCTGTGCTCTGATGGGTGTTCTGCTAATAATTCCGCAGGAAGATCAAAATTAAAATCTGATGTTTTCATTTTTTAAATTACGGTTTAAAAATTATTGAAATTACAAGGTGTAATTTTCGGAGTGCAAATATACGACATTGAACACCCCTTTGTCAAGTATTATTTACAATCAAACATAAAACCGTGATTTTACGGGGAGTTTCAAGATATAAAAAGAGTATTTTTGGAAAAATTAAAATTCAATATGGAACCTGTAAGTAAAATATACTTCATTGATAATCCGTATCCTGACGGTCATACAATTGAAAATTTCAGCTGGAGTGGAAGAATTGATGAATCTGGATTTATCTGGTTTGATTTTCATTTAAAAACTGAAAAATATTATGCCAATGACAATGAAAACAATGAAGAAGAAGACGAAGATCTGTCCGACTGGGACTCCAAAATCGTATGGAGAAACTATCATGCCTGTACACTCTCATCCAACTATTGGGGTGAACAGAGAGGAATCAGAATTAATAATCTTGATGAAAAATTAGATTTCGATGTTGTTGTTCAAAATGATCTTTTCAGTAATGATCTTCCGTCTGAACACCATTCTGATGATGACGATCTTGCTTTCAACATCTACCTGCTGGGGCATGACAGCTGTGCCGGACATCAGATCCGGTTTTCAAAAAAAGAGAATCACCGGTATGATATTATATGGACAGGCAAAATAGCATTGACCTACGCAGGCGATTATGAGTTTTCACATGATTTCAAAGCAGAAATTTTCTATGCGCAATTTGAAGGCTTTCATTATCCTAAAACCTGGTCACTGGAAAAGGCAACTGAGATGTTCAAAGCCAGACTTGCCGGTTTTGAAGCGTATGAATTTGTGGATCTGAATCCTAAAAGTAACAAAAGGGAGTATAAACTCGACAAACTAAAATAATAACACTATACATCAACCGATAAAATTATCATTATGAGCAAATATTCAATAGAAGCATTTATCAACGAAACAAAAGAAAATCCACAACAAAGAGATTATTTTGAGCTGGAAACAAAGCATCTTCTGGAAATCAACCTTAATAATCAGGCGGTATGGACCAAAAGAGGAAGTATGGTAAGTTATGTGGGAAATATCAATTTTGAAAGGCAGGGAATGCTTTCCGGAGGACTTGGAAATCTTTTGAAGAAAGCGATCAGCGGTGAAGGTGCAAGGTTGATGAAAGCAGAAGGAACCGGAAAATTATATGTTGCTGATTCCGGGAAGAAAGTCCGTATTCTCTATCTGAACAATGAATCTGTTTGTGTAAACGGAAATGATATTCTTGCCCATGAACAAAGTGTAAAAAGTGATATTACTATGCTGAAAAGCATCGCTGGAATGATGTCCGGAGGTCTTTTCCAGGCCAAACTTTCAGGAACGGGACATATTGCTATTACGACTCACGGAGATCCTTTAACTTTACTTGTAACTCCTGATACACCTGTATTTACAGATCCGAATGCTACTGTGGCATGGTCCGGAAACCTCAGCCCGGAACTGAAAACCAATGTTTCTTTCAAAAGCCTTATCGGCAGAGGAAGCGGCGAAGAGTTTCAGATGAAATTCTCAGGTCACGGATGGGTACTGATTCAGCCTTATGAAGAGGTATATTATATGGAAAAATAAAAGAGACAAATTTTGAAGAGATTTAGTGTACATACTTTAATGATAATGAACTTTTTGGTGAGATTACAAAAATGACTTATCCTGAAATACGTACATTCTCCAGAGATTATATAGAAGGCACCCATCATCCTATTCCTTTGAAAGAATATCTGGATAAGGCAGGTTTCAACTATGATGAAACCACCGGAACAATAAGTACGCTGCCAAATCCGGGTTCAAAATAGCTGACCTTGGGAAAGGCATTGATCAATCAATAAATTTCATGCAGATAACAAAATATTTAATAAAAAATACAAATGAGCAAAACTGCTAAAAAAGTGAAAATTAATAATCTATATTTTAATAACTACAAAACTGTTCAATTTTAAAATCCAATAAGCCTCAAATTCTTACAAACCACCTTCATCACTTCATTCTCTTATTATCTATCACCTTCACGGGATTTACAAAAGTTTTAATATATTTAAAAAAAAATAGATGGACAATAGTAACTCCCGCAGAAACTTTCTTAAGACTGCCGCTTTAGCAAGCTTTGGGGCATTGGTTTTACCCAATTCTTTATTTGCTTATTCCAATGATTTTAAAACAGATAAAAAAGTCCGTGTAGGTTTTATCGGCGTAGGTCTTCGTGGTCAGGAACATGTGAAATTACTGGCAAAACGTAATGATGTAGAGATTGTTGCATTTGCAGATCCGGAAAAAAGAATGCTTGCCGCGTCTCAAAAAATCTTAAAAGACAACAATAAACCGGCAGCTCAGGAGTTTTCCAACGGGGAATACGATTATAGAAATCTGTTGAAATTAAAAACAATAGATGCTGTTGTGATCGCTACTCCATGGGAATGGCATCTTACCCAGGGTGTGGAAGCTATGCGTGCTAAAAAAATTGTAGGCATGGAAGTTTCCGGGGCGATAAAGCTTCAGGACTGCTGGGAATTTGTAAAGGTATATGAGGAGACGAAAGTTCCTATCTTTATGATGGAAAACGTATGCTATCGCAGAGATATTATGGCCATCCTGAATATGGTCCGTAAAGGAATGTTCGGAGAACTGGTACATGGAAGAGGCGGTTATCAGCATGATCTGAGAGGTGTTCTTTTCAATGACGGAGTTACTCCATACAATTCCGGTGCTGAGTTTGGAGAAAAAGGCTTCAGTGAGGCAAAATGGAGAACTGAACATTATGTTAAGCGTAACGGCGAGCTTTATCCTACTCATGGATTAGGTCCGGTTGCAATGATGATGGATATCAACAGAGGGAACCGTTTAACAAGGCTTTCTTCATTCTCTTCAAAATCTGTAGGGCTTCATAAATATATTGTTGAGCATCCCAAAGGGGGAGAAAACCATCCTAATGCCAAAGTAAAATTCAACCAGGGAGATATTGTAACCACTCAGATTGCCTGTGCCAATGGAGAAACCATTCTTCTTACTCATGATACAAGCTTACAAAGACCTTATGATCTTGGTTTCAGAGTTCAGGGAACCGAAGGGTTGTGGCAGGATTTCGGATGGGGAGATTTCAACCAGGGACATATTTATTTTGAAAAAACCATGAACCATACCCACCGTTGGGACAATACTGAAAAATGGATGAAAGAACACGATCATCCGATGTGGAAAAAGTTTGAAGCTACTGCTGCAGGTGCCGGACATGGCGGAATGGATTTCTTTGTGATGAATACTTTTATTGAATGTATCAAACGGAATATAGAGTTCCCGATGGATGTGTATGATCTTGCATTGTGGTATTCAATTACACCATTAAGCGAAGAGTCTATTGCCAAAGGCGGTCAGGTAGTTGATATTCCTGATTTCACCAATGGAAAATGGAAAACCCGTAAACCTGTATTTGGAATGACCGATGAGTTCTAAGAAAACATTACTTATACTGGCAGGCGGATTAGGAAGCAGATACAAGGGGCTTAAACAGGTAGACGGAATACTCGATAACGGTTCGCCAATTCTTGAGTATTCCATCTTTGATGCACTGGAAGCCGGTTTCCAAAAAGTCGTTATTATTGTCAACAAACTGATTCCTGAAAGTTATATTGAAAGGCTCAACGGCATTTCAAAAGCTAAAAATTTTGAATTGATCTGGGTATATCAGGAGATAGACAGCATTCCTATTTCACTGGAAGGTTTTGATTATCCCGATCGTAATAAGCCATGGGGAACCGCTCATGCCGTACTGTGCGCCAAATATTCAATACAGGAACCTTTTGTGATGATCAACGCGGATGATTTCTATGGAAAAGAAGTGTATCAGCTCGCTGCACATGAAATTAACCATCATCATATATCAGATACACAATTAGGAATGATTGCTTATCCTGTGGGTACAACATTGAGTGGAAATGGTACTGTAGCCAGAGGAATATGTACGCTGGATGCTGAAAACTACCTGATCAAAGTAGTGGAACAAACATCCATTCAAAGAATAAATAACTCAATTGTTTACATTGAGAACGGAGAAAGTATACAACTGGATCCTGACACCTTGGTATCCATGAATTTTTTTATTTTCCACCCACACATTTTCTGTTATCTGGACACCTATTTTTATGATTTCATAGAATCTGATCCACTGCCTGATCAGGAATTTTATATTCCTTCTGCAGTACAAAGAATGATGGATGAAAACAGAGTAAAGGTAAAGGTAAAAGTATCTCCTTGCCCATGGATGGGAGTTACGTATGCTGATGATAAAAAGGAAGTTAAAGATTTTCTGATTTCAGAGATTAAAAACAACAGATACCCGGAAAATCTATGGAGCTAAATGATATTGTTGCTGAATTTATCGGTACGGATAGTTATGACCTTACTCCTATTACTGACGGGTTGATCAATACCACCTATCTTCTGGAGGATAAAGGCCAGGGGAAAAAGTTTATTCTGCAGAAAATCAACAATCATGTTTTTAAACAGCCGGAAGTGGTCGTTAATAACCATTTAATGATTAATCAAGTTCTCAGGTCAAATCATTATCAATTTGAAATTATAGAACCTGTTCCTTCTCTTACCGGTAAAATTCTGGTAAAAGATAAAAATGGCCAGCCATGGCGTATGCTCAATTTTATAGAAAACAGTATAACATTCCTTACTGCTCCCTCTTTGCAGACGGCTTTTGATGCTGCTAAAACCTTCAGTTATTTTCTCAATACGGTAAATACTGAAAAACTGCCTGCCATTGAAGATTCTCTTCCCAATTTCCTGAATTTTGAGAAGAGGATTATAGATTATAAAAATGCACTCAAAGATGCGGCTCCTCAGTTAAAAGAAAATGCTAAAGCTGAAATTGAAATCACCAACCAGCTTTTATCCTTGCCGGACCGATGGATTGAAATGGAGAAAAACAATCAGATCCCAAAAAGAATTATTCATGCAGATGTAAAGATCAGTAATATTCTCTTTGATCAGAATCATAAGCCGCTGGCTGTGATTGATCTGGATACCATAATGATTTCTACCATTTTATATGATTTTGGAACGATGATCCAGTCGTATACCAATACCACCCAGGAAGATGATGGAAGTGCCATAGATAATTTCAACCCTGAAATGTATAAAGTCGTAAAAGAAGGATTTTTATTTCATTTAAAAGAAAAACTGACACCGCTGGAAACTGAGAATCTCGATTATGCAGCACAGGTCGCCATTTATATTCAGGAACTTCGTTTCTTAACCGATTATCTGAATGGGAGTACCTATTATTCTATCGCGCATCCTGAACACAATCTGGACAGAACTAAAAACCAATTGGAATTGTTAGAAGGATTGAGAGAATATCTGGGAGCTGGTGGAGAGTCGGAGAGTTTGAGGGTTTGAGGGCTGGGTTTATAAAGTATATAGATTCCTACTGAAAGACAAAGTGTACGGATAAATAAAGCGTCCCAGTTGTCCATTCCGTAAGAATCTAGCTTTATCTTCTCCCTCTCAAACCCTCTCATTCCCAAACTCTCAAACTCTCCCAGTCAATATCCCGAATCCCGCACCTCGAATTCCAGAACTCCTAATCACCCAAAAATTCCAAAATTCTTTTCCACTCTTCCAGCTTCTTTTCAAAAGAAACCGTATGAAGCGGGCTGGTAGAAGGCAATAAAAAAACGGGCAGCTTATAATCTTTCCCGAGCAGTTTCTGTAAGTTCTTGTATGACTTTCCGCCGTTGCAGAAAATAGCTTGGATGTTCGGATGTTCTTCTAACAGTTCTGCAATCTGATTGGCTTCTTCATTCCTGATTTCAGAATCCAGACTTCCTTTTCTCTCGCAGGAATCAATGACATCCCACAGGGCAATATGATGTTTCTTTATCGTTTCAATTCTTTGTGTGTAATCATCAGTAAATTGTTCGTTCAGCAATTCAAAAATGATTTTCCAGAATTTATTTTGCGGATGGGCATAATACTGCTGTTTTTCCAGTGATTTCACTCCGGGAATTGATCCTAAAATCAGAATTTCAGACTGAGCGTTAATAATGGGTGGAAATGAAGAAATACGGCTTTGCATATTCAAATATAAAGATTTAATTTATTTTAACTTTTAATTAGGCTGGAAGCCGGGAGCTTGAAGAAGGAAGCTATTGAAGGTTATGAAAAACTGGTTATCTGTATTTTCATCTTTTTAATAGTGATATCATTAATTTATGAAAACCTCTATAAATGTTAAGATTAACAGCAACTTCCAGCTTCCAATAGCCTGAATTTAATTTGCTAAACCCAACGTAGTTTATTTAGGTTTTGGCTCCTATGTTTGCAAAAGAATAAATTTACATACAAAGCAAAAGGGGTGAGAGAACAGTTTTGGCTAAATAACTCAGGAAGTATATTGTGCTTT
>NZ_QGTV01000013.1:26277-135659 GCF_003182335.1 Chryseobacterium sp. AG844 | reverse complement strand
AAAGCACAATATACTTCCTGAGTTATTTAGCCAAAACTGTTCTCTCACCCCTTTTGCTTTGTATGTAAATTTATTCTTTTGCAAACATAGGAGCCGAAATTTAAAATTAAGTTTTGGCTAAAGCCTTTTGTATTTTTCTTTTTATATCGTATTAAAGCCCAATTCTATTGATAACCTTATTGTATTTTATTTCTTTATAATAAGAGTCTAGTTTCCTTCGGAAAGACAAAGTGAGCGCTTAGATTATCCACACAGTTTGTCATTCCGCAGGAATCTCAACAATTTTAAAACCTTTACAATTTCCTAAAAAAAGCTATGAAAAGTTTTCCATAGCTTCCTGATAATCGATGAGTTCATATTCTCTTTTTCTATATAGTTTTTAATTCTTCAAGATTTGTCCACAAGTGTAGAGTTTTTCAACAAACATTAACTCTCGGTAATTTGTCTATCCGAAAGCTTTGTTTTTATCTTATATTCAAATCCTTTTGTGACTTGCTAATTAAAAAGTTGAATGAATTCTAAAGTACACATAGATTATTTTGAATTCATTTTGAGAATAAAATATTGAAAAATACCTATTTTCAATAATATGATTAACTATTAATCAGTTAATATATTTTTAAATAGCTCAAAGCTATTAAGAGATGTACTTTCAACAGTTAAAAATAATATTTTATCAATTTGGTCTTCTTTGAAATTTTTAGTATTTTTAATTTTATTAATATATAAATAAAAAATAGTTATAAAATCATGCCCCTGCATATAATTTCTAATGTCTAATGTAAAGCTATTAATAATTTCACGATACTTTTCTGTTATAACTTTAGAATTTTTCACTAGATTATTACTATTGATAAATTTATTTAAATATTCTTCTTCATTAAAATTTATATCACCTGTTTTTTTATCAATATTTAAATTACCATCAATTTTAATAAGCTTAGCTCCTTTAAAATTTATTTCCTTTAACAACCTTATTGCAAATATAGGTTTAAGAACTTTGGATAATTCATCAATGATTTTATCGGTAGTAATTGGGAAATTACCTACGGCTATATCAAGGAATTTTTCAACAACGTCTTTACAAAATAGATACGACTCTAAACAACTAAAATCGGTGCGAAGCAGTTGATTGTTAGAAATACTACCTAGATAATCATCAAAATCTTTATCAATGATACATCTTATCTTTATAGTAGGAGAGATATTCTTTAAAATTTCTGAAAAGACAATTAATTTATTCCTATTCGATTTCATATCAAGTCCTAAATTATCTTTTTTTGCTAATTCAGTAAAATCTATTATTTCAATAGGAATAACTGTTCTATCTTTTTTTTGCGTTTTTAAATAGTTTTGAAAAAAAACTTTGTCTGAAGGGCCTTCAACAAATATATCAGTTAGTGTTTTTTCCAATTTATATAAAGCAATAACTTCCTTAAGCTTCTTTTTTACTTCCATTTAGGTTTTCTAGTTTTGTAACATTATCTATATTTGTAGAAAGTAGCTCTAGCGAGTGGGTTGATAAAATATATTGGATATTTTTTTCATTACTGAATTTTAGTAAAGTATCAATCAAGTTTCTTTGCCATTTTATATTTAATGAAATTTCTGGTTCGTCGATGATAAAAATAGTTGCAATTTCAGCTGAAGTGATAGTATTTATAAATAGTAAAAGAAGTTGTTTTTCACCAGATGAGAGATATGAAAACTCAATTTCTTCACCATTTTGTTTAAGTTTAAATCCTGTATTTAGGTGAAATGAAATTGTTTTATTGGTAAAATAATTATTTATAGAAGAGATAAAGGCATTAAGAGTATCTTTAATTTTTTCTAATGCTTCCAGTTTAGCATTAATACTTTCTATATATGGTGCAAGTATAGTTTGAAGTTGCTTTAACTGATTATTGTCTTTTGATAGTGTTATGGTTTCTTTAATTGTTTTGGAGTCAAATTTTTCAATTAGTCCTAATTTAACATATGGTCCAACACGTGATTCAACATTTTCAATTTCTTTAATAAGTTCATTTTTACTCTCAATTTGTTGAATTGCTTTATTTGGAGTAAAAACGTTTTTAATTAAATCAGTAAAAATTACCTGTGAATTCTTTTCTCCAGTTTTTGAACCCGAAATTACTTTGGTTCTTACCCATTCAAATAATCTATCTACAGATGGCTCTAAAGCAACTTTCTTTTCATGTAATAATCTTTTAATGCCTACTTTTTCATAATCCTTAGAAAACAATATATCAGATTCATTTAATATTATATTATTTCTATAAGATTCATTATCTGAAGAATTTATACTGTTAAGTATTTTTCTATCATCAGATAGGTAAAAAACTGAAATGTTTAAATTTTTAATAAATTCTAGGATCTTCAGGTACTTTCTTCCATCTTCGCTACTGTCGTCCAAATCTATTGTAATATCAGGAGTAACCTTTAGGTCAAGTGAAATTGTATTTTTATTATTCTTTTTTACATAGTAATTATACTCACCTATGTAATTGTTATTTTTACGAATTGCACCTATTTCAGCCCCATTGTGGAATTTTATTGAAATTTTTTCAAATTTTGTCTGGGCTAATTTTGTTTTATAACCGCTTTTATTTCTTGTGGAAAGTAGCCAAAATAGCATTTTTAATATTGTCGTTTTCCCAGACCCATTATCACCATATATTATTAGGAGTTGTGATAAATCAAAATTATTATTTGAAGGAATTTCATAATCATAATAGCCAAAAAGCTTTTTGATTTCTATTGATTTGATTGATAGTGGATTCGCTTTGTTTACCATTGATATTAGTTTAATTTATGGTTTATTAATGATTTTTCAGCAAAAAATCATTAATATAACAAATATATAAAAACTTTGTTAGCTGAAATTACGGTTTCCCATAACTCAATACTTACCGCCTCAAAACATCCATTTGTTATTACCTCCTAACCCCTCCAGAACTCTAAAACAACAGCAAAACACCCCTCCCAAGTCCTCCGTTCATTACAAACAAGTATGTTTGAAACTTCCCAAGAACTTGATAACTCTCCTGCAAGTTGGGGGAAACCTCCCAGGACCCCGGGAGGTTTGTTGCAGGTATGTTTGTAACAAAACAAATTTTTCTATATTTGATTGTTAATTTATTAATCCCAAAAAACACAAAAAAATGAAAATTGCCCTCACACAGCTGAGCACTAAAGATCTTGCTACTTTAGCTCAGAGAATTCTTTCTAATGCCCAATCCGGAAAATATCCTGTTATCGACAATCATCCTCTGGTAGGAGCTTTGGCGTCCTCCTATACGGAATACGACAAGGTCTATACAAAGCAGGTCTACAGCGGAAAAGGAAAAGACGTAGCCACTGCCGATCACGAAAGAGATACCGCCTATGCCAATCTGAAATCTTTCCTGAACGGGTATCGTAAGCTGCCTTCTGCGGCCAATTATCAGCTGGCAGAGGATCTCTACGGAGTATTCAAAACTTTTGGGCTGAACCTGGACAGGCTGAGTTACTCTTCACAAACCGCTCAGATGAAGAAGCTTATAGAAGCATTAGAAACTACAGAAAACAAACAGAAGATTACACTTCTTTCTCTGGATGCAGCCTTTGCAGAGATGAAAGCTAAGCAGGATGCTTTTGAAATAGTATTTGCAGAGCAGGCAGGAGCTAATGCCGATCTTCGTCAAATGACGAGTGCGAGTGCTATCCGTAAAGATCTGGAGAAAACATTGAAAACTTATCTTAATCTGCTCACAGTAATGAAAGAAGTATCAGGCTGGGAATTGCTGTACAGTGATACCAATGAGTTGGTGAAGGCTGCAAAGAACTCTACATCAGAGAAGAAAGAGAGTGGTGAAACTCCACAGAAATAAGTTTTGGTTTTTTTGTTGGAGAACCGCGAAGACGCAAGTTTTTAAGCTTAAGTATTTTTTTAGGCGCAGGAACATTTCGACTTCGCTCAATATGAGATTTTCAGCAGGTAATACGTGATTATTTTCCCACAGATTCGCAGATCTATGCCCAAATATCTGCTTAATCCGCCTAATCTGCAGGAGAATATTGAGATTGCTTCACCTTCGGTTCGCAATGACAGTGGTGGTGTGAAATTTTATCGGAGATAAAATCTTTGCGCCTTAAAGCAGTTTTTTTGAATATCATTTTGCGCCTCTGCGTTTACCAACAAAATATGTTTTTTGACGCAAAGCTTTTAATTATTATTCTTTTTAAAATAAGGAAGCAAAGGGATGTGGCTGCGCCACTGATGAAGCGGGATGTAAAACGGCAGCTTCATAAAATCAATCCTGATTGATTCCTCTTTGCCCGCTTGAGTATCGTATTTCTTTAATTTGATCTTTGCGTTTTCAACTACGGAAAAAACTCAGCAATTTGCTGAGTTTTTTATTTTTTCTTAAGGGCATTTAGCTCCTCTTGTAATCTCTGGTTTTCTTTTTTCAAGATTTCTATATAATCTCTTTGGCTTTCTAGAAGGAACTCTGGAACGTTACAATAAAGATTACCATTTATGTTATTTCCAAAACCACTACTTCCAGTAATATTATCAAAATGATTGATCTGCTTTGCTTCCTCTTCTTCAAAGATTTCCTCTACGGGAACTTCCAGAAAACGGGCAATTTTTTCCCATTCATCATTGAAAATCCTTACATCTCCACTTTCTTTTCTGCTGTAGTTAGAGACATCTGTGGCGATGATATCTGCAATCTGTTGTTGCGTGATGCCTTTTACTTTTCTTGCATTGCGTAGTTTTTCTTTTTGCATGACCCGTATTTTCTACAAATATGCAAAATTTTTGTTGGAGAATTGCAAGGGTATAAAGTTTTTATCTTGATGTGTTTTGTAAGATGAAAGAGAATCTGATATTTTCAGCAAGTGGTACGGTATTATTTTCCAAAAAAAATAATAGTAATTCCAACCTATTCTTTCACTAATGCATCTTTATAAGAAAAAAATCCTATGAAAATAACCATACCCAAACCTTGTCATGAAAATTGGAATGCCATGACACCAGATGAGAAAGGAAGATTTTGTGCGGTCTGTTCCAAAACCGTGCGAGATTTCAGAAGAGCCTCGGATGATGAGATTATAGATGTTTTTGCTGATGCTTCGCAGGAAATCTGTGGAGCTTTTAATCCATCACAGCTCAATAGGGATTTGCATTATTCTTATATTAATTCTCTTTTTGTGAAGTTTGCCGTGGGCTTTATGCTGACAACAGGAGGGATTGTAAGTGCTAACGCACAGCAAAATAAAACCTGTGATACCCTAAAGACTGAAGATGAACATGAAATTGTTTTCAGTACTCAGAGAGACAGAAAATGGCTTGGTTCTGTTGCAGTAATGCCTGCCAGTGCTTTATTAGAAGACAAAGAAAAGGAAAATAAAGAAATTGTATCAAAATTATCAGGAGTTATTGGGAAGGTACCTAAAGATAATAGCAATATACGTATTGGTGGAGCTCCTTCAAGCGGAGCAGTCTATAAACCTATGTATATTGTAGATGGGAAAATAAGTGATTTTGAGGCAATAAATGCACTGGATCCTAATCTGATAAAAACAATGAATGTTCTGAAAGGAACTTCTGCTGTAGTAAAGTATGGCGAAAAAGCCAAAGATGGGGTAATCGTAATTACTACAAAAAGAAAAAAATATAAAACAAATTAAGACTCTTTATTTTCCCACAGATCTCACAGATCTTTTTCATATTTATCTGCTTAATCCGCCTAATCTGCGGGAGAATATTGAGATTGCTTCACCTGCGGTTCGCAATGACAGTGGTGGTGTGAAATTTTATCTCCGATAAAATCCTTGCGCCTTACAACAGAAAGTTTTTAATGTCATTTTGCGCCTTAGCGTTTTTCCAACAAAACAGTTATATTATAAAAAACTCAGTATGAAACTGAGTTTTTTTGAAACATTAAGAATATCAATCTTCATCTTAATATTCTTAACTATTTAAATTCACTTAATGGTTTAATGTAATTTATTATTTCACAGCCGCAATAGCCGCTTCATAGTTCGGTTCCTGGGAAATATCCGGCACTTGTTCTTCATAGATAATATTACCTGAAGGATCTATCACCACAACCGCTCTGCTCAGAAGCCCTTTCATTGGAGAATCTACCAGTTCTACCCCGTAGTTCCATCCGAAATCGGAACGGAAATCGGAAAGCATGACTACATTTTTAATTCCTTCTGCACCACAGAATCTTTTCTGGGCAAACGGCAGATCTTTGGAAATACAAAGGACTACAGTATTGGGAAGATTTCCTGCCTCTTCATTGAAATGATGTACAGAAGCAGAACAAACACCGGTGTCTACACTCGGAAAGATATTCAGAATAACGTATCTTCCTTTGAAGGAATCCAGGGTCTGGTCATTCATATTCACATCGGTAAGGGTAAATTTAGGAGCCGGTTTATTCAGTGCCGGCAATTTGGCATAAGTGTGAACTTCTTTTCCTCCCATTAAAACTGTATTGATCGCTTTAGATTTTTGAGCAAAGCCCACCGCAGAGAAGAATAGAAGTGTGCCGCAAACTAATTTTGAAAACATGAAATTTATTTTTAAGCTAAATTATTCTTTTTTCAGGAGCTAAGATTAATTTTAATTCAAATAGATCGAATCTATTGTCAGATTATTTTTTTCAACACAATTTACTTTTACCTTTATATTATTAAACAAGGTTGTTTCAAAGGTGTCATTCTGAATGAAATAAAATGTAATGAAGAATCTCATATAGTAGATTATCATTAAGATTCTTCCTTCGTCAGAATGACAAAAGTCAGATAGTCTGACTTTTGAAACAATTTCAATCTTATCACATAAAAAAATAGAAAGATTTATGAGTTCAGAAAATACAGCATCATTTCATCACAGCATTTTTAAAGGAGAAAACGAAATTCCGGAAGAATATAAAGTTCCGGTTATCCATCAGAGAACCTATCTTTTGAATGGAGAACTGGTAGAATGGAACGGGGAAGTTACCGAAATTTATTCCCCGGTATGCATCCCCACAGAAAACGGATTGGAAAGAAAACTTCTGGGAAGTATTCCGAATATTGGTCCGAACGAGGCGATGGAAGTTCTCGAAGCTTGTGTAAAAGCCTATGATAACGGACTTGGCGAGTGGCCGACAATGTCTGTGGAAGGACGTATCAAATGCATGCAGAAATTCGTATATCTGATGATCCAGCAGAGAGATCTGGTTATCAGACTACTGATGTGGGAAATCGGAAAGACACTGGCCGATTCTACCAAAGAGTTTGACCGTACTGTAGATTATATCAACCAAACCATTGATGCATTAAAAGATCTTGACAGGGAATCTTCCCGCTTTCAACAGGCAGAAGGAACCATTGCACAGATCAGAAGGGCTCCGCTTGGCGTGGTGTTAAGTATGGGACCTTTCAATTATCCTCTCAATGAAATTTTTACCACATTGATTCCGGCTTTGATCATGGGAAATACCATCCTTTTTAAACTGCCAAAACATGGTGTCCTTGCTCATTATCCTTTATTGAACGCATTCAAGGAAGCCTTCCCGAAAGGAACGGTGAATACATTATATGGAAAAGGCTCAGAAATTATCACTCCCATTATGGAAAGCGGGAAAGTAAACGTTCTGGCTTTTATCGGTTCCAGTAAAGTGGCGAACGGATTAAAAAAATTACACCCGAAAGTGAACCGTTTAAGAGCCATCCTGAGTCTGGATGCTAAAAATGCAGCCATCGTTACTAAAAATGCGAATCTTGATGTAGCGGTAAGTGAGTGTATTTTAGGAGCACTTTCTTTCAATGGACAGCGTTGTACAGCACTGAAACTGATATTTGTCCAGAAAGAAGTGGCATTGGAGTTTACAGAGAAATTAAGTGCAGCAGTTTCTGCTTTGAAGGCCGGGCTGCCATGGGAAAAAGACGTTAAAGTAACACCGCTTCCGGAAGTGAACAAACCTGCTTACTTGAAAGAATGTATTGATGATGCCGTGCAGAAAGGCGCAGCAGTCTTGAATAAAGATGGAGGCTATACAGATGAATCTTTTGTTTTTCCAGCCGTAGTATATCCTGTAAACAGTGAGATGAAACTATATCATGAAGAACAGTTTGGCCCTGTGATTCCTGTTGTTCCGTTCGAAGATATAGAAGAGCCTATAGAATATCAGGTGAATGCCTCCCACGGAATGCAGGTAAGTATTTTCAGTGAAGATCCTCATGAAGTAGCAAGACTGATTGATCCTTTTGTAAATCTTGTAAGCCGCGTCAATATCAACTGTCAGGCACAAAGAGGCCCCGATGTTTTTCCATTTACAGGAAGAAAAGACAGTGCAGAAGGAACACTTTCTGTTTTTGATGCACTCCGTTCATTCTCCATCCGGTCTCTGGTGGCGGCAAAACTGACAGATTCCAACAAAGAGCTGCTGAATACTATTGTCAGAGAACATGATTCTAACTTTTTAAGTACAGATTATATTTTCTGATTCTGACTGAAACAGTATTTAACATAAAATAAAAATCCTCAATAAACACCTTGATTTGTTGAGGATTTTTTTAACTTAATACCGGAAATTAGAGTTTTGTGTTATAATAGGATGACATTTTTTATAAATGTCATCTAAGGATCAGTGTGTAAATCATGTCTTCACCCGAAAAAGAATTTTTAGAGAAAATTGAAAAACACAAAGGTGTTATTTTCAAGATCTCTAAAATGTATATGGATAATAAGGACGACCAGAATGACCTCTACCAGGAGATCATTTACCAGGCCTGGAAATCATACGCTGATTTTCAAAAGAGAAGTGATTTCTCCACATGGCTGTACAGAACTGCGCTCAACACAGCCATTGTTTTTCTGCGAAGTGAAAAAAAACGTAGTTTTATACAAAATCAGAATGTGGATGGGCTGAGTGCCAGGCAGGAACCTTATAATGATACGGATGATATGAATATGAAGCGGATGTATGAAGCTATCCATCAACTAAGCCCCATTGATAAAGCCCTTATGTTCTTTTTTTTAGAGGGTTTTTCCGGAAAAGAGATTGCTGTACAGCTGGGAATTACTGAAGTGAATACACGGGTAAAGCTGAAGAGAGCAAAAGAAAAGCTGAAAGAGATCATTACCAGACAGGGAACAGATTCCTATTAAAAATAACACTATGGATTTAGAAAATTTTAAAGAACTTTGGAATAAAGATACAGGACAGGAATCCCCTGAAATTTCTCTGGAAAAACAGAAGGAAATACATTCTCCGCTGCAGATGCTGAAAGTGAATATGGAAACTGAATTCTGGCTGATGATTGTAACACTGCCTTTGCTGTTAACAGGTTTTCCTTTCGCCTCTAAGGATTCTAATATTAAAACGATTTCAGTATTTGTCACGATCCTGACCGTTGCTATTATTGTTTATTTTTATTCCCGCTTCCTGAAATTGTATAAGCTGCTTGGAAAAAACAGTACCAATACAAATTATGATCTGTTTACGCTCAAAACGCAGCTTCTCATCTCGAAAGAAATTTATATCTCATATTATATTTCTTATATCCCGCTTGGATTTCTTTTGTCTCTGATCCAGATCAATTTTCATTTTGACAGGGAATATAACCTGGCTATTTTCGGGATCAGTCTTCTGATTACCCTTTTGTTGATTGCTTTCATTATCAGATACTGGATCTATTATATGTACGGAAGATACATTGATGATGTAGTGCGTCTGGTGGATGAGCTTAACGGAATTGAAATAAGTCCAAAACCTGAAAAGAAAATGACATGGTTTGAACGTTCACAGAGATTTTTTATGAATAAAATGGGAATTAAAGGAAACATCCTGAATACCGTGATATGGTTTGTATCCATGTATTTTTTTATCATTTTATTGCTGACCGTTGTTCTGCTGATCATTATCATAGTGGGAGCAAAATTTGATTTTCTGGATATCGGTTCATTACAGCGAGCTTTAAATAAACTGAATTAGAAATGACTGTATCTTCTGTAAAATTTCTATCTTTAGAACATTGAGTTGTAAAAAAAATATTACATGGATGATTTTAAAAATCAGATGTATTCTATAGAAGAATTTCTGGAGCTTGTAAAGAACAAGCAGGACAGGAAAGCAGCCTTCGACCCGGAATATAATTATGCAGTTTATTCTTCAGCAGACGAATTTAAGCCCGGAATGAAAATTTTTATCGGAGATCCTTTGGATATTGGTGGGGATGATAATGAAATCTTACCTGATTTTGTTTTTCATAACAAGCTCCATTATATGTGTTCTGATGAAAATATTCAGGATGTGGTAGATCTTGCTTTCAGACAGCGTGCTGATATTAGCTCTTCTCAGCTTATCACAGCTCTGAACCATTATCTTGAAAAAGATGATTTCTTAGATTTTAAATAATAAAAGAAGTAAATACACAAAAAACAATCACCTGATATGAAAAAATATCAGGTGATTGTTTTTTTCTCCTAACTGGTCAGGTCAGAAAAAATTATTTCGACTCATGCTATTCCGGGGAAATAGTAAAAAGCTTAAAAAACACACAATGAGACCTGGCAGTATTTTCTGTCAGGTTTTTTTATTTCTTTTGTAAAAATCTGTAACAATTTTTTTAAACGAAAACTAACTCTATAGAGTAAATGCCCATGACCTCATTAGAACAAGAGTTTATAAGTCAGATTGAAAAGCATAAAGGAATTCTGTTTAAGATTTCTAAAATGTATATGACTGAAAAGGATGACCGCGATGATCTTTTTCAGGAGATTACCTATCAGCTTTGGAAAGCATTTCCGGGTTTCAGAGGTGAAAGTGAATTTTCAACATGGCTATACAGAATTGCTTTGAATACAGCTATTATTTTCCTGAGATCAGAAAAGAGAAGAAGCTTTATCGCCCATGAAGACTTTTCTAACCAAATTATTATTCAGGAAGACTATGATTACCGTAAAGAAGAGCGCCTGGCTGAAATGTATCAGGCTATTCATCAGCTTAATCCTATCGACAAGGCCTTTATTTTTTATTATCTGGAGGATTTTTCAGGAAAACAGATTGCAGAACAGATGGGAATTTCAGAGGGCAATGCAAGAGTGAAAATGAACCGGGCAAAAAATAAACTTAAAGATATCTTAAGCCAAATAAAAACCAACCAACATTAAAATCAGTAATCCAATGAATATCGATGAATTGAAAAATACCTGGAACGAAGATATTGTGGAGGAAACTCCCGAAATAACCATAGAACAGAGAAATAAACTGAATCTTCCCCTTGAAAAAATACGTAAAAATATGCGTGTTGAATTCTGGTGGATGATAGGAATCTTTGTCTTTGCTTTTCTGGTGTGCTCTGTGTGCAGACCATTTAAACTTCAGTTGTATATAACAGTTTTGATTGGCTCCATGCTTTTGGTTACCGTTTTCTTTTTCAGTAAGTTCTTTACATTGTACAATGAAATCAGTAATCCCGCTCCAAAAACCTATGATTCTTTGAAAGATCTCGTGATGCAGCTCAATCTTAACAAACAGTATTACCTCTCATACTACATCAGTTTTGCGCCGTTTCTCGTATGCGAGATCCTGATTGTTCTTGAATTTATCCCGTGGCCAAAACCTTTGAGTGAATTGAAGATTGCGGTGATCTTAATTAGTACAGTAACCGTAGGATTATTTTTGCTTTATATTGTAGGAAGGTTCTGGTATAAACGCTACTATGGAAGATATATCCAATATATTGAAGATCTTTTAGAAGAATTAAAAAGATAGAAAAGGTTTCGGCGGGCTGAAAGCCCGCCGAAACCTATATTCATTACTGCCCTTTATGTTCTTTTTCTTTGGCAATTTCGTTTTTTATCCAATCCAGTTGCGGATCTTTTTGATCAATAATATCCTGCATATTTTCAGTAATAGTCACGTCCGGAACAACCCCTTTCCGTGAATCTGAAAAATTAATATTAGGCTGCACCAAAAGCAGCCCTATCGGAAATCTGATTTCAGAATTGGGCAGCTTCTGGTAGGAATAAAATCCGGCCACAGTTCCGTCATTGGCACCTCCGGTTTCTTCTCCCACAAGCGTTGCTCTTTTATCATTCTTAAGTTTGGCGGTAATAATGGAAGATGCTGAGAAGCTGCCTCCGTTGATCAGCACAAAAACTTTTCCATGAAAGGCTTCCTTTTTAGGTTTTGTAGGTTTGTCAGCCTTCATCTTGTAGAATACTTTTCCATCCTTTTTATAGGTACTGAAAGTCTGCGCAAGAAAAAAACTCGGATAAGCGATACTTTTAAGAGCATAATCTAAAGGAGTACTTTTTCTGAAATAATTGGTGCGTAAAGGTGCATTTCTTGAAGTTAGCTGAGAGGGTTTTATCAGAGTAAACGGTGCATCAGCCAAATACGAATACAGGTTATTGATTTCATATAATGAACCGCCGTAATTGTTTCGGACATCTATGATGAGGTAGGAAGATTTTGAATGGTTGATGCTGGCAAAAGCTTTTTTATAAAACTTATCTGAGTAATCCCTTGAGAAGCTTTTTACCTTAATATAAGCAATAGTACTGTCTTTGTCCAGAAACTTGAAGCTTCTGTTATAAGAATCACTTGAAGCTACATAATCATTCAGTTTCTTTTCCGGGGTCTTTTTCTGCATTTCCTTATCCTTTTCAAGATCAGCGTCAGATTTTGTTTCTCTGGTTAAGGTATACGTCTTTTTTTCTCCCTGGTATAGGGTTTCAAGAGTGGCTTTGCTGTCAAAACCATTTTCGGCAGTATAAAAATTAAAGAACAGATCTTTTAAAAAATACGGGTGAAAAGTGGTATTGTCACCATCACTGCTGATCAGGCTTCTGTACTTTTTGATATAATCAGATACAGGTACATTATTGATGGATAAAATTTCAGTTCCCGGCTTTATATGCTCAATAGAATCTTTGTTTTGAATGATATACATTCGGTCTCCCGATATATAATATTCAAAACGGCTGAACATTCCCTTTTGGTGTTCCAGTCTTTTAATTTCTTCTTTCGTAAATTTCTTTCTGGGAATTCTCAATGAAAGATGTCCTTCACGAATTCCGGCAATGACAGGCTGAAGTTTGAAATAAAACTGAAGTGGGGTAAGAGATTCGGTGATCGTTTGCTTGAGACTGTCAAATTTACGCTCCAGTTCCTTTCTGGGAATATACCAGTATAATTGAGGGTGCATTTGCTGTAATTTTGAATACGCAAAGTCCACATCCTCTTTAAGTTGCTCCGGTGGAATACATGAAGCCCGCTGTTCGTTGTGTTTTTTTACAGAGGCACAAGACGAAAAAATAGCGAGAAGAAATATTACCGAATAATTTTTCAATGTATCTGAGTTTTTTTAGGGTGCTAAAATAAAAAGTTTAAAATTAATCCCGACTTAAATGAATAATAAATTTTTAAAATACATGATAAATTTAGTTAAAAAATGGAGTAAAATGGAATATATTTTCATTTAAAAACAAAAGTCAATACATTTGATATTTATTTTGTACAGATGATTTACTGGATTATTACGAGTATAGCTGTTTTAACGGTTACCTTTTTTATCGTGATCAATATGAAGGCGTTTGGCGGCGTGCCAAAAGGGAAAAGACTAAAGCGCATCAGGCAGTCGAAACTCTATAAAAACAGACAATTCCAGAATATCAGCCATACACCTTCCCTTACAGAAGGCTACAAAATGTCAAAAGTGACTTATGATTTCTTTTTAGGAAAAAAAGATCCGCTGCTGAAACCTTTGAAAGAAATTCCATCTCTTCATACCAATCTGAAAAATTTGGATAAAAATAAGGATGTATTGATCTGGTTAGGACATTCATCTTATTATCTGCAGACTGATGGAGTTTCCTTTTTAATAGATCCTGTCCTGAGTCTTTATGGTTCACCTTTCAAATACTTTAATAAAGCTTTCAAAGGATCAGATATTTTTAAACCTGAAGATATTCCGAATATTGACTATCTTGTGATAACGCATGATCATTTTGACCACCTGGATTACCCAACTGTAAAATCTATCGGAGAAAGAACAGAAAAGGCCATTATTCCTTTAGGAGTAGGGGCACATCTGGAAAGATGGGGTTATTCTGAGAGCAAACTTATTGAAGAAGAATGGGGAACAGAAGTTGCCCTGGAAAATAATATAAAAATTGTCTTTACTCCTGCCAGACATTTTTCCGGCAGAAGGGTAAGGCAGAATGATACGCTATGGAGTTCCTATGTTCTGATAACACCTACAAAAAGAATTTTCTTAGGCGGAGATAGTGGCTATGATTCTCATTTTAAAACAATAGGCGAACAATATGGCCCTTTCGATTATGCTGTTCTTGAGAATGGACAATATGGAGAGGCATGGAGGTATATCCATACATTGCCGGAAGATGTTATTCAGGCTGCTATTGATCTTAAAGCAGAACGAATTATCCCGGTTCATGCTGCCAAATTTGCATTGGCACTTCATCCGTGGAATGAACCTTTACAAAAGATAACGGCTCTTGGAAGAGAAAAAAAACTGAACATCCTGACTCCGATGATCGGAGAGGTCGTAGATCTGAATCAGTCAGAACAAAAGTTTACAGCCTGGTGGGAAAGCTGATCAGGCATGCCAGATTTCTTTATATCTTGCGGGATGATTTTCAAACTGTTGTCTTACAAAATCACATTCCGGGTCTACAAGCAAATCTTTCTCTTCTGCGTAGCGTACAAGTTCGTCCAGCAATAGTTTAGCGTATCCTTTTCCCTCACGCTCTTCGTCAAGTTTCGTATAATATACAATTAGCAGTCTTCCGTCAACCTCTATAGACATATAACCTGCCTTTTTCTCATCGATAAGTAGCTGCAATTCATCCTGATATTGAGATACCTGAAACTTTATATTTTCCATAACAATGTAAGATTTGGTTGATCAAAAATAATTTGAGAAAATTTCTTTAAAAACATTCTCTTCATTAAAATTACGAAATTAAACTATATGAAATAATAATTTATGGGAATCTTAACGAATTTTATAACATAAGTGGATAAAAGATAAAAGATAAAAGATAAAAGATATTACCATTAAATATCCGTATGCCAGGATCAATAGAGATGGGCTTAGCCCGCCACACGATATATAATTCTCTACGGCTTTTAGACGAAACTTAAATATGTGTTTTTATAAATCTGCAATGTGTTGATTATTAATGTGTAATAGGGTTGTTACTTAATAATTCTTAGTATATAATCATAACCTTAAAATAATTAATGTTTAAGAATTTAATAAAAAATACAGAAAATAATTCAAAGATAATCAGTTGTTTGTGGTTTTTTTTAACAAATATTAGTATTTGTAATTAATAATTGGCACTTTAATTGACTATCACTTGATAATTATTTTTAAAGTGGAATGAAATGAAAAAGTTAATATTAACAGCATTATTGGTTGGGACATTCAGCTTAAGTTATGCCCAGTCAGATTATTATAATGATTACAGAAGGAGTATCTCTGATATCAACTGGCAAAGAGTAATTACTGATCTTGTGCTTTCAACAACACAGGCTAATCAGATTTATGTGTTAAATGACAGATATCGTGATTATGATACCTGGAATAGAGTGTATGTGGTGGAACCGGGAAGATGGAGAAACGACCGTTATTCAGAGCTGGAAAGAATTCTGGGTAGAGAAAAGTATATCATCTTTAAAAAGAAGTACTACAGAGGACAGAATCCTGTAATTGTTTACGGAAGAAACAAAAACGATTATAAAAAATACCGTAAACAACAGGAAAAGTATTATAAAGATCAGGAGAAATACTATAAAAAACAAAATAAACACCGCGGTCACGGGCATGACGGTGACTGGGATTAAGCCCATTATCAACTCTATCACTTATAACGGCTGACATTTTTTGTCAGCCATATTATTTTTCAATATCTGATGTGATTTATTTTGTTTGATTTTTATAACTTTGATCTATGGAATCACACGAATCACTCAAAGGTTTTTATGAAAGGAATGCTCCCAATCTGGCATCTCAATGTATTGGGGTCAGTAAAATGGGACACTTCAATGTGTTTTCACGGGAATACTGTTCTCCTCTTACCCCATACAGCAGGAGAGATTATTATAAAATTTCATTAATTATAGGAAAGGGAAAGCTTCATTATGCTGATAAATGGATCAAAGTAGACCGTCCTGCATTATTGTTTTCCAATCCCATTATTCCCTATTCCTGGGAAGCGGATGATGAGGATCAGAAAGGCTGGTTCTGCCTGTTTACAGATCAGTTTCTGCATAACGGAAGCCGTATGGGAAACCTTCAGGATTCTCCGCTGTTCAAGATCGGAGGAACACCTGTTTTCTTTGTAAATGAAGAACAGCAGAAAATACTTGCTGAGATCTATACCAAAATGATGACGGAGATCCAGTCGGATTATATTCACAAGTATGATATGCTGAGAGCATATCTTCATCTGATGATTCATGAGACGATGAGAATGCAGCCGGCAGAAAGTTTCGAACCCTATCAGAATGCTTCACAAAGGGTTGCCTCTTTATTTATGGAATTGTTGGAAAGGCAGTTTCCTATCGACAGCCCTGAGGCCTTTTTGAAATTAAAAACGCCGAATGATTATGCCCGGAGTCTTTCCATTCATGTGAATTCTTTGAACCGTTCGGTAAAAGAGATTACAGGAAAAACAACCAGCCAGCAGATCACCGCAAGGATTATTCAGGAAGCCAATGCCTTGCTGAAACATACGGATTGGAATATTTCCGAGATTGCCTACGGATTAGGTTTTGAAGAACCTGCTTATTTCACCAATTATTTTAAAAAACAAACCGGAATTACTCCCAATGCCTTAAGAATGGATGTTGTTTGAATTTTATAATTCTTAGTTTGAATTCTATATCAGGGTTGACTTCCTGATGTTCTAATTTTGTCATGTAAAATTAAATCATACCTATCATGAAATTTAAAAAATTAGGAAACACAGAAGAACAGTTATCAGCAATCGGTTTAGGATGTATGGGAATGAGTTTCGCTTATGGTCCTACCGACGAGCAGGAAAGTATCAATACCCTGCACAGAGCTTTGGATTTAGGAGTTAACTTTTGGGATACAGCAGATATGTATGCCAATGGAGAAAATGAAAAACTGATTTCTAAAGTTTTAGTTCCGAACAGGGATAAAATCTTCATTGCTACCAAATTCGGATTCAGGTTTAAAGATGGTAAGGCAAGCCACAGCGGTGCTCCGGGAACTTATTTCGACGGCTCTCCGGAATGGATAAAACAGGCTGTAGATTTAAGCCTTCAAAGATTAAAGATCGATACAATCGACTTGTATTATGCACATAGAGTAGATCCTAATGTTCCTGTAGAAGAAACGGTAGGAGCAATGGCAGAATTGGTAAAGGCAGGAAAAGTGAAATATCTTGGATTGTCTGAAGCTTCGGCAGAATCTATCAGAAAAGCTAATAAAATTCACCCTATTGCAGCATTGCAGTCAGAATACTCTATCCTTACGAAAGATGTTGAAAATGAGATTTTACCAACCATCAGAGAACTGGGGATTTCTTTGGTTCCTTATTCACCGTTGGCAAGAGGACTCTTCACCAATATCTATGATGCACAAAATCTGGGTGATGACGATTTCAGAAAATCATTACCGCGTTATCAGCAGGAATATCTTGAAAATAATACCAAACTGGCTAACGAAATCAACGAATTTGCAGCTTCCAAAGGAGTAAAAGGAACCCAGCTTGCCTTAGCATGGGTGTTGAATCAGGGAGATGATATTATCCCGATTCCTGGTACAAAACGAATCAAATATCTTGAAGAAAACATTGCAGCCGTCAATATTGAACTTTCTCAATCAGATCTGGATACCATTGATGCCATCTTGAAAAAATACCCTAATGTAGGGGAAAGATACAATGAAGGTTCAATGAAACTGGTGAACAATTAAAGACTATGTCGGATGAAAACTGAGCTTCTTACAATAAAAAAGCTCAGTTTTTTTGTTTTATATTTAAAATGAGTTCGACTATGAACAGAAGAGAATTATTAAAGAACGGATTATTGGCAGGAACATTAAGTATGATTCCTTTTTCCGGTTTACTGGCAGAACAGAAAAAAAGTCTGGTCAAAACAGGAGATGACCTTTCCGGATTTAAAAAACTGCGGCTTGGTGAGCTTGAACTATTTGTTCTCACGGACGGATATATCCATGAAGAAAACCTGAACTCATTCGCTCCCAGAGGAAATGTTACAGAATTGAAATCAATCCTTAAAAACAATTTCAGACCGGAAAATTATATCGATATGGCGATGAATATTCTATTAGTTAAAACAAAAAATAAACTCATTTTATTCGATACCGGAATGGGGATTTTTGCTGATGAAAGAACCGGATTTCTATTAAAAAGTCTCCAAAAAGCAGGATTTTCCGCGAAAGATGTTACTGATGTCTTCATCTCTCACGCCCATCCGGATCACATTGGCGGAGTCGTGGATAAACAAAATCAGTTTATTTTTCCCAATGCTGATATTTTCATCTCCAAAACAGAACATGATTTCTGGATGAAAGCTTCCATCAAAGATTTCAGCAACAGTGCACTGAAAACACAACCTGGATTTCTTAATCAGATTATTCCTGCAATTCAGAATATTTTGAAAACGATTCAGCCCAAACTGAAGTTTTATGACCTTAATCATACATTGTATGATTATTTTAGTTTCCGGTTAGCTCCTGGCCATACACCGGGATTAACCGTTACAACCATCTCTTCAGGAAATGAAAAGCTGATCTATATTGCTGATCTGATCCATTCTGATGTTGTCTTGTTTCCACACCCTGAATGGGGCTATTTTGGGGACACTGATCTGGATATCGCAACAGCTTCAAGAAAAAAACTCCTTCAGCAATTGGCAGATACCAGAATCAGAGCGTTTGCTTACCATTTACCCTGGCCGGGCCTTGGTTACACAAAAAAGAAAACATCCGGCTTTGAATGGTTTCCGGAAGGTTTTATGAATTAGGGAATAGGTTGCAGATAGCAGATCGTAGGTTGCAGGTGAGAGAAAAAGAGGATTAGGGATAAGGAATACGTTACCTGGATTAATAAATACGTGCTCAGTATTCCTCCGGAGGGGTGGCAAAAATTCAAAGAATTTTTGACGGGGTGGTTAACTAAACAGCATAATCGATCCCACACATAAATCATCCATAGCAGCGGACTTTAGTCCGCTTTCATAATCAACATTTATTTATTCGGTTTTAACCACAATTTATTGATCATATATAAACAACAGATCCTCCCAGGCAATGGAAGGATCTGTTTCAAACATAAGAAAAAATTAGAGTTTTATCATTAAGCTTCTCCAAATACCAATTCAGGAGAATACAGCTTTCTGAACATGATGTAAGTTACCGTTAACACAGAAAAAGCAACAATTGCATCTACTGTAGACGGAAAACCGAGTACCGCAATTTTTGAAAAGAAAGCAAAAAGAATATCAAAGAACATTCCTGCAAACACCCATTCTTTTAGTCTCAATAATTTATTGGGAAGCAAAAGAACCAGTACTCCGGAGATTTTAAAAATTCCTAATATATAAATGAAATGAGGCGGATATCCAAGCTGTCGCGTAATATCCCATACAACCGGATTTTTTGTCAGTTCAAAGAAACCGCTGGCTCCAAACCATAATGACATAAAAATAGTTCCTGCCCAATAGATAATTTTTGTAGTTTTTGTTTTCATTGTTGTAATTTTTAGTGATAATTAAATTGTGTGGTATTTTATTTAAAAGCTGTTTTTGCTGATCCTGAGATTTCTCCCGTTCTCCTATTCTGAATAAAGGCGATGACTTCCCAGTTTTCCGGAGAAAAGCCTTCCGGAAGTTTAAATGTTGTGATTCCTTCCTGCTGTTTATTCAATGAGATGAGGTTTTGTTTCTGGACAATCTGCCAGTGATGCAGATGGCGTCCTTCATTTTCGCCTTTCCCCACCTCTGTGGAAGAATGTTTTTCAACCAGATTAATGAGCAACATATTCTGAGGATCTGCGGAAGGTGTTTTATATTGAATATCAATTTTATGCTGAGAAATGGCGGCAGATAACTCTACAGGTGTTTTTTTAGAAGTAATCAGAGCTTTTCGGATGGCATTTCTGATATTATTTTCATCAGATCCTACAAATTCTGTTTTTCCGTTCACTACCAGCTGTGGAGTATAAACCTGTGAATTCAATATTCGGCTGTACTGCTGTTGCCGTTGAGAGTTTTCAGCCGTACTGAACCGGTCCTTCCATCCGAGTCGGTTCCAGTAATCAACATGGTAGGAGAGAAGGTAAACAGGCTCATCTTTGTATTCCTTTTCGATTTTTCCCATTAGTTCATCTGCAGGAGGACAGCTTGAACAGCCTTCTGAAGTAAAGAGTTCCAAAACAGCGAAACCATTATTTTCTGAAGTGGAATGCTGTGCTGTCTTCTGATCTTTATTTTGATGAATAAATGCTGAGGCTGCAAATAATACTGCGGTAAAAGCGCTTACTGTAATTAAGTTTTTTAGTATCATGTCTTTTAATTTGATTCAAAAGTAGACACCTGATAAAGGCAAAAGAATACAAAACAGGTTCAACCGGACAAATTAAGAGGTGAATCCGGAAATTGTGAGGGGAAGTATTTTAAGATGGGAGCGGGAAGCTGGAAGTTTTTGCAGTGTGAAAAGAAATAGCTTTTTATTTTTTAATATAAGCCAGGAAGCTTAAAAAATTAACAATAGAAAACCCTGATCATCTCAATCAGGGCTATAGTATATTTAAATAAAAATTTTATTGATTATAAAGCCTTCAAATACTTCCAGCTTCCTTTCTCCTCTACCTGTCCTCCAGCCACGTAAAGAAACTATGCGTTTTTTCTTTATTAATTAAAAGTTTTTCGGGAGTTTCAACGGTAAGTTTTACCAGTATTTTACGCTGAAAATAATGCTCCATTTCTTTAATCGCTTTAAAATTAACGAGATATTGCCTGTTGACTCTGAAGAATTGTTTATCGGAAACCTGTTCCGCCACCTGCCCTAAAGGCTGGGTAAGAGGAAACTGTTCCTTTGTGAATGTAACCAGATGGGTGATCTCATTATGAATATAAAAATAAGCAATGTCTTCGGTAGGAATGGTGGTGTATTTCTGATTTTTAAAAACCAGAAAACTACTCTTACCTGCGGCAGCAGGCTGGCTGATTTTCTGTATCAGAGACTCCAGGTCCGGAAGTTCATTTTTCTGGAAGAATTTTTTCAGTTCATCAACTTTTCGCAGGGCTTCAGCAATATCTTCCCTGGAAAATGGTTTTAAAACATAATCAACTCCTTTACTTTTAAAAGCATCCAGCATATACTGATCAAAGGCAGTACAGAAAACCACAGGGCAGGTAATCTCCACCGATTTGAAAATTTCAAAGGAGAGTCCGTCCGAAAGATGGATATCCATAAAAATAAGGTCAGGTTTGATCTCCTTTAAGCCTTCAATACTTGTTTCGATACTGTCGTAAACACCCAGTATCTTTGATTCCGGTTTTAAGTCTGAAATTAAATTCTGCAGGGATTTTGCCGCCCTGAATTCATCTTCAATAATGATTATATTCATGGATTAATGGTAGTTTTATCTGAAATGTTTTTTCGTCTGAATGAATGGTAATATCCTTTTCCAATAAATGTTTGTAGCGCATTTTAATATTGTCCAGCCCAACTCCCAAAGAATCTTCAGGAGTTACTTTTCGCTGTATAGGATTTTCGATCACGATATTATCATCAGCACTATAAATTGTAATGTGCAGAGGTTTGCTTTGAGAAACAATATTATGTTTGATACAGTTCTCCACCAATAGCTGAAGGGTAAAAGGAGGAATAAGCGTTTGAGCAGTTTCTTTTCCAAGTTCGTTGGTAAACTTAATCCCTTCTCCAAAACGGGCTTTCTGAAGAAAAAGATAAGAATCCACGATTTTCATTTCTTCCTGAACGCTGATCAGATCCAGCTTACGGCTTTCCAGCGTAAAACGGTAAAAATCAGAAAGTTTGACAATAAAATCAACGGTTTCTTCGTCATGAGTCTCTGCCATTAATTTTAACGTATTCAAACTGTTGAAAAGAAAATGCGGATTGATCTGCTGCTTTAATAATTCATACTGAGCACCCAGATTATCACTCTTTACCTTTTCCAGTTCAAGCTGTATCTGCTGCCCTGTATAGTTGTTCTGAAGCAGCGTAAGAAACATATAGCAAACCAGGTTGATTAAAATTCCCCTTACTTCCACCATCAGCATTACAGGACCAAAATTGATATGAGACAGAATCAGCTGCTGAATCCATGCCAGTCCAAACATAATCACCATCCCGAAAGCCAGTACCACCATCAATCTGGAATAAGAGATATGCTGTCTGCGTTTTCCTGTACGGTTCAGCATATAGATATTGATATACCACATGATGACGGAAAATGCTGCTGTAATGGCCGAGTTTACCGCGGCCTCTTTCCAGTTGAACTCATGAGACGCCAGCTGGGGTACAGAAGATAGAACTCCCAGGAAAATGGAGCTTATCCAGATGATGGCCGGTGAGATTTTTATTTTTTGCTGTTGCATGAAATCTGCTGATTTGAAAAGGTTAAATTAATGTTTTTATTGGAAATATTATGATAAATAGTGAAACAGAAATTTTATTATGGCCTCGCTACAGGACGGTAGCTCATGAAATACTGTATTCTTTCTTTTGGGTTTGAGAAAGTATTCTCAGGCTGATCATTTTTAAGATCATAAGAGACATTTCCGGCACTGTCTGCCTGAACAGTTTCGATACTTACCAGTTCTCCGGTGATGGTTCCGCCAATATACTGAGGATTGTCATGGTATTTCCAGGTAACCAGTTTCATCACAGCACCTGCTTCAGGTGCCGGCTTTTCCCGTGATAAAGATTCCAGTGCTTTTTCATTTCCGTACAATGCCGACATCGTTTTCTTCTTAGGGTTTAAAGAATTGGAGATGAATTGGAGATTTCCCGGGTCAAAAACAACCCTTGAAAGGCCATTATTCGTATTACTATTTTCTTTGCTGCAGGCGGTAAGAGAAACAAGGCTTACCAATAAGATCAGGATTGTATTTTTCATTTTTTCTGTAAATTTTGAATGAGTCTTTGAGTGTTTACTTTCATGGGAACATCAAACAGATATCCTGTTTTTTCAGCGAGTTGTCTGTGGCAGGCAATGCAGGATTCTTTGGCGAAAGAAGCGGCTTTTCCTGTCGGATGAAGATCATCTCCGGAAAATTTTGCAAATCCCCAACCCTCAGTATCTTTATATTGTCTGGAATCTTTTACCATAAACTGCGCATTGATAAACTTTCCGGGTCTGATTTCCCCATCCGGAAGCTCTTCTTGTTTCCATACGGATTTTACTACTACACTTCCGTCCGGCCACGGGTGAAAATTCTCTGTTTCCACAGCCTTTACCGCAATATCATTTCCATAAATTACGCGGATAGAGTTATCAAACAGCGTACTCATACTGATTACTTTCCAGTTTTTAAAATCATCGGTATATCGAACCCCGTTGGGAGAAACCGGGAATTTTGCTGATGCCGGAACAGTTACATTGGATGAGACTTGAGGGGGCTCAATCTTTTTTTGAGCAGATAGGCCTACTGAGGATAATGAAAGTGTATACTTTTTGATCGTTTCAATATCTTTTGCTGTAATCCTGGCTGAGGGATGCAGAAGGGTGTACTCATGGAGAGGCATTTTACCACTTTGCATCATATTGAGAATAGCATACATCTTTCCCTGATGTTCTGCAGGAGATAACTTTTCCCATTCTGAGAAGTTCAGGACTTCTCTGGCTCTTTTGATATCTTTGTTTACAGCCCAGGAAACAGGAGCAAGTTTATCATACCAGCTTAAATTCTGCTGATTGGAATGACAGCTGAAACATGAGTTTTCAAGAATACTGATCACTTCCTTTGGGGCTTCAATTTTTCCTGTAACTGGTCTCCCTTCCAAAGGTGCACTGAATAGCTGCAACCCTCCGAAAATACCTAGTATAGCCAGAAATACGATGGCAATGGGATTTCTTTTTTTCTTTACGGTATCCATAATGAGTATTGTTTTATTTTTCTGGATCAAAAGTAGGCGGGTAGTACATGCTGTGAAACGGAAAACTGTCCGAGCTGGACAAATCAAAAGGCGAATCCGGAATTTTTAACCCCGAAAATCTACAAGAAAAATCCCGGTAACACAATTACCGGGATTTGATTAAATCTGTTGTTTATAAAGTAATACCACCATCTATCACAATTTCAGTTCCGGTGACATACCCGGAAGAATCGTTGTCGGCTAAATAAATAACCAGTTTCGCAACTTCCTCAGCAGTTCCCATTTTCTTTAATGGGATCTGATCTATAAGATGATTTTGAATATTTTTCAACGTTTCTTCATCCAGACCCGCCTTACTCATGATCTCGGTTTGTATAGGACCAGGACTTATCATATTTACTCTGATTTCTCTTGGAGCTAATTCTGCGGCGGCTGTTTTTGCAATGGAGTTCAATGCTGCTTTGCTTGCCTGGTAAGCGGAACTTTTGGGTTTATAGGTAGAAGCCACAATAGAAGATAAAAAGATGACAGAAGCACCATCATTTAATAATGGAATGAATTTGCTTAAAGTAAAATAAGCTCCCCTGAAATTGATGTTCATCACCAGATCAAAATTTTCGGTATCCATTTTTTCAATAGGAGTCAACGTACCTGTAATTCCTGCATTGATAAACAGGATGTCTATTTTCCCGAATTGTTTCTCAATATTTTCTTTTAAAAGATCAATATCGTTAAGGTTGGCCTGATCTGCGATAAAAGGAATGGCACCAAGTGAGCGGGCTGCTATTTCTACAGCATCTTTTCGCCTTCCGGTAATGATCACGGTTGCTCCTTCTGAAATAAGTTCTTTTGCCGCAGTGAATCCGATCCCGCTGTTTCCTCCTGTTACGATAGCCAGTTTGTTACTGAATTTTTTCATTGTAAATTTTTTGACAAAGTTATTTCAAAATGGTATACTTTTGTAACCAGTATCACAGAGTATACCAGTATCATTCGTGATATCACTTAACTTTGCAATTATGGAAAGAGATCAGAATGAAGAACTCAGGGCATTACAGGATACCCTTTATTTTATCGGAGGCAAATGGCGTATTCCTGTTATCAATTCACTGTGTAACGGGAACAGACGCTTCAGGGAAATTGAAAGGAGTATTCCCGGAATTACCACCAGAATGCTTTCTAAAGAACTGAAAGATATGGAACTGAATAAACTGCTAAAACGCACCGTTTATCCCGAAACTCCTGTTTTAATAGAATATGAACCCACAGAATACTGCCGAACCTTTGGAAATATCATCCAGGAAATGATCAACTGGGGCAGGGAGCATAGGAGAGTGATTGTGGAGGATAGATAGGTGAGAGGTTGCAGGCAGTAGATGTTAGGTTGTAGGGATTAGGAATGCACCGACCTCGATGAGTAAATAGGTACTCAACATTCCCCTCCTCTGGAGGGGTGGCAAAAATTTTTTGAATTTTTGACGGGGTGGTTGTACCGATATTTTTTAACGGGGTGGTTACAAAAAAAGCCCCTTAAAAAAGGAGCTTCTTATTTATTTCTTAATATCAGAACGAAATTAGATTCCGTCAATGATTTCATTTAAAACAGTGCTAGGTCTCATGGCTGCATATGTTTTATACGTATCAGCTTTGTAGTAACCTTCAATGTTCTGAGGTTTACCCTGAGCACCAATTAATTCAGCATTGATTACTTCTTCATTTTCCTGCATTGCCTGAGCAACAGGAGCAAACTGAGCAGCAAGTTCAGCATCAGCAGTCTGGTTCGCCAACGCTTCAGCCCAATACATTGCTAGATAGAAGTGAGAACCTCTGTTGTCTATCTGACCTACTTTTCTTGCAGGAGATTTATCTGTAGCTAAGAATTTAGCGTTAGCTTCATCCAATGCATCAGCTAAAACCTGAGATTTTGTATTTCCCTGAGTTTGTGCAAGATGCTCTAAAGAAGCCTGAAGTGCTAAGAATTCACCCAGAGAATCCCATCTTAGGTATCCTTCTTCCAGGAACTGCTCAATATGTTTTGGAGCAGAACCTCCGGCACCAGTTTCAAATAAACCACCACCGTTCATCAATGGTACAATAGAAAGCATTTTTGCAGAAGTACCAAGCTCAAGGATTGGGAAAAGGTCTGTTAAATAATCTCTCAATACGTTTCCGGAAACTGAGATTGTATCTTTACCTTCTCTTGCTCTCTTCAACGTTTCAGTCATAGCGTCTTTTACATCAAGGATTCTGATGTCAAGCCCTGTAGTATCGTGATCAGCAAGATATTTCTCTACTTTTTTGATAATTTCTCTGTCATGAGCTCTTCCTTTGTCTAACCAGAAGATAGCAGGAGTATCAGATAATCTTGATCTGTTTACCGCCAATTTTACCCAGTCCTGGATAGGAGCATCTTTAGTCTGACACATTCTGAAGATATCATCTTTTTCTACTTTCTGAGAAAGAAGAACGTTTCCGGCTTCATCCTGAACTTCTACAGTTCCGTCTGCAACTAATTGGAAAGTTTTATCGTGAGAACCATATTCTTCAGCTTTCTGAGCCATTAAACCTACGTTTGGAACAGATCCCATTGTGGTAGGGTCCAATTTTCCATGCGCTTTCATATCGTCAATCACAGACTGGTAGAAACCTGCATAAGAACGGTCCGGAATGATACAAACGGTATCTTCTTCATTTCCGTCTTTGTTCCACATTTTACCTCCGCCTCTTACAAGAGCAGCCATAGAAGCATCAACAATGATATCTGAAGGTACGTGGAAGTTGGTAATTCCTTTATCAGAGTTTACCATAGCCACTCTAGGTCCTTCAGCAAGAGCTTTTTCAATATCAGCTTTGATGTCAGCTTCCTGAGCATTTCCTTTGATTTTTTCGAAAAGATCAGCAAGACCATTGTTTGGATTAATATCTAAAGATTTGAATGTCTCAGCATATTTAGTGAATACTTCTTTGAAAAAAGTCTCAACAATAGCCCCGAAAATGATAGGATCAGAGATTTTCATCATCGTTGCTTTAAGGTGAGCAGAAAGAAGTACATTTCTGTTTTTAGCTTCTTCGATTGCTTCCTGAACGAATGCTTTCAATGCCTTTAAGTTCATAACAGAAGAATCAATTACTTCACCAGCCTGAAGACCTGCGTAGTCTTTTAAAACAGATTCAGAACCATCGTTACCTTTGAATACGATTCTGTATTTTGTAGCGTTTTCTAAAGTTGTAGAAGTTTCTGTACCATAGAAATCACCATTGTTCATGTGAGCCACATCAGTTTTGCTGTCAGATGCCCAATCACCCATTCTGTGAGGATTAGCTTTTGCATAGTTTTTAACAGCTTTTGGAGCACGTCTGTCAGAGTTTCCTTCTCTTAATACAGGGTTTACAGCACTTCCTAATACCTTGGCATATTTAGCTTTGATCGCTTTTTCTTCGTCATTTTTAGGTTCTGCAGGATAGTTTGGAACTGCGAAACCTTTACCTTGTAATTCAGCAATCGCTGCATCCAATTGAGGTACAGAAGCAGAAATGTTCGGTAACTTAATGATGTTGGCTTCAGGTTTTGTTGCCAATTCTCCAAGTTCTGCCAAAGCATCACCGATCTTTTGGTCGTCTTTCAAAAACTCAGGGAAGTTGGCTAAAATTCTTCCTGCCAAAGAAATGTCCGGTACTGCGATTTCGATATCTGCTGATTTTGTAAAAGCTTTTACGATAGGTAAAAACGAGTGAGTAGCCAGCATTGGAGCTTCATCAGTAAGTGTGTAATAGATTTTTGATTTTTCTGACATTATACTGTTATTTTTTATTTGAAATTTTAAGTCCCACAAATTTAGTAAATATCATTGTTTTATTTAAGATATTTCCATAAAAAAAAGAGGCTTTTGACTCTTTATATTGATATCTGCTTAATTTATGTTCACCTTCCGGTTACATTTATTTTAGAAATAATTTTATAATGTTCAGAGGCTGAACTTTTTGTCCTTAAAATCAGGCTTTTTCAAGGCTGCAGCTATATAGTAATTATGTCTGATAAAACTGATAATCAATAAGATGTTTTTTATTCTCACTTTAAGATTAATTTAACCATAATAAAACCGGAAAAATTTTCTTTTTTGATTACATTTGAAAAAATAAAAAAATAAATATTATGTCAACGACAATCACTTTAAAAGGAAACGAAGTACACACAATAGGAGCATTACCATCAGTAGGAACCACAATAAAAGATTTTGCATTGGTAGATTCAGGATTAAATGTGAAAACACTTCAAAATTTTGACGGAAAGAAAAAAGTATTCAATATTTTCCCAAGTATTGATACCCCTACCTGTGCCGCTTCTTCCAGAAAATTCAATGAGGAAGCTTCAAAGCTTGATAATACAGTGATCATCAATGTTTCTAAAGACCTTCCATTTGCATTAGGAAGATTCTGTGCAGCAGAAGGATTGAATAATGTAGAAACACTTTCAGATTTCAGAAGCAGCTTCGGAGACGATTATGAAGTGACCATCGCAGATTCTCCTATGAAAGGATTACTGAGCCGAGCAGTGATCGTTACAGACGAAAACAACAAAGTAGTATATACTGAGCAGGTTCCTGAAATTGCTAATGAACCTAATTACGATGCCGCTCTTGCAGCATTGAAATAATAAAATAATTTTTGTAGAAAAGCCTTGTGAATATGATTTTGCAAGGCTTTTTTGAATATAAAAACCAATCAAATAACACCAAATGACGTCAAATAATTATCAGAAATATGGAGAAATTTTCCAGGTAGATTCAGATCATTTTGAAGAATTCTATGCTTTGCTTCATGATACAAGGCTTTTAAAATCTGATTTTTTCCTGAAACAGGGGGATAAATGCAAATATCTGGGGTTTATAAAAAAAGGAACCATCAGATGTTTTTATATCAATGATCAGGGGCGCGAAATCAATTTTGCATTTTATTTTGAAAATGAATTTTTCACCGATTATGAAAGCATTCTTTGTGATACTGTATCCAATATGAATATCCAGGCATTGGAAAACTGTGAAATTCTGCTGTTGAGTAAAGATCACCTTCGGAATTTATACAAAAAAGAGGCTTACTGGCAGGAGTTCGGAAGAGTAATGAGCGAAAAAATTTATCTGGATGCCAAAAAACGGATTGATGACCTACTGTGCTATTCCCCTGAAAACAGATATCTCAATTTGCTCAAAAAACAGCCTGCGCTCTTTCAGAAAATAGCCCAGAAACATATTGCCAGTTATTTGGGTGTAACCGAACAGTCACTCAGCAGAATAAGAAGCCGGATTGTAAATTAACTTAAGTTAACGTCTGCTCATATTCTAAGCCGTAGCTTTACCATATCAAATTTAACACAATCATTATGGAACAAAAAGATTTAACCATTATTTTGGTACACGGAGCTTGGGGAGACGGGTCACATTGGCAGTACATTATCCCTTCATTGACAAAAGCAGGATATAAAGTAAGAAGTGTTCAGAACCCATTAACTTCTCTGCAGGATGATATTAATAAAACCACAGACCTTATTGATGCTCAGGAAGGAAAAGTGCTTTTAGTAGGACATTCCTATGGCGGTGCCGTTATCTCAGGAGCAGGACATCATGATAAAGTGGCAGGACTGGTTTATATTGCGGCTTTCGCACCAGATGCAGGAGACAGTCTGGGATCTCTGTTAGGAAGAAGAGAATCGCCGGGTGGAGCAAGCATTTATCCGGATAACAAAGGCTTTTTATGGATCAAATATGATGAATTTAAATCTGCTTTCTGCCAGGATTTAGATGATGACAAAGCTTTGGTGATGTCATTGTCACAAAAACCTATTCACAGTCAGTGTTTTGGAGACGTAGCGGGTGAACCGGCATGGAAGACAATTCCAAGCTGGTACCAGATCTCTTTGCAGGATCGTATGATCCCGGCAGAAACCGAAAAAGAAATGGCAGAGCGGCTTGAACCCGAGAAAATAATTTCGTTGGATGCAGGACATGCCTCACTGGCCTCACATCCTGAAGAAGTGACTCAACTGATTTTAGAAGCTGCGGCTTCCATTTAATCAAGATTCAATTCAATACCTGATTAAGCCTTGTGAATTTTATGTAATTTCACAAGGCTTTTTTATTAAAAAATTTGAACATGGTAAAAAGAATCGTAGCCAATATTAAAACAGATGATCTCTCTAAAGCAGAACAATTTTATCAGGACATTCTTGAGCTGGATATTCTGATGGATCACGGTTGGATTAAAACATTGGGTAATGAGGAAGGAGCCAAAGTTCAGATCAGCTTTGCTGAACAGGGAGGAAATAATACAGAAGTTCCTGACCTGTCCATTGAAGTGGATAATGTGGATGAAATCTATGATAAAATGAAAAATGCAGGCTTTGAAATCACTTATGAACTTACCCATGAAGAATGGGGAGTCCGAAGATTTTTCGTTATAGATCCATTTAATAAGCTGATCAATATACTTTCTCACCAATAAAAACGGTTTTATGAATCCGTATGTTTTACCGTAGTTGATTATTAATAATGATCCGGATCATTAAATAATAAGGTGAATAAAACTTACCTTTACACTTTAATCTTAGAATGAAACGATCAGGAACAGCAGATTTACCTCTTCACTATGGCAAAGTACCGCCATGGCTGTATGAACGCATGTCTGTTCTGGGGCTTTCGATTATTGAAGTCATTCTCATGGATTACGGTAAAGACGAGGTCTTACGCCGTCTGGCAGATCCATTCTGGTTCCAGAGCTTTGGAGCGGTGATGGGAATGGATTGGCATTCTTCAGGGATTACCACTTCCGTTATGGGAGCTTTAAAACGTTCTGTTAACCCAAATTCTCAATCGCTGGGACTTTATATCTGTGGCGGAAAAGGGAAATTTTCCCGCGAAACTCCATCAGAGCTCATTAAAATTGCAGATAAAACCGGATTGAACGGAACAGAACTGGTAAGAGCCAGCAAGCTTTCTGCAAAAGTAGATAATACGGCTATTCAGGATGGCTATCAGTTGTATCTGCACAATTTCATTCTTTCAGACAATGGAAACTGGAGCGTCATTCAGCAGGGAATGCATGAATCAGACGGAACAGCAAGACGTTATCACTGGCACTCGGAAAACATTACCTCTTTTGTAGAACAGCCCCACACAGGAATCAATGGGATTTCAAGAGGAAGAATTCTTAACCTTACCGATACTGAAGCCTCAGAGAACAGGAAAGGAATTCTGGATATTTCCCACACCGATTCTGCAGAAGTGATGAAAGATTTTGCAAGACTGATTCTTCCTGCCCATCATGATGTGCAGGCTTCTGATGTTGATCTGAAACGTCTCGGAGCACTGCTGTATGTTACCAGAGAACAGCAGCCTCAGAATTTTGAAGACCTGCTGATGCTGGAAGGAGTAGGGCCAAGAACCATGCAGTCATTGGCTCTGGTCAGTGAAGTAATTCACGGAGCGCCGTCAAGATTTGCAGATCCGGCAAGGTTTTCCTTTGCTCATGGTGGTAAAGACGGACACCCTTTCCCGGTGCCGATCAATACGTATGACGAAAGTATCAGCATTCTGAGAAAAGGGATTGAAAAATCCAAACTTGGAAATTCTGATAAGCTGAATTCTTTAAATAAACTTCATCAGATCATAGCAAAAGCAGAAAAAGATTTCACTCCGGATTTTGATATTCAGCAGGTGATTGAAGAAGAAAGACAGAATTCCTGGCGTTTTGGCGGAAAAACGGTATTTGGCGATGCCCAGAAACCCAATGCTCCCAAATCAATACAGCTTTCCCTGTTTTAAAAAATATTTCCTGTAAAAAACTTATAATTACTATATCGGCAGATAGTCATTCCCATCCTCCGGAGGGGTGGCGAAAATTCAAAGAATTTTTGACGGGGTGGTTTAAATGGCTGTTTAACATCGTAGGTTTTAAAATAATATTTGTTATAGTGTAGTACATGGCTTTTTATAAAGGTGTTACATTCTTTGTTTAATGTTTCTTGCTTTTAATTCAATTAAAAATTTTACTTTTAAAGACTTAAAAAAATTGACACCAATGACCAATAAAGCCCTAGAAATCTGCTATGATTTCCCTTTCTTTTTCCCCGAAGAGCTTTCTGAAATATTTCAGGCTCATGAAAAAAAATCTTTCCAGAAAGGTGATTTCATTCTTGAGGAAGGAAAAACGGCCAATGAATATTATATTCTTGAAAGCGGATTGGCGCGTTCCTATGTGAATGATTTCAACGGAAATGAAGTAACCACCCACTTTTTTGTAGAAAATGAAGTTATCATTGAGGTGTTGTCAATGTTTCAGCGGGTTCCCTCTCAGGAAAATATCGTTTGTATCACAGACTGCGAGTGCTGGAGGCTGGATTATGATACATTCCAGGAGTTGTTCCATAAAATCCCAAACCTCAGGGAATGGGGAAGATCATGGATGTCTCAGGAACTTTTTGCTTACAAACAAAGATCTGTAGAAATGTTTACCCTTTCTGCCACCAGAAGATACCTGAATCTGCTGGAGCAGAAATCTAAAGTCGTACAATGGGCACCCTTGAAACAAATTGCTTCCTATCTTGGAGTTACAGACACTTCTCTCAGTCGTATCCGTAAGGAAATCGTTTCTCATCCCAAGAAAAATTAAATCTTGCCGTATGACAAGTAGATTTTCATTGCACCTCGGTAATTTTGGATTACAGATTAACACTAAAATTACGAAAAATGAAAGTCAATCAAATTTATGTCAACCTTCCGGTAAAAGATGTACAGAAAACCAAAGAATTCTGGACTAAGGTAGGTTTTTCTATCAATGAACAATTCTCTGATGATAAAGCAACCTGCGTTGTTTTGAATGATACCATCTATGTGATGTTTCTCCAGGAAGATTATTTTATGACCTTCACCAATAAACCTGTTGCCAAAGAAAATATCAGTCAGGTTCTTGTAGCGGTAGGTTTGAACAGCCGTGAAGAAGTAGATAAAATAGTAAACACTGCTGTAGAGAACGGTGCACGGCAGCATGAAGAACCTCAGGATTACGGATGGATGTATCAGAACTCCTTCTGGGATCCGGATGGGCATGGCTGGAATATTACTTTTGCAGATATGTCTCAAATGCCTGCTGAATAAATTAATCCAAATAAAAAATAAATCTTGCCCTATGGCAAGCGCATTCTTACCGAATCCCGGTAATTTTGGATAACAATCACCACTAAAATTTACAAAATGAATATTACCGATATTTACGTCAATTTACATGTAAAAGACGTTCAAAAAACCAGAGAATTCTGGACGAAGCTTGGCTTTTCTATTAATGAACAGTTTTCAGATGAGAAAGCAATATGCGTAGTCATGAAAGAAAATCATATCTACACTATGTTTCTTAAAGAAGAATTTTTCCAAACCTTTACCAACAGACCTTTTGCGAAAGGAGATACTACTCAGGTACTTCTTGCTATCGGAGTCAACAGCCGGGAAGAAGTAGACGGTATGGTAAAAACAGCCATTGAAAACGGAGGGTCAAAATACAGTGAGCCTGTAGATTACGGATGGATGTATCAAAGCAGTTTTGCTGATATCAACGGCCATCAGTGGGAAGTTGTGCATGGTGATGCCTCTCAGATCCCTGCAGAATAATCCATAACACCACAAAATATATCATATGGAAACACAATCAAACGATATAGAAATCATAAAAAATCAGGTAACCAATAACTATTTTGTGATTACGATGAATATCGATGGTATTACCCATGAAGAATCTATGATTTTTCCCAATGGTGAAGCCAATTGTATGAACTGGATTCTTGGACATTTAATTTACATCAGAAATCCATTACTGAATATTTTAGGAGAAGAATCTGTCTGGGACAATGAAAAATTTTCCTTTTATAACAGAGGAGAAATTCCTCTGGACAGGAAAGATGAATTGATCAGTTTTGAAGAATTAAAATCCTATTTAAAACAATCCCAGGATAAGCTGGAAGCAAAGCTCAGCACGCTTGAGAGTTTTAAACCTGAAATGGTTAAAGATATATCAACCTTAAGCCTTCATGAAATCTATCACAGCGGGCAGCTGGGTTACCTCCGTAGAATTTTAGGAAAACCGGGTGCAATAAAATAAATTCTTGCTCTGCTCGGAATGACAAGTGAACCGTCAAAGTTTCCAGACTATTTTTAGAAAAGTACAATTTTATCGCAGATAAAATCCTTGCGACTTAAAAAAGCATAGTTTGTAAAATTCTTAGCGCCTTTGCGTTTCTCCAACCTACTAACCTATAATTTCTAACTTCTAATCTCTGATTAAAAATGAACACACCAAAAGCAAAAAAAATGGAGCTCGTTATTCCGGCTTACAGAATGCATTCCCAAAGCTTTATGAACGTTTTGGACGGCATTTCGGAAGAAGACGCCTTGAAAAGAATTGAAAATAAAACCAATCATATCGTATGGATGGCAGGAAACTTTGTCAACATGCGCTACGGATTAGGTTCAGTACTTGGGCTTCACGGAGAAGACCCTTGCAATGATTTGTTTTTCCAGGGAAAAGCACTGGATGAAAGTTTTAAATATCCAACCCTTGCTGAACTGAAAGAAAACTTTCATACAATTTCAGCCAAAGTCTTTCAAAAACTTCAGGAAGTAACCGATGAAGAGCTGGATGAAATATTTGAAATAGGAATGAACATCCCTTTCATTAAAGAAACAAAACTAAATTTTGTCGGAATGTGCATCGGCCGTGAAGACTATCTCTGCGGGCAGATAGGTCTCATGCGCAGAATTTTGGATTACCCGGGAATGAAATATGATGTGGACGAAAATATTAAATATTAATAATGAATCCAGTAGAAAAAGGCTATAAAAAAGTCAACGGAATCCAATTGTACTATGAAATCTACGGATCGGGAAAACCCGTGGTTTTAATTCATGGCGGAGGCTCTTCTATACTTTATGATTTTAAAGAAGTCATCGCAAGGCTTGAAGGTAAATTCCAGCTGATAGGAATCGATTTACAAAATCATGGCAGAAGTGAGCACCGCGATATGCCGGAAACCTTTGAGCAGGACGCAGACGATGTTGCAGGACTTTTGGCAGAACTCAACATTGAAAAAGCTTCATTCTGGGGATTCAGTAATGGAGGAAGTACGGTGATGCAGATTGGCCACCGACATCCGGGC
Organism: Chryseobacterium sp. AG844; assembly: GCF_003182335.1. NCBI lineage: Bacteria > Pseudomonadati > Bacteroidota > Flavobacteriia > Flavobacteriales > Weeksellaceae > Chryseobacterium > Chryseobacterium sp. AG844. The sequence goes on along the minus strand of NZ_QGTV01000013.1, from coordinate 100,324 downwards.
ATTGTTGAAAAACTGGTTGTTGCCTCAGCTTTCTACAAAAGAAGCGGAATGATAGACGGTTTTTTTGAAGGAATGCAGGAAGCAACTTTTGACTCAATGCCGGAACCCTTTAAAATTAATTTCTTAAGCCTCAATCCTGATTTTTCAAAGCTTGAAAACCTTTTTGAGAAAGATTGTACAAGGATGCAGACTTTTCAGGACTGGAATGATGAAGTGCTGAGGTCGATCAAATCACCTGCATTATTTATCAGCGGCGATCAGGATGTGATGAAGCCGGAACATACTACCGAAATGTGGCGGTTGGTGAAAGGCTCCCGGTTACTGATACTTCCCGCAACTCATGGTACTTATATGATGCCGGATTTTGATGGAAGTATTGATACCAACTTAATAGACTTTACCGTCAGAGAAGTAGAAAAATTTTTAAACCATTAAGCGTTTTTTATTCATAGTAAATTAATTAATCCTTAATGGATCAACAGTAGAAACAATATTTTATAATAATAACTTTAAAATTAAAAATCATGGCTAAGTTAAATCCGTATCTGAATTTTGATGGAACAGCTGAAGAAGCGTTCAATTTTTACAAAAGTGTTTTCGGTGGTGAATTCGTTGGTGGAATTCATAAAATGGGCAATGCTCCCGGTACCGAAAATCTGTCAGAAGAAGAAAAAAACAGGGTAATGCACATCGCTCTGCCTGTAGGCGGAGACCTGTTAATGGCATCCGATATTGTACCGGCATTCGGGCAGACTCTTACCGTAGGAAATAATAATTATGTGTCTATTTTCCCTGATTCAAAAAGCGAAGCAGACAGGATTTTTAAAGAACTTTCTGATGGCGGAAACGTGGAAATGCCAATTGAAGATCAGTTCTGGGGAGACTACTTCGGATGTTTTCAGGATAAGTATGGTGTTCATTGGATGGTGAACTATAACGAAGAATCTGCAAAATAATCTTATATTTAACTAATGATAATAAAGAGATGCTCATTTTTGGGCAGCTCTTTATTTAAACTTTTAAAAATATAGAACTATGGATCCAATTAAAATAGACATCACAATTTTAGCACCGGTGGAGAAGGTTTGGAATTATTTCAATGAACCCAAGCACATTACGAAATGGAATTTCGCCCACGAGACCTGGCACTGTCCTAGTTCTGAAAATAACCTTGTCGTAGGAGGCAAATTCAAAAACAGAATGGAAGCGAAAGACAAAAGCTTCGGATTTGATTTTGAAGGCGTATATGATGAAATAATTCCTCATGAGATCATTAAGTATCACCTGGAGGACGGACGAAAAGTGGAAGTTGTTTTCGATAAAATAGATGAGAATACAACAAAGGTGATTGAAATTTTCGATCCGGAAAAACAAAATTCTGTGGAAATGCAGCGGGATGGCTGGTATGCTATTCTCAACAACTTCCACAAATATGTTGAGAATCATTAACAATATTTTTTTGTAGCCATGATCAATCTAGTTATCATGTCAAAGAGTTTAAACTCTATGTATGCTTTTAATTATGACTCTACAGAGCAATTCCTTCACGGAGTTATTGCAATACCGGCAAGAAGAGCCTTAGAAAAAGAAAAAATAAATTCTTTGGAAAAACTTTCAGATTACTCCGAAAAAGAAATCATGCAGCTGCATGGTTTTGGTAAAAATGCAATGATGAAACTGAAGAATTACATGAAAGAAAATCAGGTCTGCTTTAAAGAAGCATAATATATATACAACTGAAAAATTTTGTAGTGTCATTGCAGTAAAACGGATTGGTACCGTTTAAAAGCAAAGGCATAAGATCTGTTTTGCTGTATAGAGAATTAAATTACACCACCTTTATTAAAAATTAAAATTATGAATAACGATATTTTCCCATGTCTCTGGTATGATGGAGACGCTAAGCAGTCAGCAGAATTTTATTGTAAAGTTTTTGGAGGCGAAATCACTGCAGATACTCCTGTTGTCATGAATATTGATTTGTTTGGACAAAGAATCATGCTTCTGAATGGAGGCCCTCAATTCAAAAAAAATGCTTCCATCTCTTTCATGGTCATCTGTGAAACAGAAGATGAGGTTCAAAAATACTGGGATCATCTGCTGGATGGCGGAATAGCTTTGATGGAACTGGGATCTTACTCATGGAGCCCGAAATATGGATGGGTTCAAGATAAATATGGTGTAACATGGCAGTTGTTTCTGGGAGAAAAAGCAAGCGATCAGAAAATAATTCCTACCTTGATGTTTATCCATGGAAATAACGGAAAAGCCAAAGAAGCAATGGAACTTTACACGAAAACTTTTCCCAATTCAAGCATCGGAAATATATTGACCTACGGAGCAGGGAGCGAAGGACATAACATTCCGGAACCGGCAGAAAATGTTCAGCATGCTCATTTTACAATCGATAATTACAGCGTATTCTGTATGGATAATTCCTATGATCACCAGTTTGACTTCAATGAAGGAATATCATTAGTGGTAATGACAGATGATCAGGAGCAAACCGACAAATATTGGAATACACTCACTGCTGGCGGTGGCAGAGAAAGTATGTGCGGCTGGCTGAAAGATAAATACGGATTAAGCTGGCAGATTGTTCCTAAGAGACTCATCCAGCTGATGAATGATTCTAACCAGGAAAAAGCCTATAAAGTTGTTCAGGCGATGATGAAAATGCAGAAAATTATTATTCAGGATCTGGAAGACGCTTATAATTCTTAAATATTTTCGGCGTATTGTTTGATGTGATTTAGAAAAAAGATTTGCATATGAAAACACAGAACAAATCAGACTCTAAGTCAAAAGTCCCTAAAGACGGGGTGTTTCCGGAAATTATCAGGAACGATTATCAGGGAAGCCGGAAGCTGCAGGGTAAAAAAGCTGTTATTTCCGGAGGAGACAGCGGCATAGGACAGGCGGTGGCCGTTCATTTTGCCAGAGAAGGAGCAGATGTCGCCATTATCTATAAAGAAAGTGACGATGATGCTAACGAAACCAAAAGACTGGTGGAAAAAGAAGGGCAGAAGTGTCTTCTGATCAAAGGAGATCTTACCCGGAAAGCATTCAGAACCAAATGCGCAGACAAGATTAAAACAGAGTGGAAGAATATTGATATTCTTGTTAATAATGCAGGAATTCATACTTCAAAAAGCAGTCTGGAAAAAATCTCTGATGAACAGATTCAGGAAACGTTTGATACCAATATTATTTCCATGATTTCATTCACCAGAAATTTTCTTCCGATGATACCCAAAGGAGGACGGATTATTTGTACAACCTCTGTTACAGCATACCGCGGAAGTGACCACTTGTTAGATTATGCGGCAACAAAAGGTGCTGTTTTGTCCTTTATCCGGTCTCTGGCAGATAATCTTGCAGAAAAAGAAATTCTGGTAAACGGAATTGCACCAGGACCTATATGGACTCCATTGGTTAAAGAAGCTTTTGATGACCTTTCCACCTTTGGAAAAGACACTCCGCTGAAACGTGCGGGACAACCTTCTGAAGTAGCACCAGCTTATGTTTTTCTTGCCTCAAAGGATGCAAGTTATATTACAGGAGAAATTATTCATATCAATGGTGGTGATTTTGTCGGAGGATAGAATGAGAAGCTAGAAGTGGTCACAATAACACTCTTACTCTCTGACTCTCAAACTCACCCACCAACGCAGTCACCTGCAACCTATTATCCATCACCTAATCCCTTAAAAAATATATGGAAAAATTATCATATGAAATAGAGATCAATGCTGAACCTGAAAAAGTATGGAGTGTCCTTTGGGGTGATATTACCTACAGACAATGGACAACAGCATTTACAGAAGGTTCTTTTTATGAAGGAACGCTTGAAGAAAATAATATTGTCAAATTTCTTGATCCGAAAAACAACGGAATGTACAGCAGGGTGGAAAAAATGATTCCCAACGAGGAAATAAAATTTTTGCACCTTGGAGAAATTTATGAAGGCATTGAAGTTCCTCAGGACTGGGGAGAAGCTACAGAGGCTTACTTTCTTGAGGAGAACGAAGAAGGCACTTTACTGAAAACAGAAATTCAGACACCGGCAGAATTTAAAGAATTTTTTGAAGAGAAGTTTCCAAAAGCGATGTCACTCGTTAAACATCTTTCAGAAAATCAGCTGTAAATAATTGAGTTAGAATTAAAGAAAAATCTGCGAGCTCTGAGATTACTTCGCTTTGTTCGCAATGACCACCCTAAAAAAAATAAAAAATGGAAACCTTATCATACGAAACAGTAATTGATGCGCCTATGCAGAAAGTGTGGGACATCCTATGGAATCCTGAAACATATAGTGAATGGACCAAGTATTTCGGAGCAGGATCTGTTATGAAATCCGACTGGAAAGTAGGAGGGAAAACCTATTTCCTGAATGCACAGGGGGAAGGAATGGTTTCAACCATAGACAGCATGAACGAGCCCAATCATATTGTGTTCAAACATCTTGGAATGGTAGATAAAGAGGGGCATGAAGATACCCAAAGCAAAGAGGTCATGGAGTGGAACGGGAGCTTTGAGAAGTATTTTCTGATAGACTTTGACGGAAAAACGAAACTTCATGCCGAAGTTCAGGTAGAAAAACAGTGGCAGGATCATATGAATACAGGCTTCACAAAAGGATTGATGGTGGTGAAAAGTCTTGCGGAAGGAGTGAGCCTTGGCTCAGTGTAAAGAAGTTCAACGTTTAAAGTTTAATGTTTAGAGTTGGTATCTTATCCTGAATACTGCTACCTGCCACCTAATATCTACCATCTATAAATGAAATTACTTGTAATACTTTTCGCAACATTTATTCTGGCTTTGCTGGGGACTTTTTTGTTTCAGGGGAAGCCGGATTATATATTTTCAGGGAATCTGGGAATGGCTGTTTTCATCCTATTTACAGGTTTTTCCCATTTTAAATTTCAAAAAGGAATGGCGATGATGATCCCTGATTTTATCCCTGCCAGGATGTTTTGGGTATATTGTACAGGAGTTCTGGAGATTGCAGCAGGAATCGGGCTTATGATTCCGGCCATCCGTGAGATAACAGCAATTTTACTCATTATTTTCTATGTATTGGTTTTTATAGCCAATATCAATTCTTCCAGAAAAAAGATTAATATTTTTAAAGCCGATTACACAGGGCCGGGAATGAAATATCTTTATACTCAAAGGATTCCCATGCAGATTATTCTGATCGTCTGGACCTGGTATTTCGGAATTTATTTACACTAAAAAAGACAGTCTGTAAAGGCTGTCTTTTTTATATAATCGGGATTTTTTTAATTAAATGAGATAAAAATGTAACATTTTATAGGTGTAAAGAGTCTTATTGTAGAAAAGCATGAGTTTTTATTACTCTAAAAATGAAATGCCTATATAACTTTAACCTTTAAAACAGAAGTTATGAATCTAAATCACAACATTTTCGGTACAGCCCTTATTGTACTATCCACCATTATGACCAACGCACAGAGTTCTACTGCCAAACTGCCGGGAGATCCTACTTTGCCATCTTCCAAGGCTAATCTTGAAAAGCTTATTTCCTACGACAAAGGAGATTTTAAATACAAAGTTGAAGATTACTTTGCAAGACCAAAAGCTTCAGCCTTTAAAATCTCTCCTGATGGGAAATATCTTTCCTATAAAGAAAAAGATCAGGAGAAAAAAAATCATGTTTATGTAAAAGATCTTAGCACCGGAAAAATTACCAAAGCTATTGTAGAAAAAGATGATCTGATAAGAAACTATGGCTGGCTGAACAAAAAACGCCTTTTCTATACACAAGATAGAGGCGGAAATGAAAATATCCACCTGTATGCTACCGATACAGACGGAGGAAATCAAAAGGATTTAACACCATTTGACGGAGTAAAAGTGCAGGCCATTATTCCTATAAAAGATACGGATTTTGTTGTGGTTACCATGAATAAAAACAACAAGCAGATCTTTGAGCCTTTTAAAATCAATTTCGTTACCGGGGAAATGACCCAGCTGTATGAAAATAAAGATGTCAACAGCCCTATTGACGATTATCTTTTTGATAAAGACGGAAATCTGAGAGGTTATAGCGTCCTTGAAAACGGATTAACCACAAAAACCTATTATAAAGATCTGCAGACCGCAAAATTCAATCTGATTAAATCTGCAGACTGGTCTGATACCTTCAGTATTATAGAGTTTAATGAAAATTCTAAAAATAAAGATGAAGCGTATGTCGTAACCAATCTGGATAGCGATAAAGCGAGAATTGTACTGTATGATCTTAAAAAGAATGCGGTGATTAAAGAAATTTATTCCAATTCTGTATATGATGTAAGCTCAATAAGCACAGCGGGTAAAAACAGGAACTATGAGCTTGATTATATCAGCTATGAAGGAACCAAGGGAGAAACGGTTCCGGTGAGTAAATTCTATAAGGAAATACATGATAAGTTAAAATCTCAGTTTGGAGATAAGGAATTTGGAATTGTTTCTTCTGATGATAATAATGATAAACTTCTGGTTGTTGTAGGAAGTGATAAGCTGTATGGAACCTATTATGAATACGACACCAAAACCAAGCAGACCAAGCTTCTGTACAACCTGATGCCACAGCTGAAGGAAGAAGACATGGCTGAAATGAGACCTATCGAATTTAAAAGCAGAGACGGGTTGACAATCCATGGATATATTACATTGCCAAAAGCGGCTCTTGAAGGTAAAAAAGTTCCTTTGATCGTAAATCCTCACGGCGGCCCTCAGGGAATCAGAGACAGCTGGGGATTCAATCCGGAAACACAATTGTTTGCCAGCAGAGGTTATGCAACCCTTCAGGTTAACTTCAGAATCTCCGGCGGATATGGAAAATCATTCCAGAAAGCGGGTTACAAGCAAATTGGAAGAAAAGCAATGGATGATGTGGAAGACGGAGTAAAATACGCCATTGAACAGGGATGGGTAGATAAAGATAAAGTGGCCATTTACGGAGGAAGCCACGGAGGATATGCAACATTGATGGGATTGATCAAAACTCCTGATTTATATGCTTGTGGAGTGGATTATGTAGGAGTATCCAATATCTTTACTTTCTTTGATTCTTTCCCGGAATACTGGAAACCCTACAAAGAAATGGTAAAACAGATCTGGTACGATCTTGATAATCCTGAGGAAGCTAAAATTGCTAAAGAGGTATCTCCTGTGTTTCAGATTGATAAGATTAAGAAACCTTTATTCGTAGTACAGGGAGCTAATGACCCAAGAGTAAACATCAATGAATCTGATCAGATTGTAAAAGCAATGCGTGCCAAAGGATTTGAAGTTCCTTATCTGGTAAAATACGATGAAGGACACGGATTTGGAAAGGAGCCGAACAGAATAGAACTTTATAAATCGATGTTGGGATTCTTTGCTGAAAATTTTAATAAGTAAACTATAATTTTATAATGTTTGGAACGGAAGGCTTGGTCTTCCGTTTCTTTTTACCATAAAGTCATTGCGAGCAAAGCGAAGCAATCTTATTAAAACCAGAAGTAGTAGAGTTGGAAAACGCAAAGACGCTAAAAATTTTCACAACAATCTGTATATTTTTAAGGCGCAAGGATTTTATCTCCGATAAAATTGAAGACTGCCTATTTTAGTTTTTTAGCTGATTATGTTGACTAAATAGATTTGAGAAGTCCCATGATTAGAAAATAATAAGACAGATCGCTTGCTGAAAATCTCTGATTTTCTTGCGCCTTACAATTATACATTATAACGATAAAAACTTTGTGCCCTTGCGTTTTCCAACAAAAATATTATTTTACAATTTTATCATTATCATTCATCAATTACCAATTATCACTCACCAACTTAGCCCCGATAGCAGCGGTTACCCCGGAACATGGGTGGAAGAGCCGGAGGGTAAGAGGGTGGGGTAATTTGGCGTGAGGAGTATGAGCGGATAGCGGGAAAAAGCTTCTTTAAACATAAGTAATGAGTAATCCGGGAATAATTGAGAAGATAAAAACATGATGAATAAAAGAAAAATTGAATTGTAAGAAAAATATTTTAAATTTATTAAAGTAAAACCAAAAGGCTAACCGTCATATCAGTATGGAGGTTGTCGAAAAAATAACAATGCCACAGAAGGAGAAAGAAAGCATCATCTCACAAACCGTTTCGAACTACGGAGGGAAGCTGATGTCTTATATTCGTCCGAAAGTGAAAAACACGGAGGATGCGGAAGATATTCTGCAGGAAGTGTGGTATCAGTTCAGTAGCCTTACGAATCTTTCTGAGATCGTAAACGTTGGGGGCTGGCTGTACAGGGTGACGGCGAATAAGATCACAGACCGTTACCGGAAAAAGAAAACAGAAAATCTTGAAGATTTCGTATATGAAGATGAAGACGGCAGTTTTTCTATCAAGGATATCCTTTTGATGGATGAAAGTGCCGGTCCTGAAGTGAAGATGTTTCAGGATGAGATCTGGAAAAAACTGTTTGAGGCGCTTGATGAACTTCCCGAAAAACAAAGGCTGGTCTACGTAGAAAATGAACTGAACGACAAAACCCTCCAGGAGATCGCCGATGAACAGGGAGAAAACATCAAAACCATCATCAGCAGAAAAAACTATGCTGTGAAGCACTTAAGAAACAGATTGAGAAAATTATACGAAGATTTAAAAAGTTAGAAAAAGAAATTATGAATCATAAACACAAAAAGGGTTGGATTTTTTTATTGCTATGCCCGCCATTAATTTTAGCTGCCGTTACATGGATTGTCATGATGCTTTGGAACTGCCTTCTTCCGGAGATTTTAGGAGCAAAAACAATTACTTTCTGGCAGGCCATGGGAATACTGATCTTAAGCAAAATTCTTTTCGGAGGTTTCCACTTTGGCAAAGGGGTGAGAGATTTCAAGGAAAGAAAGATGAGAGAAAAAATGGCAGGCTTATCTCCTGAAGAAAGAGAGAAATTTAAAGAAGTCTGGAGAAATAAATGCTCCGGTGGATTCTTCAACAGAAATAACGAATAATCTGAAATTTTTAAAGAAGTAGTAAAGTAAAAATCAGCATTCATTCGTCTCTATAAAAAACAAGAAGTAGTAAAATTTAAAATTTTGAAAAAATGAAAAATTCAGCATTAAAAGGGGCTCTTGGAGCATTAGCTGTTGCAGGTGTAGCCTTAATCGCTAAAAAAGCAATACAAAGAAGAAGATTTATCAAAGGTATTTTTGATGAGTATGGAATCAAAGAAAAGTCACCTTTCGGACTGGCAGATAAGATCAGAGAAATGAATGAGGAAGACTATCAGGAACTGAAAGGGAAATTCAAAAAAGAATTCCGTTCAAAATGCTGCAAAAAGGATAATACCTGCGAAGCATAAGAAAAGTAAAAACTAAATTGAAATTGTTACATTCCGGCTCGGGAAGCGAAGCTTCCCGAGCCGGAATTTTATTTAAAGTGCTTTCCTGTGAAGACTTTTTAACGCTATATTTGCTATTACTAAATGATATTTCCGGTTATGTTGAAGTGTAAGAATATTTTCTTTGTGCTATTTTCGTTTTTCTCAATCATCATATATGGCCAAAAGTCACAACAAAAACAATATATTTTCTTTTTACATAATAAATTTTTGGAAGACCATTCTTTTGAGGAAAAACATCCGAAATATGGTGTTGCAGAATATGAGACAATACTCAATAAGCTAAAGGATAAAAATACGACTGTTATTTCTGAGAAAAGAAAAGCGAACACAGATCCGTCAGCGTATGCTGAAAAAGTAAAAAAGCAGATTGACAGCCTGATGAAAAAGGGTATTCCTGCCGGAAGGATTACCGTTGTGGGAACTTCGCAGGGAGGATATATTGCACAATATGTCTCTTATTACGAAAAGAATCCGCAATTGAAGTTTGTCTTCATCGGAGCCAGTTTTAAAAATGATTCTTTGGAAAAAGATACAAACTTCAGATTGTATGGAAGGATTCTTTCCATTACGGAGAGATCAGATGACGGACATGTGCCAATGTCGTATGAACAGCGGTTCGTCAGATCCCACCTAAAAGATTTTAAAGAAATAGAACTTAATACGGGATTGAATCATGGCTTTCTTTTCAAAGCACTCAATGAGTGGATTGCTCCCACTAAGGATTGGATTTCCCGTAAGTAATTGCGGTCGGTCTATTACTGTTCAGTTCTTATGATTGAATTTACTACGAAATGATCTGCGTAATCTGCGAGATCTGCGGGAAACACCTTTAATATGAAGTAGAGATTCCTTGCTTTGCTCGGAATGACAAAGGGGCTGTTGAACTCATTCAATTCATGTATTTGTTGAGAAGTACAGTTTTATCGGAGATAAAATCTTTGCGCCTTAAAAATATGCAGACAGCTATAAAAAACTTTGCGCCCTTGCGTTTTTCCAACCAACGGATTATAAGCTATGTTGAGATTGCTTCACATGCAGTTCGCAATGACTTTTTGATCTATACTCCCAACAAAATTTTACCGTAAACATCAAACGCAAAGAAAAATAAATCCTTATTTTTGTATTGCTCAATGAAAGATTACTATTATTTTCTCGGTATATCACAGGATGCTTCAGAAGAAGACGTCAAAAAAGCCTATCGTAAACTGTCCTTAAAATATCATCCCGATAAAAATGACAATGATGACTTTTTTGCGGACCGTTTCCGTGAGATTCAGGAGGCTTATGAAACCTTAAGTGATCGCGCGCTGAGACGTACTTATGATCAGAATTTAGAAAACCATCAGCGAAGTTTCAGGTATAATATTCCGCCAGCCATCAAAACTTTTACAGCGAATAAAATTCATGCGAAAAAAGGAGAGGAGATTATCATCAACTGGCAGACGAGTAATGCCGATGTGGTGAAAGTATTGCCTTTCGGATTAGAAAAGCCGTATGGAGAGAGGATCTTCAAGATCACAGAATTTAAAGACGGAAAATTCCAGCTTCTGCTGCATGCAACCAATTCTCTTTTGCACAAAACGGTTGTTCAGGGAATTACCATCACAGAAGTTTTTGAAAACGATTCTGAAAAGTTCAAAAGTTCGGTGGAAGAAATGTTTAAGCCGCAGCCTGCAACAAGAATAAACAAGTCAGGTCAGCCTAAGATAATGATGCTGATCTGGGGAATTATTATTCTGGCAATTGCGATCTATATGCTGATAAAAAACTTCAGCTAATTGCGTTTATGCCATTTTCTTTCTTCCCGGGCATTTTTTACATCTTTTTCCCTTCTTGAATTTTTTACAGCATGATTTCTTTTCACAGAACATCTCTTCGGTATTGAATGAGTAAGGTGCCAATGGCGGAACTTTAAATGGGATAATCATATTCATGTTGCAAATATATTAATTTAGAATAAATATAATTAATAAAATTTTATAAAATTCTTACAACCTGATGAATAGCAGTTTCAAATTAATTTAAAAGAGTTTTAATGGAAGTAAATTTGAATGACAGAAGCTTTCAGTATAAGAATAAAAATAGATGTTGAACACATTATATTTTTAAAAAAATTCGTTTAATAGATTCAATAATAAGGGTGAAATTTATTGATGATATACACTAATTTAATAATACGCAAAGAACTTAATTATATAGAAATTGATAGTTTTCCTTGTGTATTATGTATAGAATAATGGTTATTATTGATGAAATTAATGCTAACCTTATCATAATTTACGAAATGCAAATTGTGATAAAAATCACAAATAGATGTGTGAATTATCACCTCTCTGGTACTCTTGTGAAATCATTCAAAAAATTGTAATTTTACCCATCTTTTTACAAACAAAATCTAATAAATAAAAATGAATACAGAACAGTTTGTGAGCCGTCACATTTCCCTTAATGAAGCCGATAAACAGGCGATGTTGGAGAAACTTGGCGTTTCTAGTATTGAAGAGTTAATTTCTCAGACCATCCCTTCTTCTATCCGTTTAGAGAAAGATCTTGAGATCTCGGAACCACTTTCTGAATACGAAATGTTGAACCACTCAAAAGAATTGGCATCTAAAAATACTGATTATACAAGTTATATCGGATTCGGATACCACAATACCCTTTTGCCTTCAGCAATCCAGAGAAATATTTTTGAAAACCCTAGCTGGTATACTGCGTATACTCCATATCAGGCAGAAATTGCACAGGGAAGACTTGAAGCTCTTCTTAATTTCCAGACTGTAGTATGCGATCTTACAGGTTTTGCATTGGCAAATGCATCTTTATTGGATGAATCTACTGCTGCTGCTGAAGCAATGCATATGTTCTTCAACAACAGATCTAAAGACCAGAAAAAAGCCGGAGCTAACAAGTTCTTCATTTCTGACCTTGTTCTTCCACAAACCATTTCTGTATTAAAAACAAAAGCTGAAGGGTTAGAAATTGAGATTGTAGTAGGAGATCATAAAACACACCAGTTTGATGGTTCTTATTATGGTGTTTTATTACAATATCCTGGTAAAAACGGAATCGTTTTAGACTATACAGAAGATATTGTAGAATATAAAAAACTTGATCTTCAGGTAGCGGTTGCTTGTGATCCGATGGCTTTGGTTAAGCTAAAGTCTCCTGCAGAAATGGGTGCTGACTGTGCCGTAGGAACTACGCAGAGATTTGGTATTCCATTAGGGTACGGAGGTCCTCACGCAGCTTTCTTCGCTTGTAGAGAAGATTATAAAAGAGATATTCCGGGAAGAATCATTGGGGTTTCTCAGGATATGTACGGAAAACGTGCATTAAGAATGGCATTACAGACCAGAGAGCAGCACATCAAAAGAGAGAAAGCCACTTCAAACATCTGTACGGCTCAGGTTCTTTTGGCTGTAATGGCAGGTATGTATGCGGTTTACCACGGACCAAAAGGATTAAACTATATCGCTGATCAGATTCACTTTAAAGCCAATGCTTTAAAAGGAGGTCTTAAAGCATTAGGATATCAGGTAGTGGAAGAGCCAATCTTCGATACTGTGAAAATCACTATGGCTGAAGATGAGAAAGCAAGACTGGTAAGACTAATGCTTGATCACAGATTAAACTTAAACTATTTCACAGAAGGTGTAGTAAGTATTGCGATCAACGAAAGTACAACATTAGAGAAATTAAACTATCTGATGGCTTCTTTCGCCCAGTTCAAAGACAAGCAGACTTTCAAATTAGAAATAAAAGAAGGATACAGTATTCCTGAAGAAAACTTAAGAAAAGACGAAATTCTTACAGAATCAGTATTCAACAAATACCACACGGAAACAGAATTGATGCGTTACATCAAGCGTCTTGAGAGAAAAGACCTATCATTGACTCATTCAATGATTTCTTTAGGATCTTGTACCATGAAACTTAACGCAGCTACTCAGATGTTACCACTTTCATGGGAAAACTGGGGAGCAGTTCATCCATTTGTACCTGTAAACCAGGCTGAAGGATATCAGGAAATGATCCGTGAACTGGAGAAAGATTTAGCAGAAATTACAGGTTTTGCAGGAACTTCTCTTCAGCCAAACTCCGGAGCTCAGGGAGAATACGCAGGATTAATGGTGATCAGACAATATCATATCTCAAGAGGTGACCACCACAGAAATGTAGTATTGATCCCTCAGTCTGCACACGGTACCAACCCGGCTTCTGCTGCTATGGCAGGAATGAAAATCGTAGTCGTGAAAAACCTTGAAAACGGGGAAATCGACTTCGAAGATCTTAAAGCTAAAACAGAACTTCATTCAGCCAACTTATCAGCTGTAATGATCACTTATCCTTCTACTTATGGATTCTTTGATGCCAACATTAAAGAAATTACCAACCTTATCCATGAGCACGGAGGACAAGTATATATGGATGGTGCAAACATGAACGCTCAGGTAGGATTTACAAGTCCTGGAAATATCGGAGCAGACGTTTGCCACCTTAACCTTCACAAAACTTTCGCAATTCCTCACGGAGGCGGAGGTCCTGGAGTAGGTCCGATCTGTGTTGCTAAACACTTAGTACCTTTCCTTCCTTCCAATGCAAATATCAGAATTGGTTCTAAAGAAGCAATTGACGGTATTTCTGCAGCACCTTACGGCTCAGGATTGATCCTGAACATCTCTTATGCTTATATCAAAATGTTAGGAACTGAAGGTCTTAAAAAGGCTACAGGACATGCCATTATGAATGCTAACTACCTGAAAGAAATTTTAGCAGAGCATTTCCCAATCTTATATTCAAACGAAAACGGAAGAGTAGCTCACGAATGTATCGTAGATTTCCGTCAGTTCAAGTCTTTAGGAATTGAAGTAGCTGATGTGGCGAAGAGATTGATGGATTATGGTTTCCATGCTCCTACCGTTTCTTTCCCGGTTGCAGGTACTTTAATGATTGAGCCTACAGAATCTGAAAGCAAGGCTGAAATCGATCGTTTTGCAGAAGCATTGATCTCCATCAAAAAAGAAATTGATGAAATTGCTAATGGAGAAGCAGATGCAACAAACAACGTATTGAAAAATGCTCCTCACACAGAACAACTGGTGATCTCAGATTCATGGGATAAACCATACAGCAGAGAAAAGGCAGCTTATCCTCTAGAGTGGGTAAGAGACCACAAATTCTTCGCTTCTGTATCAAGAGTAGATGAAGCTTACGGAGACAGAAACCTGGTATGTACTTGTGAGCCGATTGAAGCTTATATGTAATCTCAGTTTTTTAACGATAAAAAAAATCCCTTTCAGTAATGAGAGGGATTTTTGTTTTTATAGTCATTGCGAGCGTAGCGAAGCAATCTCTTTAACGCAAATGTCGCGAGGATTTTTCGATAATTAATTGTTTCAATGTTCGCAAAGGCGTTCCACTCAGCGAAGCTTAAACGATGTGTTTTTCCGACAAATTACGAGCCTTGTACGACCATTGTCATTGCGAGCGTAGCGAAGCAATCTCAATGATTTTTATTTGCTTTTAATCAGTCCTTCAAGCCTGGTCATCATATCATCCTTTTCTTTCAGCACTCTTTCATAAAGTGCAATTTTTTCTTCATGAAGTTGGATGATTTTATCAATAGGATTGTAATTATTGACAATTACCCCTGTCGCGTTATCATGGAAGTTGCTTGCAATAATATTGATAGCCTGTTCTTCATCAAAATTTTGAAATGCTTCCACAGGAATTTTTAAAACCTCAGAAATCTTTTGAAGAAGCGGATCTTCAATGGTTTCTTTCTGTTCCAATAAGGAAATTTTCTTCTGGTTCCAGTCATCCCCTAAATCCAGCGCCAAAGCTTCCTGTTTGATGCCCAGCATTTCTCTGAATCTCTTTACGTTTCTTCCCTGATGTATCTTTTGTTCCATTTGTGGTTTTTAAGCTTATTTGAAGGTTTATGATGAGTAAAGATAAAAAATTGTAGTGATATTAATATGTGGAGCTGAAGATTTGTACCAAATTCTTTTTAATTAAAACAAAATCACCTCCCAAAAAACTGAGAGGTGCTTAGTATTTAAATTCCGGATTGTTATCTTCGTTTAAAACTATACGCCAGCAAAATAGCAAAGCCCATAGTAACGCAGGTTATAATTGAAATGGTTTCAATGGAAATTCCACTTTTCATCTGTGTGTTTTCTTTTTCACATGAAAAAAAGAATAATAATGTCATGAACAGACATACCGATAGTAATTTTTTATCCATAAATGTATTTGTTTGGTTACGAAATATTTACAGCAAAAAGTATACCGAATTTGTAGACTAAGGAATGGGTTTATTGAGTTGTCCGTATAGTTAATACTGGGATTAATGAGTAACAAAGGTTTTCTTATTAATAGCCCTTCGACAGGCTCAGGGTGACAATCCGAATACCAACTGAAATTTTTAAGCGTTGTCAGGCTGAGCCTGTCGAAGCCGGTATTTTACTAAAGAGATAGGTTTTTACTGCTTAATTTTCGGTTAAATTTTGGAAACGTTATCTATTACCAAAATATAATGACAATAATGTATAATGATACCGGCAATGAAAAGAAGAGAAGCTATTAGTATCTCAGTAGTCAGGTGATTTAGGATAAAATGCAGGATCAGGAAAAGTACAGCGGAATAGATCAGGGAAAATACTATAGAATAAAATGCTTTGTTTTGTAGGTAAGAATTCTTGTATTTTCGTTGTAGTAGAAGTATTCTTTGCCAGGTGAGAAAACTAATGGGGATTTGTTGGCAAAATCAAGTTTAAACATTTTGTTTTCACCTATGATGGTGCCGTCAGCAGGAACAATATCAGTTAAGCCCCTTTCTGTGATTGAATGACATACTGCATCAGTGACATTTTTAAACGTTTTGCTATCTTTTATTTCTCTCTCAAAAGTATAAGTAAATGGGAACATATAGTTGTAAACTTAGTTATTTGTTTTTCCTTCATCCCAATAATAAGTGTCTGGGTAGATTCTCGCTCCAAAAACGGCAGTTCCCACCCGTACAATGGTGGCGCCTTCTTCAATGGCTGTTTCCAGATCGCCGCTCATTCCCATAGAAAGTTCCTTCATTTCTACGTTGGGGATATTTTCGGTGATGATGTCCTGCTGAAGATTTTTCAGGATTTTAAAGCATGCTCTTACTTTATCGGTCTCAGCACTGAACAGACCGATGGTCATCAATCCCTTTATCTTTAAAGTAGAGTAGTGAGAGACCTTTCGGGTAAGTTCAATCGCCTGATCAGGATTAACGCCAAATTTGCTTACTTCATTGGATGTATTCACCTGAATCAAAACATCCATTGTTCTGTTTTCAGCCAAAAGTCTTTGATGAAGTTTTTCAGCAAGTTCCAGACGATCCAGAGACTGGACGCAGGTAACATCGTATTTCAGGATATCTTTGATTTTATTGGTCTGAAGATGGCCGATAAAATGATTTTCATGGGGAATGTCTTTCAGGTCTTCATATTTCTCCTTCAATTCCTGTACCTTGTTTTCTGCGATCAATTCCTGTCCGTTTTCCAAAGCAATTTTGATACGGTCTGCAGAAACAGTTTTCGTAGCCAGTAATAATCTGACTTCATTATTGTTTCTTCCGGATTGCTCACAAGACTTTCTTATTCTTTCATTGATCAAAGCGAGGTTGTGGAGAATATCTTCTTTCATGATGGGATAATTTCTTTAGCCTCCAGTTTTTTTATTAAAGCAGCTTTGACGGCGGTTAAAGCATGGTCTTTAGCTTCAGCAAAAGAAACAGAGTATTTTCTTTCAATCGTTCTCAAATCTTCCGGAAACTGTGCTAATAATTGATTGTAGTACGAATCCAGAATTTCAGCGGAAGGCATTTCATAATTAATTTTTAGCTGGAAGCGTCTTAAAAGGGCAGTGTCAATAATCTCAGGATGATTGGTGGCACAGATTAAAAGAGCATTCTCAGGATAATAATCAATCAGTTGAATCAGGGTATTAACTAATCTTCTCATTTCACCCACATCTTTATCATCGCTGCCTCTCGCTTTTCCGATCTGATCCAGTTCGTCAAGAAAAAGTACGGATCTTTCTCTGGCGGCTTTATCAAAGATCATTTTAATATTCTGGGACGTTTCCCCGATACGGGATGAAACAATATTGCTAAGGTTTAAAATAATAATATTTTTTCCCAGAGCATTGGCAATGGCCTTGGCCGTCATTGTTTTTCCACATCCGGAACTTCCTTCAAGCAGAATCTTATGGTTAACCGGCAGGCCGTATTCCTGCAGTTCCTTAACATAAGCATGCTCCTTGATAAGTTGTACAAGCTGCTCCCTGTTGTTCGCATTGAGAAATACTTCGTTAAGATTTACCTGTTCTTTATCTTGAATAATAAGGTTGTACAGATTCATAATGACAATTAAAAAATATTGAGTAAACAAAGATAAAGCTTTATTGGACGTCAAAAAGAATCCTGAAAAATAATAAACAGCTGGTCCAGCGTAAAATGGATTGTAATGATAAATGAACTGATGTTGGTGTTATCAACAATTTGTGAAAATCTGTAAGATTTGTGGGAAAAAGACTCAATAAAAAATAAAGCCAGACTTGCGACCGGCTTTATTCGTTGGATATTAAAATTTGTTATGAAACTAAGATCTTTCTGTTTATGTTTTTGGACCCTTTTACCCGATGGGTAAAAGAGCGATCTGATCTCTCAGACTAAAAACATAAAACAATATAATTAGTATAGATTTTCTATAGGCTTTGTTTTGTTTAAGATTAGTTTCTTTCTCTTCTTACTGTCATGAAATATGAAGTAATTACGACTAAACCTGTTGCGATACCGATATAAGTTATCATTTTGTATTATTTTTAATTATTTGACTTTTTTTTATCAATCTTTCAATTGCAATATTACTACTTTCAAATCATGTGCCAAAGTAAAATATTATGATGTTTATCAGTGTATTAGCGTGTTTCAGGTTTATGTATTGGTGAATTTTTGTTTACAATAAATTAATGTATTATTTGGAATTTATTAATACTTTTATTGTTTTATCTGTAAAATTATGTGAATGTGTTAATCGTTTATCGACTTCTATATTGGACTTGATAAAACAAATAATAAATAATGCTTAGCATAATATTGTTTTAAAGCGTATTTTTTGAACGTTAATTTTTCACTTCATACAGATCTTTATGTTAATAAAATTTATTTTTAACACTGATTCCTATGTTGGAATTTTTGTCAGCTGTCATATTTCATGTCAGAGAGAAATAGGAGTTTGTGTCACAGCTGAAAATAAGACTGTCTGCTGACCGATGGCTTGGATGCCTTGTTTTTGAATTACCCGGAGGCTTTTACTACTTTTGTATAAAGAATGAATTTTATGGGACGCAGTTATATTTTTCTTGCTCTGGCAATCATATTTGAAATTATTGCCACTACTTTTCTGAAAAAATCTGAGGAATTTTCCAAACTATGGCCATCTGTAGTAACAGTTGCCGGATATGCCTGCGCTTTTTATTTTTTAAGCCTTACCCTTCGTCAGATTCCTGTAGGAATTACCTACGCCATCTGGTCCGGAGTAGGGATTGTATTTATAACGATGATCGGAGTGATAGCCTTCAAACAGATCCCGGATCTGCCGGCTATCATTGGTATTGCCCTGATTGTAACCGGAGTGATTATTATCAATGTATTCTCAAAAATGGGAACTCATTAAACAATAATATCCTGCTGCATTTGCTGCTGCTTCCAGTGTTCAGACCTTTTTTTGTATAAAAAGAACTTACCCAGTTTATATTTGAACTTTAAAAAACCTCTGAACTCAATGCCGTCAAACAAAGTAAAAGGAATAGATGGATTTTCAGCCAGAGACTGTTTTATGCCCTTACTGAAGACAGTAGGACCAGTAGTAGCATGTACATCATTCGGATACCGGTGATTATTGATATTATCAAGCATCAGTTCTAATGTCTTCTTAAGAAAAGGATGGTTTTTATTAAAAATAAGTCCCCATTGCACATATAAATTGGCATGTCTTTCCGCACTGATCACCGCTTCGTCACTTTCTTTGATAAGTTCCCGGAACGGCTTTACGATACTGCTGTCAATATCCAGATAAATGCCTCCTTTTTTATATAAAACAGCGTACCTGAAAAAGTCAGCTTTTGCAGCACCAATTGTCAGTTTATGGTAGGTTTCAATATAGCTGGGAGGAAATTCTTCTGTGAGAAATTTTTCAATATCACTGTCATCATAAAAGAAATAGCTGTATTCCGGGTTCTTCCTTTTCATATTCCAGATGTGATATCGTGTTATCAAAGGAAGTTTTTTAGTTTTAAAAGTCTGAAATATTTGTTTGGGTACTGCCATGTCCTGTTTTTAATAATCCTTATACAAATTCTTAAATCCTTTTCATCAGTGATGTGCATGCAGTAATAAGAGTTTTCATAAGGAGGAGGGAATTCCTGAAATTTGAAACAGCTTATGCCGGCTTTGTTTTTTGATTGTATTTTGAAGAAATGGTTAAAAGCCGGAAGAAGAAAATTTTAATTTTTTTTTAATCTTCCAGCTTGTGAATTTTAAAAATAAGTTCAGATATTATACAATCAGTTTTATTTTTTTAAGGGTTGAATGATAGATTGGAAAAAATTGAAGGTAAAAATCCTGTCGTAGAATATATCCAGGCTGTTTTCAATAATTGCATCCGTGTAGCAGGCGGTATCAGGCACAAATGTTTCCTCTACAAAAACAAACCAGAGCTCTGAGAGCCCAAATCTTCTTCTAAACTCTTCAGATGTATTGCTGTCGGGAACGGCAGAATGTTTCAGGTCACAAAACAGGATTCCTTTTTTCTTTCCTTCATGGTTTACAATATTAATGGAATGATGCAGATAGCTAACAATTTTCATTTTTGCGTCGAAACATTCTATAAAATGATGAAGATCGATAAGCTGTATTACTTTTTCTTCCTGCTGAGATTCGGTCATAAAAAAACATTCTACTGATATTTCCTGAGTGAGTTCTTGAAAAGCTGTTAATTCCATATGTGTTCATTTATCAGCACAAAGGAATAGAGAAAAGAAGGATACAAATTTGTTTTTATACAAAATGGCCGGTATTTTATACGAAATCCTGAAGCTTAATCATTGGTATAATAAAATACCGGTTTTGTATAATAAAAACAACTTTAATTTCCGTTATTGCCTATTTTTGTAATAAAATGAGCCTGCCATATGAAATATAGCCCGTGGAAATTTGAAGAAACCTTTGTGATGGATTTTCTGGTGGAAGCGAAGTATGGATTCCGAAGGCATCTCCTGTTCCTGATCTTTTTTTTCTTTTTGCTTTACAGCGCAAGATTCTGGCATTGGTATTCCGGAATATATCAGTACTATGTACTATTCTTTGTGTATGTGATTCTGATCGCAATGGTCTACATTAATATATATGTATTGGTTCCCCGGTTTTTCTTTAAAACAAAATATGTCACTTATCTTGTATTGCTGGTTCTTATGGGTGTGATGGGACTTAATTTCATCGGGTACAGTTTCAGACATCTTTTTCAGGATTTCAGAACACAATATATTCCGAAAGATAATGAAAGAGGAGGTATTTATGAGGGTGTTCTGATGTGTATTCCGATCATCCTGACAACGACAACCATCAAACTTCTGCAGAAATGGATCAGTGATAATAAAAGAATCAATGAACTGAGCAATCTTACCCTGAATATGGAGCTGAATGAATTGAGAAACCAGATTAATCCGCATTTTCTGTTCAACATGCTGAATAATGTAAAAGCATTGATCAGAACAGATCCGGCCAAAGCATCTGTAGTCATTGTAAAACTTTCCGAGTTTCTCAGATATCAGCTGTATGAAAACAGCGAAGAAAAAACGTTGCTGACTTCAGAGATTGATTTCCTGTCTAACTTTTTAAACCTTGAAAAAATAAGACGGGACAATTTTTCTTTTGACATTCAGGTCAATATTGATCAAAGAGTAATAAACAGTACCTTTATTCCTCCGAATCTGTTTACCACTTTTGTAGAAAATGCTGTGAAGCATAGTGCCGATCTCAGTGGAAGAGAATCCTATGTGAAAATAGAAATCAATATCAATAACAGGCAGCTTTATTTCAGATGTGTAAATTCAATAAGTACCGGTTATCTTCCTTCGGACAAAAAGAGCAGTGGACTTGGGCTCGCCAATATCACAAGAAGACTGGAACTTCTTTATAGTGATAATTTTGATTTGAAAATAGAATCTGATGATACAGAATATAGTGTAAATTTAAAAATTCCCATGTGATGAATTGTATTATAATTGATGATGAACCTCTGGCAAGATCCGAGATGAGATCGCTGATCGCTGAAATTTCCGGTATCGGTATCCTTGGGGAATTTTCCAATGCGCTTTCTGCTCTCGAATTTCTTAAAGATAATGAGGTAGATCTTATTTTCCTTGATATAGAAATGCCTATGGTAACAGGTCTCGAATTTGCAGAAATGCTTCCGAAAAAATCCCTGATCATTTTTACAACTGCCTATTCCCAATATGCCCTGAAAAGTTATGAACTGGAAGCTGTTGATTATCTTCTGAAGCCTGTTGATCCTCAAAGGCTGGAAAAAGCAATTGATAAAGCGGTACTTTACACCGAACTTTTATCTAAGAATACCGTGAAAAATACGGTAGAATCCAATACCGCAGACTACCTGTTCATAAAGGCAGAACGCAGGTTCTATAAAATCAGTTTTTCAGATATTAAATTTATTGAAGGGCTCAAAGACTATGTCGTTATTTATACAAAGCAGCAAAAGCTGATCACGGCAATGAATTTAAAAACCATTCATCAGAAGATTTCCGGGGAAACCTTTATCAGAGTCAGCAAATCCTACGTGGTGAATATGAATTATATAGATTCATTTGACAATCATAATATATACATTGAAGATTCCGAAATTCCTCTTGGTGAAGTCTACCGCTCCGAGTTTTTTACAAGATTTGCAGGAGGTCTTCTCAACTCAGACTGATATATAAGTAATGAGTAATAATAAATATCAGTCAAATGATTAGAAAATCTGTGTAAATCTGTGTAATCAGTGGGGAAAAATAGAATATTATGATTCAATAGCAACGGGCTTTGGCCGTTAGATTAATAAAAACAGTCAACAGCTTCAGCCAAAACATAAAATAACCGTTTATTCAATAAAGCTTCTGATCCTTTTCACAATAAAAACTTCTTCTTTTTCCTACGCCCGTTTGTTTCTTAACCAATTTTTGTCCACAAACCGGACATGCCGATTTTGTATGAACCAGCCAGTGCTTTTTCAGAATAAATTCTCTTTTCCATTTCAGAAAATCAAAACTGTAATTTCTGGCTTCAGCGATTAATTCTTTTCTTTTTTTAGCAGGAAGATTACCCACTAAGCTTTCCGGCTGTATGCCAATCCTGAAAAGAACCTCATTTTTAATAATATTTCCCACACCCGAAAAAATATCCTGATTCATCAATGCATCACAAACCATCATTTTCGGATTGGATTTCAATTTCTCTTCTGCTTTTTTGGGATTCCACTGATCGCTCATTACATCGGCTTCCCAATCAATGGTGGAGAGAAAATCAAGATCTACGGATTTCACAGAGCAGGTATAAAAATAAATACTTCCGGTAGCGAAAAACAAGGCTAAACGCAAACTTTTATCCGGCTTGGTCTGCTCATCAATGCTATAAGAACCAAACATTAATAAATGAATCCGGATGGCTGCTTTTTCAAAAACGAGGTAAGTCTGTTTTCCAAAAGTACGGATTTCGAGAAGAGTCTGGCCAATAAAAGAATCTTTCTCAAACTGGGCATTCCCTGAAACTTCTGTCACTTGCTGTCCTGCAAATGGCTGCACGCTTTCTTTCATTAATATGATGGATGGACCTTCAGGCATACGTTTGTTTTGAGATAAAGATTCAAATAATATTCCATAGCTGCATAAAACCTGATTTTTATCCCAAAACAAACCTGTTTAAAATATTTTTAGGCCAGTTTTTGTCCTACAAAACGAATGACGGAACCTGTCCCGTTGTGAAATAGTCCCTCATTGAGCTCAATTTCTGTTTCTGCTAATTCAATAATATCATAATCCGGAAAATCAGCTTTGATTTCTTCAATAGAAAATAAGGATTCAATATCCTTTGGACCGCCTACTTTCTCGTTCTTTGCAATATACTCAAGATGGTTTTTACTGAAAGCTTCGAAAATAATAAAACCGCCCTTACGCAGATACTGATTCAGCATCTGATGGATAGAAGATTTAATGCCTCCCGGGAAATGAGCGTAAATAAGAGCAATGGCATCAAATTGTTCTTTCTGATAGTTTAACGTTGAAAGTTCTCCAACCTGATAATCAATGGTGGTTTCCAGTTGTTCTGCAAGTTGTAACGCTTTATTCCTGCCGTTTGTACTGATATCAAAAGCTGAAACCTTCCATCCCTGTGTTGCTGCGAAAACGGCATTCCGGCCTTCACCCTCAGCAGGAAAAAGTATTTTTCCGGGCGTTAACCGTGTTAATTGTTCTCTGAGATAATTGTTGGGTTCTGTTCCATACGCAAACTCTTTGGTGCTGTATCTTTCATCCCATCTGTTGAGCCATGTGTTGTCTGTCATTGTATTAAGAATTTAAAATTGACATGAAGAAGAATCATTCATAATCTTCAATGTATTAGTTAGACCAAATGTAAAATATTTCATCAAGTTTTCCGATCCCTAAAAAACGTTTACTATAATAGATTTTTTGAATGAAAGATCTCACTAATAAAAATCTAAATACTATTCCATACAATTAAAATTTGGAGTAATTTTGAAAAATGATGAATTTAAACCAGATTTTCACCAATCAACGTACAGGAAACAATCCACAGACCAAAGCTTCGCGAACTGATTTTCAAAGGGATTTCGATAGAATTATCTTCTCTTCTGCCTTCAGAAGACTGCAGAATAAAACGCAGGTTTTTCCTCTTCCGGGAAGTGTTTTTGTGCACAACAGACTTACGCATTCTCTGGAAGTATCATCCGTAGGAAGAAGTTTGGGAAGTATTATCGGTGAATTTATTGCTGAAGATTTTAAAAACGACCTCACTGAAGATTCAAAAAATTTTTATCTCTATAATTTAGGAAATGTAATTGCCGCAGCGTGTTTATGCCATGATGTGGGAAATCCTGCATTCGGACATTCCGGGGAAGATGCTATTGCAAGCTATTTTGAACGAAATGAAAAGGATCTGAAATCAAAGTTCAATGAAAAGGAGTGGGCAGATCTGGTTAATTTTGAAGGAAATGCCAACGCCATCAGAGTGCTGGCACAGCAGCAGCAAGGGAAAGATGCAGGAGGTATCCAGCTGACATTCTCTACGTTGGCAAGTATTGCAAAATATCCGTGTGAAGCGGTTGCAAAGAAAAAAGGAATCATTCACAGAAAGAAATTCGGTTTTTTCCAGAATGAAAAAGATATTTTCCTGGAAATTGCCAAAGGAACACAGCTTATTTCTGAAAGTGAAGAACCTCACATTTTCAAAAGACATCCTTTTGTATGGCTGGTAGAAGCGGCTGACGATATCTGTTACAACATCATTGATATGGAAGATGCCCATAGATTGGGAATTGTTTCCACAGCAGACTGCAAAAACCTGTTTTTCGAGCTGGTAAAATCGGAGACGGATGATGTTCAGAGAATTGAAACAAAGTTAAGTTCTATATCCAATGAAAATGAACAGATTTCTTATTTAAGAGCAAAAGTAATCAATGCCTTGATCAACAAATCGATTGAAATGTATAAGCATAACTTTGAAATGATTCTTGAAGGAAATCTTGGCAATGGCTTACTTGATATTTATAAAAAAGAAAATAAAGCTCTGCAGGATATCGAAAGTTTCTCGGTAGAAAAAATTTACAATCATAAAGCTGTTGTTGAAATTGAAAATGCCGGTTACAATGTAATGTATGAATTGCTGGATCACTTTATTCCTTCCATTCTGAAGTCTAAGGACAATAGGAAATCCTATGATGAAAAAGCTTTGAAACTAATTCCAAAGCAATTTATTTACAATGACGGCACCGATTATCAGAAAGTTCTTGGGGTGATTGATTTCGTTTCAGGAATGACAGACAATTACGCTACCGATTTATATAGAAAAATTAAAGGAATAGACATCGGAATGACCGTATAAATTCTATTTACTGTAATAATTCAGAAGCCTCTTCAATTAATGCCTGCATTAAAGTGGAGGCTTTTTTATGCTTTAAAAGCGGCGCAATCTGACCGGACCAGAAGAAAACCAGATCATTTTTTTGCTGTTCCAAAGCTGCTTTTCTCAATGCCCCCATAAAATGCGTCTGCAATGGGAACGGTAATGTTTTTTCTGTTGCAGCCAATACATCTCTTGTGATTTTTGTCGTAATTCCACGTCCTAATCTTCCGGTATAAGCTCTGGTTAAAGTAGTGGATTTCGCAGCTTCAGAAAATAAAAACTCTTTGTGTATCGGTAACGCTCCGGATTCTTCAGTAGCCAGAAATGCCGTTCCGATCTGTACAGCATCAGCTCCCAGCTTAAAAGCACCCGCAATTCCACGGCCGTTGGCAATTCCTCCCGCAGCAACTACAGGAATTTTTACCTTATCTTTAATCAGTTGAATCAAAGCAAAAGTTCCCGTTACAGAAAACTCAGCACTATCCAGAAACGAAGGTCTGTGGCCGCCACTCTCAAAACCTGAAGCCACAATAATATCCACTCCTGTTTTTTCCAGAGCAACAGCTTCATCCGGCGTTGTTGCATTTCCCAGCACAACAGTCCCCTGACGATGAAGATCTTCGATGATATTTTCATCCAAAAGTCCGAACATAAAGCTGAAAACTTTAGGCTTAATATCCAGAACCGTGTTCAGCTGATTCTGAAATTTTGATTCAAAAGAGAGTGGTGGTAAAGGAATATCCGTCTGCAAAAGATCAAAATAAGGTTTGAAAGTCTCAACAGCCTTTTGGTATTGTTCTTTTGTGTGTTTTTCGTTAATGATATCGTGATCGCTTACCCAGAGATTGAGATTATAAGGTTTGTCCGTTTTGGATTGTATGGCTCTGTGAACATCATAGATTTCCTGCGGTGACAAAGTATAAGCTCCGAAACCTCCCAATCCGCCGAGATTACTCACTGTTGTTGTCAGTTCAACGGTGGAAAGGCCTCCGCCGAAAGGTCCCTGCAGAATAGGATATTCTATTCCCAGTAATTCCGTAATTCTATTTTTATTCCACATGATTGTATTGGTTTTCATTAAAAATCTGAATTAAGGCTGTACATTGGTCAAAGTCTTGTTAACGATCATCCATTGTCCGTCTATATGATTGAAAGTTATGAAATTATAATAATTAAAATCATACATCCTTACGTTTAATTTTGCAACAGCAATTGAATTCATAATGTCGATTGAAATAATTTTCGCTTTAAAACCTTTTCCTGATTTCTGCGGACTTATACGATTTCCAACGCCTTCAATATATTGCTCTGCAGTTTTGAAATACGGAACTCCATTGATATCTCCGAAAAGCAAAGCTCCTTTATAAAATGCTTTTCCAAGAAGTTCAGTATTTCCTTCATCAATTCCTTTGAAATAATAGTTCTCTATCACATTTCTTATTTCAGTTTCTGCGTTCTGATTGGTTTTCATATCCTTTAGATTTTGTGCAAGGCTACTCAGCGGAAAGCTGAGCAGCCATGCTATAATTAATGATAGTTTCATGATAAATGATGCCCGGCACTCATTCCGCCGTCAACATTGATGATGGCCCCGGAAATTAATGTGTTCTTTGCAATCGCATGAATCATTTGAGCAACTTCTTCAGGTTCTCCAATACGATTGATCAAATGGATTCCTGAATTATTGTCAAGGTCTGCACCATGCATGGGAGTTCTGATCAATCCGGGAGCCACCGTATTGACTCTGATATTATCTTTCCCAAACTCTGCCGCCAGCTGCAAAGTCAGTGCATGAATAGCTCCCTTACTCGAAATAGGCGCTGTGGAAGGAGACTCCGCAATGGCATGATACACCAATGGCGTTCCTACATTGATCACGACGCCGTCTTTTTGTCTGATCATCTGAGGAATAACAGCCTGTGTAGTGAAGAATGTTCCTTTTAAATTCGTTGTTAAAAAACGGTCCAGATAATCTTCGGTAACTTCAAGGAAAGGCTTGTTCTCGTAAATTCCGGCATTATTGACGAGAACGTCGATTGATCCGAATCTTTCAATTGCTGTTTTTACCAATGCTTCCCCTGTTGATTTGTCAGAAACACTTCCGGCAACCATTGCCAGATTTTCCCCTGCTCCCAATTCATGATAAACTTCCTCTAATTTGGATGCCGTTTGTGAGTTGATGATGACATTATCGTCTCTGTCCAGGAAATAACGGGCGGTTTCCAATCCTATTCCTGAAGAAGCTCCTGTTATAATGACGGTTTGTTTTTTCATTGCTGATTTATTTTTTTCCTGTTGAAAACCCCTGTTCTTTTAATACTGAAACCTGTTCTCCGGCGTATCCCCAGTTGTCATCTTCAATTTCATTGATGACAATATGCGTTAAATGAGGATCCTTATTTAAAACTGAGGTTACAGCTTCACTTATTTTTCTGATTAATTGCTGTTTTGTTTCGCGGTTAAGATCTTCGCGAAGTACATCTACTTTGATGAATGGCATGATGGTCAATTTTTAAGGTTATAGAATTAATAAGCTTCCGCTACAAGATGGATGTTTAAGTCAAAATTGTTGTATATCAGCGTATCACCAAGATTGGTGAAGAAATTGGAAGATCTGAATCTGATGTTGAATTTCGTTCTGTCTACTATGATCTTGGTTTTTAGAACGGCCATGTTATCTGTTTTTACAATCTGCAGGCTTGTGTCTATAGGATGTGTAATTCCTTTTATGGTAAGATCTCCTTTTGCATAATAAAGATTTTCATCACCCGGTTCAGCATGCTTGATTTCGAAATGAGCTTCAGGAAAATGCTCAGAATTAAAGAAATCATCAGAAGCCAGATGATTGGCAAACTGTGCATTGGTTTCAGCATCTTCAATGTCCAGGATTTTGATGGAACGGGTATCTATGACAAACTTTCCTGACATAGAACTTCCTTCTCCAAATGTGAAGTTTCCATCTTTTATACCGATAGTTCCATTGTGAGCGCCGGTTACTTTTCTTCCGATCCAGTCGATAGTACTGTTTTCTGTATTGACTTTAAAATTTTTTGTGTCCATTTTTATTGGCTTTAAATATTGACACAAAGTTCAGCCGACTGAAGGAAAAAATTACGTGATGTACCTCACAAAATAGAGGAAGAGATTAATTGTTTTAAAGAGGTTGATTACTGGTGCAGCCTGCTCAAAGTTTCTCTGGTTACTCCCAGATAAGATGCAATCAGATGTTTCGGAACCAGATTGTACAATTGAGGATACAAGGATAGAAGTTCTTCATACCGGAATCTGGCATCATTATTCATAAAAGATAACAGGCGTTTCTGGGCGGCTACATACCCTTTATTGGTTCTCCATCTGAAAAAATGTTCAACTTCATGAATTTCATTACAGATCTTTTCCCTGTCCTCGTTGGAAATAGAAAGGATGCTGGCATTGGTGATACAGTCTACATTGATGGTTGCTCTTGTTTTATTGTAAAGTGCATCAAAATCTGTCACCCACCACGTAGGCATGGCAAACTGAAGGATAAACATTTTCATGCTGTCATTAAGATAAAATGCTTTCAGACAGCCTTCCAGAACAAAATATTCATGATTCACAAAATCACCTTCCGAGATAAGACTTTGCCCTTTTTTTAAAGAGATCAGGTTAAAATGTCCGAAAACATAATCCAATTGCTCTTCAGTAATTGAAGTGAATTTAGAGATGTGATCTTTTAATATTTCTTTTGAATTGACCATGATGTAATGAATATTCAAAAGTAAGTCTTTTTCAGAATAATTTTGGTTTTAAAAAAAATATGATATCATCAAGTCTGATTTCCCGGGGATTATATTCCGGATCTACATTTATTTTTCTTATATTTAAGCAGCTACTTACAAAAAATGTTTTTAACAAAAACAGGTGGTGTAACGACATATTAATAAAAATTAAAACTATGAGTATATATTTTGCACCCGTTATTTTCTTCGGGCTTATCATTTTATTCGCTTCGTTTTTTGTCGTTAAGCAGGAAACAGCAGCAATTATAGAGCGTTTCGGGAAATTCCGTGCGGTAAAGCATTCAGGTCTTCACCTGAAGCTGCCCATCATAGATCAGATTGCCAAAAGACTTAATCTGAGAATTCAGCAGCTGGATGTCATGATTGACACCAAAACATTGGACAATGTTTTCATCAAAATGAAAATTTCTGTTCAGTATCAGGTCATCAGAAGCCAGGTGGGAGATGCTTATTACCGTTTGGAAAATCCTGAAAATCAAATTACTTCTTTTGTTTTTGATGTCGTAAGAGCAGAAGTTCCCAAGCTGAAGCTTGATGATGTTTTTGTAAGAAAAGATGACGTGGCCATTGCAGTGAAAAGCGAGCTTCAGGATGCTATGAACAGTTATGGTTATGATATTATCAAAGCTTTGGTAACCGATATTGATCCGGATGAGCAGGTAAAACATGCCATGAACAGGATCAATGCAGCAGAAAGAGAAAAAACGGCTGCTGAATACGAATCTGAAGCACAAAGAATAAGAATTGTTGCGGTTGCAAAAGCAGAAGCAGAATCCAAGAAATTACAAGGGCAGGGAATTGCCGACCAGAGAAGAGAAATTGCCAAAGGACTTGAAGAGTCTGTAAGAATGCTAAATAATGTGGATATCAATTCTCATGAAGCATCAGCATTGATTGTGGTGACACAGCATTATGATACTTTACATTCTGTGGGCGCCAGCAACAGAAGTAATCTTGTACTCCTTCCCAATTCACCCACCGCAGCCAGCGGAATGCTGAACGATCTTGTAGTGGCGATGACAACAGCCAACACAGTGGGAGAGGCTACGAAAGGAAAATATCCTGATCCTCCACAAAAAGAGACTGGGTTTTAAGATAAAAAGGAAGTAAAAAGAAAGTAAAAAGAAAGACAGAAATAAACACTTAAAATGGATTATTTGCTGACTTTTTCGGATCGTCCCAAAGCAACTTCTGGCTTCATTCTCCCAGCTTCCAGCAATAAAAAACCGCTTCTGAATTTTCAGAAGCGGTTTTTTATTGATTATTTCTTCGTTTTAGAAACCTGTTCTACCAATGTATATTTGATTGAAGAAGCATCTGCCGGAGGATTTTCGATTTTTTCTGTTTTTACTTTTAAAACATATTCGTAACCCGGCTCATAAGTAAAGCCTTCAATGTGGCTGTAGAAATTCGTCCAGGCTGCAGAAGCGCTTTCTTTTACCTGCATGCATTGCATACGACCGGCTCCAGCAGAACACTCTACGGTTTGCGGCCCTACGATAATTGTCTTTTCATTGGCTGCCATTTCTGCTTTTTTCGTTTTAGAAACCTGCTTTACCAAAGTGTATTTTATGGAAGATCCGTCAGCTGGCGGATTTTCAATTTTTTCTGTTTTTACTTTTAAAACATATTCATACCCCGGTTCATAAGTGAATCCTTCGATATTGCTGTAGAAATTCGTCCAGTTTCCGGAAGCGTTTTCTTTTACCTGCAGACATTTCATAGGAGCTACTCCTGTACAATCTGCTGTTTGTGGTCCTACGATGAATGTTTTTTCATCACCTGCGGATGCATTGGCTGTGGTTGTACATTGCGTCATTGCGAATAATGCTAATGCGGGTGCTGCCCCTTTTAGAATTGTTGCTATACTTTTCATAAACTTGATTTTCCCCATACCTCGCAATTACTGTGCCGAAAAAAAATACTGAATTTGTAGTACTTCTGCTATTGTTTTTTACTTTTTTAATTGTTTAATTTGAATTTCTTAAACACTAACCAAAATATAATTCTTATAATAAATATGGATAATCAAATGCAAGTTGAAAATTACAGGATTCAAAAACCTGAAATGTGGGCAGGAAATATCGGGGATGAGGAAATAAAGAACCGAATCAAAGACTCCGAATTTGCCAGAAGACAAATTGATGAAGGTCGTGATTACTGCTATTTTTTAGACAAAAAATACTATACAAGCAATACGGAAAACAGTGAGTACGTCTGCATGGCGTATACTCTGAACGAACCTGGAAACCTGGAAAGAGCTTCTGTTTCTGATGTGATTGTGGAGGAAAATGAAGTCTACCAGATTCACAGAATCAGTGTGTTAAGGGATGGAGTGCTGATCGATAAGATTCCGGACACAAAAATTAAGGTTCTCGACAGTGAAAACCAAAGCAGTGGAGGGGTTCTGAGCAGTAATAAAAAAATCAATATTACCATTAAAGATCTTAGGCTGTATGATGTTTTGATCTTAGAAGATTCAAGGATCAAAGAATTTACAGACCGTGATTTTCTAAGAAAGGAATTCTCAAAGTATGTCTGGGTAAGTCCGGATAACTATTGGGCTTATGGAAGTTTTAAATTTACATTCATCAACGAACGTGAACAGGCTGTTGCCTATAAAAAAACATTCTTCAGAGATGAGCAGGGAAATGTTCTTGAGCCGGAAATCAGTTATCTGAAAAAAGGAGACAGATTTGTCATTGAAGAAGAGAATTATATCAACCCTGTAGATTCAGGCCGTGAAATTTTTCCTTATGTAGATTTTGCTACAGAAAGCAACTGGAAAGATCTTTCCAATTATATTGTACCGTTCTATGAGGAGATTTTTAACAAATCTTCTTTACAGGATTTTGCTCCCAACCTGGTTGAAAAACTGGATGCCATTGCTGATCAGGATGAAAAGCTGCAGTTTGCCATAGAATATGTACAAAATCATATCTATTATGTCTTCAATGCAGATGAAATGAATGGACATAAGCCACAGGAACCATCAGTAACGTATGAAAATAAACAGGGTGATTGTAAGGCAAAATCGGTTTTATTGAAAGTAATCCTTGATTATATAGGAGTAGACGCCTCTGTAGTGCTGGTTAATTTTAATACGGATTATTATATTAAATATTATCTGCCGTCCCTGTTAAGTTTCAATCATGTTGTCGTAAAAGTGAATTATAAAGGTGAAGAATATTTCATTGATGCAACCATCCGTGATGAATTCGGATTGATTGAAAACAGAGGTTTTATCTATTTTATGCATTATCTGGAAGTGAAGAAAGATCAGGAGCTTCAGGTGAGAAAATCTTATAAATTCCCTTATTTCTGCATTGATGAAAGAGTAGATTTAAATGCACAGGGTAATACCGGAAAGCTTACTTTATCAACAACTTATAAAGGAAACAGAGCCAATGCTATGAGAAGGTATTTTAAAAGTACCAATAAAAGAGAAATCATAGACAGCTGGAACAGCTTTCTTTTCTATGCGCTTAATTATTCAGGCGACCGCAATGGTACAGATGTCCGAAACGTATTCAAAGATGCTGCTATTGATGTAGTAAGTGATGATAAAAGACTGAATGAAGTT
Source organism: Chryseobacterium sp. AG844 (assembly GCF_003182335.1). Lineage (NCBI taxonomy): Bacteria > Pseudomonadati > Bacteroidota > Flavobacteriia > Flavobacteriales > Weeksellaceae > Chryseobacterium > Chryseobacterium sp. AG844. Next base: position 67,325 of record NZ_QGTV01000013.1, on the reverse strand, counting down.
AAGATCCAGTATACCGCAACCATTGAAAATCCTTATTTTGTGGATCCACAGAAAAACCGTTTTCTGATGTACTTTGACCGGAATGTAGTGAAGGCGAGTGCAAGAGATTTCATCCACAAAGATTTACCTTTCTGGCATAATTTCGATAGTGAGAAATATGAAATCAATTTGCAGACGGATCAGAAAATTGATGTTGAAGAAAAATATACAGTTCAGGAAAGTACAATATCCAACCCATATTTTGATTATAAAAGTCGAAAAAAAGTGAACAAAAATGGGGCAAGTGTTTATATTGAATACAATCCTCTGATCAATATTGAAATTCCGCAAAGTGAGTTTGAACAATTCAGAACAGATCATCATACCATTGCCGACAGCAATTTCGGACTGGGAATTGATATCATTGAACCGGGACTTATGAATATGCTTAAATTCAGTTTTAAGAAGAAGTTTAAATAGAGCTTTGAATTTAAGGTTTAAAGTTTAAAGTTTAAGGTTTAGAATTACGGCGGGCGGCGAAGCCGCCCGCCGTAATTCTTTACTCACTATTATATTCGTTTACAATCAAAAAACACAAATTCATTATGTCTAAGATATTTTTTCTTGCCTCTTTTCTGACCGTTTCTCTGGTCAGTGCCCAAAAATTAACCAAAGAAAACGTTACGGGATTCTGGAAACTGAAGGAAGCCGGATTTTATGAAGGTAAAAAGAAAGTGATAAAAGAATTCGATAACTGCCGCCTGATGAGAAATTATGCCATCAGGGAAGATGGTTTTGCCATTTATAATTATGTAGAAGGGAAGTCGGGTGACTGCAGTCCATCTGAACCAAGACTGTCTTTTTGGAGGATTGTTGAAAACAGGATCCAGTTTTATGTAGATGATAAAAATATCCTTGAAGAAGTGGAAGTAACAATCAATAAAGATCATACGATAACCTTTTCAAGCTATATTCCTGAACCGAAAAAAGTAAACGGAGATGCATTCGCTGAAAAAATAGCCAACACGGTTCATTACGACATACTTGAAAAACAATACTAACCGTAAACATAAAATTTTTAACGTATGAATTATGTAACGGTCATCTATCTCGGAAATCTGGTATTGTATGCCATGTATTTCTTTGGAAGAATGGGTAGTGAAGTTGATGTTTCAGGACTGGATTATACCGTTTCCGGAATTTTATCTTTATTTCTGATCTTCGCCGGATATCTGAATGCAAAAAATGGGATGATTTACAGAACCGTCCTATGGATGTTTTTTGTGAATGTTTTCTTATTCGTTTGCTCCGGCTTGTTTGATCAGTTTGGAAGCGATTTTAATATTCTTTCTACAGGTAATAGTGACAGTTTTCTTTTTACATTGGCACTGCTTGTTTATAACGGATATCTTTTTCCTTTAACGATTATCCTTGACGGATCAGGTCTGGCTTTGATAGTTCCGGTTGTATTATCATGTATTCTGCCTTCATTGGGTTATCTGATTGGGAAGAAACTCCCTCAGAATAAACAGAATTCTACCAACATATAGTCATTGCGAACCGAAGGTGAAGCAATCTCAATCTAAAAGTAAAGGTCGGAAAACGCAAAGGCGCAAGTATTATTAGAAGGAATTCTTTTAAGGCGCAAAGATTTTATCTCCGATAAAATTTCAAAACTCTGTTTTGTCATTCCGGGCAAAGCAAGGAATCTAAACTTTAATATCCTCTACAGCTCTTGAAAACTAGGCAGATATTATTAAAAAAAATTCCACAATCTGCGAGAAAAATAATATCATCATTTGCTGAAAATCTCACATTGTGCTAAGTCGAAATGCTCTTGCGTCTTCAAAATTAAAAAAGAAAAGAAACTAAAGGCTATTCCTGCTTTTGAGGCTGGTTATTGGACGTAAAGAATTTCTGCTTCCCGATCAATAGTTCAAAAAACAGTCTGAAATCCGAGATTAAAGACCATAAAGGATATTTAAAAGTAGCCGGCTTATTTCTCTCAATCACAGCATGACTGAACCAGGCAAATCCATAACCTACAATCGGGATATACCAAAGAAATCTTTCTTTTCCGGAACTGATGACATACCATAATACGAAAAATACGAGAAACGTTCCGATGAAATGGAAAATGCGGGTACCTGTTTTACTATGCTCAGTAAGATAAAACTGATAAAATTCTCTGTATGTTTTGATTCTTTCAGACATGGCGGGTTAGTTTATTGATTCAATTGAGTTGAAAGCAATAATTCTGCCGATTTTTAAAAGAGCCCAAAAAAGTAAAAAGGCAAAATAACAAATCAGGTCTTTCCATCAGGTGTAACCTATCTGCTATTTTGCCTTTCCGCAATTTTATTAAGAGCTTACTTAGCTGTCTTTTAATTCTTTTCCAAGCTTACTGTTTTTATATCCGTAGCAGAAATAAATAACCATACCGATCAGGAACCACATTCCGAACCAGAACCAGTTCTCATGGCTCATTCCTGTAAGAAGATACAGACATGAACTTAAACCAATCAATGGAATTAATGATAAATTCTTGATAAAAGCTACGACACATAGAATCAGGTTGATGATAATAAAAAAGAAAATAGAAGCTCTGAATTCTCCTTCATTAGGATCTGACCAGTTCATCAGATTATCAAAAAACTCAGGCTGCCATTGGTAGAAAGCCAGTAAACCTCCAATGAAAATGACAGGGAAAATGATTTTACCATTCACGTAAGGAAGGTGGAATCTGCCTTTAATTTTTTCTTTAGCTGGAAGCATTAATACTCCGGCACATACCAGTACAAAAGCGAAAATAGTTCCGATACTTGTAAAATCAAGGATGAACGTTTTATCTGTAAACAGGATAGGAATACCTACCACAATTCCCGTAACGATCGTTGCGTAGGATGGCGTTTTATACTTAGGATGTATTTTTTGAAATCTTGCAGGCATCAGTCCGTCACGGCTCATGGCATACCATATTCTCGGCTGTCCCATCTGGAAAACCAATAATACGGTAGTGATGGCAACAATCGCAACGAAAGAAACAACAAGCTCCATCCAGGCTACATTGGCATTCGTTTTTTCAAATATAAATGAAAGCGGATCTCCCACACCATCAAATTTTTTGTAATCTACCATTCCTGTTAAGACCAATGTCAAAGCAATATAGATCACGGTACACAATACAAGAGAGATAATCATTCCTTTTGGTAAGGTCTTCTGCGGGTCTTTCGTCTCTTCAGAAAGAACACTTAAGGCATCAAATCCGATATAGGCGAAGAATACTCCGGATACGGCACTCATTACTCCGGCAAAACCATTCGGCATGAAGGATGGTGTTCCGGTTGTCGGGCTTACCGGGGTCCAGTTTTCAGTATTGATATACGCAAAACCAACAAGAATAACGAGTAAAATTACTCCAAGCTTTAAGATAACCAGAGAGTTATTGAAGTTTTTACTTTCTTTTACTCCTACATAACAAAGCCAAGTAATCAAACCGTTAATAACCAATGCCGGAATATCTACAATGAATTTCAAACTTCCGATTAATGGAGCGGTCTTCCATGCATTTAAGAGTTCCTTGTTTTCTGAACCATATTGAACGGCTTTTCTGGCTTCGGTATAGCTGCAGGTAAGATAATCAGGGATATGCATTCCGAGACGTCCTAAAAAACTGGTGAAATAATCTGACCAGGAAAAGGCTACGTAAATATTCCCGAAAGAATATTCCATGATCAGAGCCCAGCCGATAACCCATGCAATCAATTCCCCAAAACTGGCATAAGCATATGTGTAGGCAGAACCTGCCGTAGGAATTCTGCTGGCAAATTCAGCGTAGCATAAAGCGGTAAACCCACAGGCAAAACCACAAATCAAATAGAGTAGTATTACACCGGGACCGCCTCTGAAAACGGCTTCTCCCAAACTGCTGAAACTCCCAGCTCCAATAATGGCCGCAATACCAAAAAATACAATGTCCCATACACCCAGCACTCTTAAAAGTCCCGTCGAAGTATCTGTATCTGAATAGATTTTTCTTCTAAAAAGTTGACTCATTCAATAACTATATTTGATTTGAAAAAAAGCAAATGTAATGATTTTTTATTTTGATGTTAACAGTTGTTAAAAACATTTGGGGAAAAATGAGCAAACAAAAGAATTTACTCTTTATAAATGGGAATTTCCACATAACTGTCGTTGTACCATTTTATTTCCAAAGGCTCACCTGCATCTTTTATAGTTTCATCACTTACATTTTTTCCTGTGCCATAATTGACCTGCCAGTTCTTATTTTTATTAACTCCTACCAGTAAGACCAGTTTACTTCCTTTTTCTATTTTTTTGCTGATGAAAAATGAGTTTTTGATTGGGATCTGCTCCTTTTTGCCAGGTTTAAGCAGATGACGTTTGGAATTGTTTTTTGCATAGCTGGCTCGGGTAAGATGTGTAGACAGTAAAAATATCTTACCATCAGGCTGTACCTGATATAATAGGGTTTTGGGATCAAAATCCTTTTTGTTGATGGAAACGTTGAATATTCCGGATAAATTTCCGCTTATTGTAATATCCTTTTCCAGAATTTCACTTTCAAAATAAATAGAATTGGTTACATACACACTATCCTGTTTGCTTACTGTATGATAAAGATATTTCGGATTTCTGTCTTTAAAATCAATGGTCTGTTGGGTAAATTGTTCAGTTCCGGATTTCTCAAAAACTGAAGAACCGTTTTTACGATCCTGAAGATAAAATTTAAGAGAAGATGAGTGCATTTTATCAAGAGTAGGAACATGTTTCCATGTATTACTGTTCATGATCTGAAAATTGACTTTATCTTTCAGAAGTTCCGGTTTTTTGCCATCCTTCAGAATATAATCAAACCATGAAAAAGCAAGTTGATCAATACTTATTCTGGCTACAGGATCTATGAGTAGATTCCCATAACCGAAAACATAAACATAATTGTTTCCATAGCTTTGAGCTGCTGCATGATCATAAGGTCCTATCACTAAATAATGGTTAGGATTTTTGTTGTATTTGTGATGTTCTTTAAAATAATACAATGCTCCGATCTGATCAGCATCATAATAGCCTGTAGTCGTTAAAACAGGAATGTTTATTTTGGCAAATTCTTTTTTGTAAGGGACCATGTTTTGCCAGTATTTATCATAACCGGGATGATCCAGCCATCTTTGGAATATTGTATTGGGCTTCCCGCTTAAAGAATCAAGGGCTCTGAATGATCTGCCGCTTTTGTACCATGCTGTATTGATGGAATCCCATTTTGTATCATTATTAAAGCTTGCTTCATCAGTCAGCTTATTATTGGTGACATAGTGAATCCACTGGAGCATATAACCCTTGAAGACATTATTCTGAGAAGGATAATCTATTCCGATCCCTACCGAAACCTGAGGTACAATGGTTTTCAAAGCCGGGTGCAGTTTTTTGGCAGCTGCCCATTGGCTGAATCCTAAATAACTTCCGCCTATCATTCCTACTTTACCATTGCTCCACGGTTGCTTGCTGACCCAGTCGATGACTTCATAAAGATCCTGAGCTTCGTCTTCAAATGGATGATTGGGGTCATTGCTGTCTCTTTTTCCACGGGTGTTAACCACGGCTCCTACGTAATTGTAAACTGCTGCTCTTTTCCCTATCGCTGCATCTAAAAATTCCCCGGCATAAATATTATTGGTAAGTATAACAGGAAGAGGAGAAGTGTTTTCTTTTTTTCGTACAATCGTAATGGTAAGTTTTGTTCCTTTTTTTAAAGTAAGGATTTTGGTTTCAATGATGAATTTTTCCTGCTCCTTTACTTTGAACAGCTGCATAATCTGAGGCTTGATGCTTGAGTAAGTCTTATAATTGACATAGTTCTTACATAAAGCCAGAGCGGAAGCATAGTCTATGCTGTCCTTATCTTTTTGTTTGTCAAGTGTTGCATTCAACCTCTTTTTATGGTCCTTTACATCTGAATCAATATCCAGAGTGGGTCCTACTTTGGTGGTCAGCGGTTCGGATAAACTTTCATATCTTGTAGTAAAGGCCGCTTGAAGAGCGGCTGGAAACGGAATATTTTTATCCTTTTCCATCAGTCTGGCTATACTGTAGATTTCATGAGCAAGATATTTGTTCCCCGCCATATTATGATCTGCATATTCCTTACGGTAATCGGTTAAACTTGTAATGGAATTTTTGTAATCCTTTGCCGCGAGCTGTAAACGAAACAGGTTATCTAAAAACGTGAGTACATACTTCGGTTTGTTCTTAGGAGACTGATATTCAGTAATCACCTTTAAAGCGAGTTCGGGAATTTGTTTTTCCAAAATCACAGAATCTGTTGTTGCTGCTTTCGGAAAGTAAAATTTCTGAGCCTGCATTATATTGACAAAACATAATGCTAAAAGTATCTTAAATTTCATTAATGATGTATTTTGAGCTTCTGATGAAAAAGTATCATATCAAAATATGTACTTCGCCATTAATTACCCAATTGGTTATTTTTTTTAGCGGGCTAAATTAAGAATTTTAATCAGTAAAGAATGAAATGATCTTATTATTTTTTATTGCATAAAGCCCGCTGAAATGTGTTTAGAAAAGGTTTTTAGTCTTTATAAACAGGAATTTCCACATAGCTGTCATTGTACCATTTTATCTCCATGGGCTCACCGGAATCCTTTATCGTTTCTTCACTTACGTCTTTGCCAGAACCATAATTAATCTGCCAGTTAGGATTTTTATTAACGCCGACCAACAACAGGAGTTTGCTTCCTTTCTCTATCTTTTTACTCATAACATATGAGTTGTTAATGGGAATCTGTTCTGTCTTGCCCGGTTCAAGAAGCTGTCGTTTTTGATTGTTTTTTGCATAGCTGGCTCTCACGATATGAGTTGATAGTAAATAGGATTTTCCATCAGGAGAAATCTGGTACAGATAGGTTTCTGTATCAAAATCTTTTTTATTGATCGAAACATTGAAAACTCCTGACAGGTTTCCACTCATGATCATATCCTTGTCGAGCACTTCACTTTCGAAAACTATAGAATTAGTCATTTTAATACTGTCTTTTTTGCTGACATTGTAATAAATGTCTTTCTGATTCCTGTTTTTAAAATCAATAATTTGGGTTGTGAAACTTTGAGCTTCAGGTTTATTAAAGACTGAAGGCGTATTTTTTTTGTCCTGAAGATAGAATTTCAAAGAAGAATTATGCATTTTATCGAGATCACCCACATGTTTCCAGGTATTCGTATTCATGACCTGAAAATTAATTCTGTCTTTCAGTAGTTCAGGTTTTTTGCCTCCTTTAAGAATATAATCAAACCATGAAAAAGCAAGATCATCAATGCTTATTCTGGCCAGCGGATCAATAGGATTGCCATTCACGTAAGTAAATCCGAAACTTTGGGCTCCTCCATGATTATAAGGACCTATGACCAGATAATGGTTCGCATTTTTATTATACAGATGATGCTGTTTAAAATAATACAGCGCACCAATCTGATCATCATCATAATATCCCGTTGTAGTCAGAATAGGAATGTTGATTTTAGAAAAATCCTCCTTGTAAGGAACCATTTTCTGCCAGTATCCATCATATCCCGGGTGATCCAGCCATCGTTGGAATATTTTGCTGGGTTTCCCGCTTATTTTATCTAACGACCTGAATGATTCCCCGCTTTTATACCATTTTGTAAAAATAGAATCCCATTTTACAGCATTGGTAAAATCTGCTTCATCGGTAAACTTATTATTGGTAACATACTGGATCCACTGAAGCATATAGCTCATGAAGATATTATTCTGAGCCGGATAATCAATCCCGATTCCCACGGCAACCTGAGGAACAATCGTCTTTAATGCCGGATGCATTTTTTTTACGGCTGCCCACTGGCTGAAGCCTAAATAACTTCCTCCGATCATTCCTACTTTCCCGTTGCACCAGGGCTGTTTGCTGACCCAGTCTATCACTTCATAAATATCTTGCGATTCATGCTCAAAAGGATTGTTCACATCATTGCTGTTTCTCTTACCTCTGGTATTGACAACCGCACCTACATAATTATAAGTGGCAGCTCTCTTTCCAAAGAAGCCATCAATGGGACCTGCATAGATATTATTGGTTAAAATAACAGGAAGCGGGGAAGTATTTTTCTTTTTGCGGACAATAGTGATCGTTAAGGTGTTCCCGTTGATCTTAAGATCTTTCGTTTCGGTAATGAATCTTTCATTGTCTTTTGAGGCCAGCAGCTGCATGACCTGAGGCTTAATGCTGGAGTAGGTTTTATAATTCAGATAACTTTTACATAGCGCCAGTGCCGTTCTGTAATCGATGCTGTCTTTGTCTTTTTGCTTAACCAGCAGACTCTTCAACAGTTTTCTGGATACGTTCACATCTCCGTTAAGAGCGAGTTCCAGTCTTGGAACCAGATTTTCCGGAAGACTTTCATATTTTTGGTTGAATACTTTCTGAAGGGCATTCGGAAAAGAGATGTTTTTTTCTTTTTGCTCCATTTTAGCCATCGTGTACAATTCAAAACCTATCAATCTGTATCCACCCATATTGTTATCGGCAAAGAAATTGCGGTTTTCAGAAAGGGAAGCCAATGAGTTTTTATAATCCTGGGCGACCATCTGTAAACGGAAAAGGTTATCCGTAAGATCAACGGGATTTTCCGGCTTGTATTTTACCGACTGAAGATGAGGAATCACTTGTTGTGCAAGTCCTGGAATCTGTTTTTCCAGTATAACAGAGTCATTTACAGCTGTCTTTGGAAAATAAAACTTTTGTGCCTGCAGGAGGTTTACCCAAATTAATGCTAAAAGAATCTTAAATTTCATGAGATGGTGTGTTTATGGTATGTTTTTAGCTGCTGTTGAAAAAGTATCAAATTAAAATATGTTTTTGATAACTGTTTGTAAAAATTGTTTATATTTTATCAAACGAATGTAGTAAATTTTATCATTGTATGGTGAGAAAATTTACATTGTTATCAAATAAGAATTAACTGTCATTAACACTGTTAAAACTTGCTTAAACAATAAGTTTTTAATATTTTCGTTAACTTATTTAGACTAATTTTCTTATATCAAGAAGAATGAAATCAAAAAAAATACTTTTAGCGGCTGCGGTCATCTATTTCGGAATCTCCGATGCTCAACAGTCCCAATATTTTACCCAGAAAGAAAATTACAGGTTCAATCTAGCCGAAAATCTTTATCAGACCAAAATATACAACGCTTCCCAATACGAATATGCAAGACAATATTTCTACAATCAGAATTTGTCCCGTTCGAAAAAGGAAGGCGCCCAGTTTTTTGATAATGTGATCGGTGTGATTCTTCAGAAAAATCATGCTGAAGAAGGGTTAACGGCTTTCATGAAAGAATATCCTAATTCTGCTTATTTTGCGCAAGCTAATCTTCCTTTGGCAGATTACTATTTAGCAAAAAAAGATTTCGATAAAGCGCTGGAGACTTTGAAAAAAGTAAATCAGTATCAGCTTTCGAAAGAGGAGAATACCGAGTATATTCTGAAGCTTGGATATGCAAAATTCATGACGGGTGATTCCAAGGGAGCTACTGATGCCCTTGAAGAAGCTTATAAATCGGCAGATCAGTCCCAAAAAGGAGATATTGCTTATATGCTTGGGCATTTGTATTACAGCAACAGACAGAATGATAAAGCTTTCCAGTATTTTGATTCGATAAAAGATCAGGATAAATTCTCAAAGCTGGTACGTCCTTATTATGTACAGATGTATTACAATGATAAGAACTACGATCAGGCTATTACAGAAGGAACAGCTTTGTTGAACGAAAATATTTCAGATTCTTATAAAGCGGAAGTTCATAAGATCATCGGGGAGAGTTACTTCATGAAGAATGATTACACCTCTGCGTATCCACATTTGAAAGATTATCTGAGTGTACAGCAGAATCCATCTGAAAACGATTTGTATGAGATGGGATTTGTCGCTGCACAGCTGAAGAAATATGATGAAGCGGTTTCTTATTACAACCAGCTTCTCAACAGCAATTCTGCCTTGGCACAAAATGCTTACTACCAGCTTGGAAATGCTTACCTGGCTGTAGATAAAAAACAGGAAGCGCTTTCCGCATTCCGTTCTTCTTATCAGATGAATTATGATGCTAAAGTGAAAAAGCTGGCTCATGAGCAGTATGCTAAACTAAGTTACGATATCGGTAACCCGTTTGAAAGTCCTTCAGCGGTGATCCAAAGTTATATCAACGAAAATCAGGATGGTGCCAATGCTACAGAAATGAGGTCATTACTGGTGAAATCCTATCTGTATTCCGGAAACTATAAAGAAACTCTGAATGCTATTGACAGATTGCAGAGTTCAACTCCTGAGATCAACAAGGTAGACCAGGAGGTTTCTTATTTATTAGGAACTGAAGAATTCAATAAAGGAAATTATGATGAGGCCGAGAAATATTTCTTAAGAAGTCTTGGTTTCAATATCAATAAAGAATTTAACAGCAGAGCTTTATACTGGCTGGCACAGGTATATTACCAGAAAGGAAACTATCCTTCTGCCATTGTTCGTTACGAAAAGCTTCTGACTGAAAACTTCCCTGAAAAACAGCAGCTGCCTTATGATTTAGGATATGCTTATTTTAAATCCAAAAAATTTGATCAGGCTGCTACTTACTTTAAGCAGTATCTTACCAATCCGAAACCGGAGTTTAAAAATGATGCAGAACTTCGTCTTGCAGATATCCATTATGCCAACAATGATCTGAATGAAGCCATTGCTATCTATGATAAAAACGAAGATGCTACGGATTATACCTTGTATCAAAAAGCAATGGCTCTGGGATTCAAAGGGGATACACAGGCGAAGATTAACAACCTTAAAAACCTTTTATCAAAATATCCGGATTCAGAATATTATGATGATGCTCAGTACGAAATAGGAACAGCATATGCCGCTCAGGATGATTTTGCCAACTCTAATGATTATTTCGGAAAAGTAATTAAAGGTTCTTCCGACAAAGATCTGATCGCGAATGCTTCTATCTATAGAGCGCAGAATTACATCGACCAGAATCAGAATGATAAAGCACTTTCTGAATTAAAATCTCTGGGTGAACAGTATAAAAATACGGCCTATGCTCAGAAAGTTGTTCAGGCTGCAAAACCTATCTTCACGAAAAACGGAGATGTTTCAGGATATGAAACTTTCGCAAGAAATATTGGAGTAAATGTAGATGCTGCTGAAATTGATGAGATCAACTTATCTACAGGTAAGCAGTTGTTCGCGAAGAAAGATTATAAGAATGCCATTTCTTATTATGAAAAGTATCTGACACAGAACCCAACAGGGGAAGGATTGTACCAGGCGAAGTACGAATTAGGAGAAAGTTATTATCAGACTAACAATTCAACTAAAGCTTTACTTGTCCTTCAGGAAGTTGCTGGAATTCAGAATGATTACCAGGATGATGCACAAACTCGTTTAGCTCAGATCTTCCTTGTACAGGGGAATACTGCTGAAGCTAAAAAGTACCTTGAAGGCATTAAAAACTCTTCCAACATCAGCATTAAAAACTATGCAAATGTGGAATTGATGAAACTGTATGCGGAAGAAAATAATTTCTCAGAAGCTGAAAAATTAGCCAATGCAGTAATCGCCAATTCTAAAAACTCGGCAGCCGTTATTGAAACTGCGAAAGTGATCAAAGCAAGAAGCCTGATGAACTCAGGAAAAGATAAAGATGCACAGACTGCCTATTCTTCTCTTGAAAAATCATCCAATACTTCAGTAGCTGCAGAAGCTCTTTACGCAAAAGCCTATTATCAGAACAAAGGAAAAGCTTTCAAGTCTTCTAATGAGACGATCTTTAAGCTTGCCAACAACTATGCATCAGAAGAATTCTGGGGAGCAAAAGCGTTGGTATTGATGGCTAAAAACTATATCGGCCTGAAAGATAACTACCAGGCAAGTTATACCTGTGATCAGATCATTGCAAACTACAAGGATTTCCCTGAAATTGTTGGAGAAGCAAAAGAAGTTAAAAAACAGATTAAGAAATAGTACATGAAGGTTTTTAAAATTTCCATATATTCTTTTTTAATTTCTGCTTCACTCTGGAGCTGTATTCCTTCATACAGTGCCTATCCAAAAGAGTATAACCACGCAAAAGCTGACTTCCAAAAACAAAAGGCTTTTGTAGTGAATAAGGATCTTAAGAAAGAATTTGAGATTTTAAAACATTCTGATATTTATGAAATTGTAGAAGACAGTACCAATGTATCTAAGATAACACTGCATCCGATGAAAACTTATACTCCTCCTTGTGGAAACCCAATGATTGGAAGTATGATTACAGTTGGGTTACTGCCTTCAGCATTTCCTTATGATATAGTTTACAGTTATGATGTAGCTGAGAATAGTGCAACGAAAAATTATCAATACAAATTACAAGTTTATCAAAGCCTTTGGCTGTTTAATATATTCAGACTGGGGAGAACTTTTTCAAAACAGTCGGGGAAAGCTTTATTAGGCAGTTATATTGCTTCCAATAAATAAAAGCCCGTTATATATTTTTTTCAAATAAAGAAAATATGAACAAGAAAATTCAATTATTATCCATATTATTTTTAGGGGTTTCGTCGGTGGCGTTTTCCCAGATCAAGGAGGAAAAGCTGGTTCTTAACAAAAAAAGAGAACCGGAAGTGAAGAAGATCGAGAAGAAGAAAACTTCTGTGGAAACCATTAAAAATTATCCGCCGGAAGAGAAATCGCAGACACCTGTGAAATATACCATCACAGATGTTCCTGCTGTTTCGGATTTCAAAACTTCAACCATTCAGGGAGAGGACGTAGCACCAAAATTTGACGGAACTGCTCAGAATAATTATTTCCAGTTCGGAATGGGTAACTACGGGAAAATCCTGGTAGATGGAAACGTTTCAAAAACTCTTGAAAATAAGCTTGAAGTAGGTGCAGATGTTCATGTTCTTTCCACCAATGGTCTTAAAAAAGATTATGACTGGAAATCCGGGCAGACTTCAGCGAATATCGCCGCTTTCCTCAACTCTTATGGTGAAAAAGGGAAGTTCAACCTTAATGCTGAATATGGCTTAGATAGCTATAATTATTATGGGATCTACGCTATGCAGCCTACCGGAGAGCTTGATCTGAAACAAAAAGTAAATCAGTTTAAAGTAAACGGGTACTACGATTTTTATTCCAATGAAATCTTAAATGATGTAAGGGTAAAATCATCATTCCTGAAAGATCATTTTGATGCTCAGGAAAATCAGGTGTCCATTCTTGCCAATTTCTCCAAACATGCTGTTGAATTAGGAAAATCAGGAATCAACCTGAATGCTGACCTTGGAGTAGGATTGGATGCGGTAAAGACAGATTTTGCCATCAGGGATAAAAACTCTGCTAACTTCTTCAATACCAGCCTGACTCCGAAAGTAACTTTCAGAAAAGGAGACTCTTATTTGACGTTAGGATCTTTATTCTCTTTCCTGAATGCTAAAAATTCCAACGACCAGTTAGAACAGCAAAAAAATAATAAAACCTATTGGTTTCCGCAGGCGGAGTTTCAGTTTGCTGCGGCTAATGAATTTAAATTCTACGGAGGGGTAGACGGTGGTTTGAAACTGAATACGTACGGAGATATGTTACAGACGAATCCATTTATCCTTTCTGACCAGTTTTTAAAGCCCACAGAGACTAAATATCATTTTTATGTAGGATTGAGAGGGGACATTGACGAAACGCTGAAATACGACTTCTCTGCGGGTTATGGAAAAATGAGAGATATTATGTTCTTTAAGGCCAATGATCTTTTCGATAACAACTCTGTTAATCGTTCTGCCTACAATTTTGCCAATACATTCTCTGCAGTGTATGATGACGGAAATGTAAGCGATATTAAGGGTAGTGTGCAGTATTTCCCATTGGCTAACCTTATTTTAGACGGAGAATTGAGGTTTACCAAGTACGATCTTAACACTTACGACAACATTTATAACGTTCCTTTGTTCAATGCGAGCATCGGGGCAAAATATACAATGCTTGACAAGAAGTTATTACTTGGATTCAAAGGAATATTTGCAAGTGACAGAACTACAAACTCTTATGCGATAGAAGGGATAGGTGATCCTAACATAATTTACCAGTCTACAGAGAATACAAATGATAAAGTTGGAGGGTATGCTGATTTAAATCTTTCCGCAGAGTATAAAATTCACAAAAATTTCAGTATTTTCGCACTCGGAAATAATCTTCTGAGCTCAAAATACCAGACGTACAAGGGATATAAAGTCCTGGGTGCACAGATTTTGGGAGGCGTGAAAATTACTTTCTAAAGTATAAATGACAGGTAATCAAGCATTACTCATTACTTATCATTCATTACTGATGAATACGGCTGCATAGTTTAATGGATAGAACTTCGGATTTCGGCTCCGACAGTGAGGGTTCGAATCCTTCTGCGGTCACTCGGACGGACGAGACATTTTTTTTAATGTTTTGTCCGTCTTTTTTTGTTTGTAAACAATTGTTAATGTGTAAGATATAAGATAACGCAGAATTTAATTTTGGTGTTCGAAACGCATTTTCTTCAAACTCAAGTTTTTCTGCTAAAATCGAACATAATATGTCACGTTTAGTTTCTGTATCTCCTTGTGAGTAGAGCTTTGACAGATTAGGTATGATCTTTAGAACCGTTTCAACTTTTTTCGTGATATTAAGATTTTTTTTTGTCAATTTCTGATTTTGTAATTCCATTTCTAAATTGTCTAACTTAGCTTTGGTATCAGATTTTATGATACGGTAATCATCATAATCTAGCAGATCGTTCAAGTATTTGTCTCTGGCATTGTCTAATTTATTATTTAAATCTTGTAATTGCGAGATAAGATCTTTTTTTCTGTCATCAACATTTTGTTGGATATGTTTAAAATTAAACAGTATTATTTCCTTTAATAATTGTTTTGCGCTTTCGTTAAAACTCAATGTTTTTAATTGCTCTTCAAAAATTGTATTGACCACAGTGGAATTGTATCTGTAGCCACACTTTGAATTACAATGGTAATAGTAATATATTTTAAGTTTGCCCTTGGAGCCGCTTCCTGAGATATGTTCCCCACATCTGGGACATTTCAGAAAACCTCTGAGTGGTAAATTCTCCGAAACAAGAATTTTGCCCCTTGGCCTTTCATCCTTCGCTTTTCCAGTGAGTACCTGCTGAACTTGGATGAATAATGAATCAGAAATCAGGGGGTTATGCTTTCCTTCAACAATACATTCCTCCTCATCTTTATCAGCCTTTATAAAAATTTTGCCACAATAAATAGGGTTACGGATAGACTTATAAAATGAACTTCTACTGATAGGACTTCCTCCCATCGAATTCATTTTTTTGCGTATTTGGTCTATGGCATATTTTCCTTTGGAAAGTTCGTTAAAAGCCCAGCGCATATTTGAAGCCTCAGGTTCTTTTAGGGCCACATATTTTCTTCCATCTTCAGTACATTTATTAATATAACCATAAGACGCGGTGCCCATCAGTCTTCCTTCTTTTTGAGCTCTTCTCATCCCATAGAATGTATTAAGTGCTCTTCGATCATTTTCTACCTCTGGTGCAGCTAAATAGATGGCAAGCATCATTTTGTTTTCCGGTATTGTATAGGTCTTCAGAAATTCTTCACCTTCACCGCTTGAATGCTTGAGGTGATGCTCAATCTGTTTTCCAATTTTTTCAGATTCTTTGAGAGGAGAGGTAAAAAAGTTAAATGAAGTAGGGTTTTTGAGCTGGCTGAGGAAATTGGAAAAAAAGTTGGAAAATAAATCGCCCTGCTTATCAATTTTTAAAAACTGATTTTGATTTTTTTGAGTATTGGGAACTGTCATTAGATTTCCTTTTTCATCAACTGTTTTTACCGCTTCAATCTTCTGGGTTTTGGGATTGAAAACCAATAGAGTATTGAGTGAAGAGGGATCAGGATTTTGAGTGTTTGTGCTATCTTCCATGATGTTAAATATTGATTTAACATCGAAGTTAGACATATTGGATAGGAAAAGTTAAAAGTGGAAGTAGGTGGGGATATTTGGCTGGTATTGTCTGGGAAATACCAATAAGACATTAATTTTTAACAGCTTTTTGTCGCTACTATGGTAAAAATAATTAATTTTAGGCCGTCTCGATCGAGACGTTTTTTTTCATCATTTGTGTTTTTTATCCTGTTTTATTATTGATAAAACAGGATTTCTAGTTTGGGTTAATACACAACATATATACCTCCTAATGACTGATGATTACTTTTCTTTAAATCTGTAAATATTCACATGCTTTTTTGAATAAATAATGTTATTATTTAACCTTATTTCCATAATAGATTTTCGATAATTTTTTTAATACCGTGGCACTGATCAGCATTAGTAAAAAAACATAGCCAAATTTTTGATTTAGATTTAAGATAAAGGGAACAGCGTACACAGAAAATGTATGATAAAATGGTATTGACTCCACGGCTGACAGCATGGTATGGGGATTCAAAAGATTATGGTACTCAAGAAAAAGAAAGGGCAAGGAATCCATGGACTCCTGAACTGTTCTTGCTCAAGGAAAGGATAGAAAAAGAGTTTAACTGTAAGTTTAATGGAGTTTTATTAAATCTCTACAGAGACCATAACGATTCTGTGGCTTGGCATAGAGATAAAGAAAGCCGGTATGGTAAACGGCCTGTGATTGCTTCTATCAGCCTTGGGCAAACCAGAAACTTTGATTTCAGGAAAAAAGACCATCATGCCAGTAAGTACAGTTTACCGCTTCCGTATGGTTAATTGCTCATTATGAAAGGCGATTTGCAGCAAAACTGGGAGCATCGGATAGCTAAATCTATAATACCCATGAAAGAGCGGATTAATCTTACGTTCAGGTTAGTTCTTGATTCTTAGGTGTATATAGATGTTTTTAAGGTAATAACCTGTTTTTCATGGTTTACTGTTGTTGAAAGTATTTTGGAAATACGTATCTGAAAAACAGGTTATTCTTTTTTTATGGCTCAAGCCCAGGACCGCCACATGAATTATACGGAACGCATGTTAATTTATCATTTATAAAACATAGCCTGGTACAATCTGCTCCGCCAACAATTGTTTTTAATTCTGCTTTATTAAGCTTTTTTAAATTTTTCATATTAATATATTTTATGTTCACAACAAATCTCAAGAATAATTATTATATAATAGTTTAAATTAACGAATTTTAACGTTCAAACCTTGTTTGTTACTTTGCATTCCAAAATTGATATTCTAAACAAAATCCTTACTCTTATCCTATTCCACTTACCAGACAGCAAATTGCCAATTTGACAGGTTTGCGGGTCGAAACAGTAATATGGACGATTAAAAAAATGGCACAAGAAAAGATTCTGAAGCTTGATGGCCGAACGATTTTCTATTAATGTATTTTTATAGTAACCCTGGTTAGGTAAATCCAAAGTATCTACCAGATCTTCAACGATCTCTGATCATAATCATCATAATCCTGTGCATAGGTTTTTAAATGATTACAATCATTCGTTCTACCATATAATAAAAAGAATCAGAAAATAGTGTTAAATTTGATTTGAACAGATCTTTACTATTTGAAAAACTATAATTATGAATGAAGAACTAAAATTTAATCCAGTGGATAAATTTCCTGCCAAGGTAGAAGGAGAGCAATTTTCAAGAACTGTTTTATTGTACGATAAAGATTTAGATAATTTTGATCTGGGCTATTATGACTTTGAGCTTCAGAAATGGCAAGGCATGGGAGGTTTTCAAATTGATGTAATTTGCTGGTCCTACATTCCTGTACCTAATGAATTACAAGTTTCCGGATTTGATTCTGTTACTATTGATTAATTACGGAACTCATTAATTAAAGCCAGATAACCAGATTACTTTAGATACATGAAAGTAATTGGAACTAAAGTATAATGAACTCTTGGATAATAAAGAAATACTGTTGACATTACTGTTATATTATTACTTATTTTTACAGTAGACTTCTAATTAAGTTTATGTACATAGCAATTTTAAATCATTATAATGATAAAGGAATTTTCATTTAAAAAATTTGGCAATTTAGAATTTAGCAAATCCTCCGTTCAAAACGATACCCTCAACAAAATAAACGAACATATCAAAGTACTGTTTATTCCAGAAAAAGCTATTATCCAAGTGGATTTTCAGGAGATTGAAATGAAAACAGATACCTTATTATTTATTAATCCCCATGTCATCTTAAAGCCCTGTGAAACTATTGGAGGGCAATTGATGCATTTTAACAGGGACTTTTACTGTGTGGAAATTCATGATCATGAAGTTGCCTGTGATGGTATTCTGTATAACAATGTGTTTGAAATTCCATTCATCAATTTAAATGAAGAACAGTCTGCTGATATCCAAAAGATCATCAGTGATATTCAGTCCGAATTGAAAAATGAAGATTCCGGTACAGAAGAAATGCTGAGGACATTGTTAAAACTGATCATTCTTAAATCTACCCGCATCTGGAAGCAGCAGCATCAGCTGGCAGACAATATACAGCAGGCCGATGTCCAATTTCTGCGGAAATTCAGCAAATTGGTAGAACAGCATTTCAAGACTCTCCATACTGTAGCTGATTATGCTGATTTGCTTTGTATTACTCCAAAAAATCTAAGTAAAAAAATAAGTCTGGTTAGTAAAGACACACCAAATGAAATTATAAAAAACCGTATTATACTTGAAAGTAAGCGTCTTTTAGTACATACTGCAATGAGTGTCAAAGAGATTGCCCACACATTGAATTACGAAGACGACGCCTATTTTGTCCGCTTTTTCACCAAACACACGGGAATATCCCCAACCAGTTTTAGAAAGCAGTTTTAACCAGGTATTTCTCCAATATCCAGTACAAGCACAGCCCTGATCGGTTGTGCTTTTTTCATATTTACACCTTACTTATCCCAAAAAACAGATTGTTCAAAATACTACTGGTTCCTGTTGGGGCAAAAAGTGCAATTCAAAGCGAAAACCATCCATTGATACGACTTCGGAATTACCCCAACTTTGCAATAACAAAAAGGAACAATAACAACAACAATTAAATAGTAAAGACATGAACAAGTTTACAGTAAAAGACGGAACAGAAATTTATTTCAAAGATTTAGGTGAAGGGCAACCGATATTTTTTCACCATGGATGGCCATTGTCATCCGACGACTGGGATGCACAGATGATGTTCTTTCTGGAAAAAGGATATAGAGTTATTTCCCATGACAGAAGAGGGCACGGAAGATCGACTCAAACCTATAAGGGTAATGACATGGACACGTATGCAGCGGATGTTGCAGAATTGGTAGAGTACCTGGATTTAAAAGATGTGATCCATGTAGGTCATTCAACAGGTGGTGGAGAAGCAATAAGATATGCTGCCCAATATGGAAAAAACCGCGTATCTAAAGTGGTTTTAATAAGTGCAATTACACCTTATATGATTGCTGATGTCAATAATCCTGAAGGGGTGCCACTTGCTGTATTTGACGATATCCGCCATAATACACTTCATAACAGACAGCAATTCTATCAGGATCTTACAGTGCCTTTCTACGGTTACAACAGAGAAGATGCGGTTATTAAAAAAGGTATACAGGACAACTGGTGGAGACAGGGAATGATGGGTGGTATCAAGGCACAATATGATTGTATCAAAGTCTTTTCTGAGACCGATTTTACAAAGGACCTAAAAAGTCTGGAAATACCTGTTTTAGTACTCCATGGTGATGATGATCAGATTGTGCCTTATCAGACTACGGCAGTAAAGGCTGCACAACTTCTTAAAAATAGCCAACTGATCATTTATCCGGGCTATTCTCACGGCATGCCTACCATCAATGCTGATGTAATCAATAAGGATATCCTATCATTTATAAAAGAATAGAAATCAAGAGAGGCAAAAAGTACAATTCAAAGCGAAAGCCGTCCATTGGAAGGCCTGAGGAATAAGAGCAACTTTGTATTGTCAAAATAACAACAATAATAAATATTTAAAGAAACATGAAAAATTTAATTTTAGCAGTCGTATTATTTACAACATTAATTTCAAACACAGTTTTATCACAAACAAAAAGAACACCAGCATCCTTTGGAAGAGAAGAATATATTGAAGTAGAGAAAAATGTGAAACTTCATGTAACGGACCTTGGTGAGGGAGAGCCAATTGTTTTAATTCACGGATGGCCATTGAGTGATGCCATGTATGAATATCAGTATGCCGATTTTATCCAAAAAGGATATCGTGTGATTGGTATCACTTTAAGAGGGTTCGGACTGTCTGACAAACCGGGAGGCAAATATAATTATGATGTATTTGCAGATGATATCAAGGTTGTTTTGGACAAATTGGATGTTAAAAATGCTACAATCGGCGGATTTTCAATGGGTGGTGCTACAGTGATCCACTATGTAGCCAAATACAATGCTGCCCACGTTTCAAAAATGGCTTTATTTGGGGCAGCAGCACCGATCTGGACAAAAAGGGCAGACTTTAATTATGGCCTGTGGACTAAAGAAGATGTTAATGGACTGATTAATCTTAACAATACCAACCGTCCGGAACTATTCGCCACATTCGGTAAGATATTTCCAGCTAATGAGACCAGCGTTTCCCAAGGTCATGGTGCTTGGTTGGGAGGCATTCAGGCTCAGGCATCACCTTATGCAATGGCTGAGGGATTAAAAACTCTGAGGGATAGCGATTTGCGTAATGATTTGAAGAAAATAACAATTCCTACTTTGATCTTACACGGTAAGTTGGATAAAATCTGTTCTTATGATCTTGCGGAACAAATGAATATTTTGCTTAAAAACTCAACGTTAGTTCCTTTTGAAAAAAGCGGTCATGCCTTGTTCATTGAAGAGTTGGATAAATTTAATACCGAATTATTAAAATTTATCAAAAAATAGGATAAGTACAGGATGAGGTTAGTCTAAAAAGCTAACCTCTTTTTTAATATCAAATGAACCAAAATGCACAGATTTATATTGCTTTTCTTAGCCCTGACATTGTTGTCATGCAGTACAAAAAAACAGATTGTAGCAGTAAAACATACGGATTTACCAAAAGCCATAGGTCCCTACAGCCATTCAACCGGCTATGAAGATTTAGTGTTTGTATCGGGCCAGATAGGAATAGATCCAAAAACAAACCGCTTAAAAGAAGGTTTTGAAGAACAAATAGTACAGATTTTTGAAAACTTAAAAACTATTCTCAGGGACAATCATTCCGATTTTGATCATATCACAAAGACAACCGTTTTTATTACAGATATCAAACAATTTGATGTTTTTAATAAAATATATGGTTCTTATTTTCGTGATCGTTTTCCTGCAAGAAGTACAATTGAAGTTTCCTCTTTGCCCCGAAATGCGAGTATTGAGATTGAATGTATAGCCGTTAAGAAAGGTTATTAGCACAAATTTCCATTACATAAAATAGTTTAGAGGATAGCATCTATTGTTTTTTATTCTTAAAACATAAAAAATTAATATCTTGAAGAGAGTAAACACGCACTTATTTCAAGGGCAAGTTAAGCCTCACCAGTTAACAATGAGTACAGAACATTACCCTCTTAATGCTGTTATCTGACAGTATTAAGAGGTAGTTTGGATTTAAATTTTTTCCTGCTGTTTCGTAGGGTATACTTTGGTGGATCTCCGGGAGTATTATTGTATCTGTTAACTACATCTTAGATTTTGCTTGCTCCAATAAACTTAATAAGTTCTGGAGGTCAGTCTCACTCAAAGTTCCCATCCTTTTACTGTTATATTTTTCAATTTTTAAGAAGCTTGTCCATCTTGATTTTTTAACTTCGAAGTAATTTCCCAGGCTGAATCCGCCTCTCGATGAATAGGTAACTTTCGTATACGTTGTTGGTGTTGTTTTAAATCATTGTCAAGTAAGTTTTTAATGGAAATAATAAGCCCATCAACTTCGTCTTTATCAATTGAATTGATATAAGTGTCTGGTTACTGTTAGGAAAACAGGAGATACCATTTGGGCGAAACTTTAAAAAGCTTAATTTTGCAAGCATTAAAAACTTAGCCATGAACAATAATTCCACTATACAGTTTGTGTATTTCTATTATACACGATTATAATTCACAATTCATTAACGTTAATTACAATATAAGCATGAAAAAACTCTACACGGGTGCATTATTCTTATGTACTATGGGGATATTTGCCCAGGAAGTACTCTGGCAGAAAGATATAAAGTCCAGTTCGCAGGATTTTTTAAGCCAGGTTATTACTACAATTGATGTGCAATACCTTATCACGGGAAGCAGTATCCAAACGGATAAACTCCAACAAAACAGCAAACAAAACAATGGTTATGACTTTCATCTGATAAAATTGAATCAGCAGGGAGAACAGGTTTTCGAGAAATATTTATCAGGAAACAATCACGACTATTTATCTTCCACTATCACTACCCAGGATGGTGGTTTTCTGATTTCTGGGACGTCATATTCAGAAAAAGGACTTGATAAAAAAGAAGACTCTAAGGGAGGTTCAGACATTTGGCTCATTCGGATCAATGAATTTGGAGACGAATTATGGCAGAAAACATTAGGTACCTCTTCGAATGAGGAAGCGAGAGCAGTTATCCAGACTATAGATCAGGGATTCTTTGTTGCGGGGAATGTGCAAAATTCCTCTAAAGGTTATGGTTCTAAGGACGTCTGGATTATAAGACTCGACAAAGATGGAAAAATATTATCTGAACAAACATTGGGAGGACGCGGATTTGATGAAGTTGAAAAGATGATCCCAACGAAAGACGGCGGAGCATTGCTGGGAATTTATTCCAGAAGTGGAACTGTAACTGGAGATAGGGCGGGCAAGCAGACAGAAAACTTTGGTGAAGGCGATTATTGGATTGTCAAGCTTGATAAAAATGGTAAGGTTGAATGGGAAAAGAATTTTGGAGGGAAAGATGATGACCATATCAGAACACTCGCATTAACTTCAAATGGTTTTATTGTTGGTGGAGAATCCAGATCAGAGAGATCCGGTAATAAAACCGCCGGATTAGAGGAAGGAACAGACCTTTGGCTGATTTCTTTAAATGAAAGAGGAGATGAGCAATGGCAGAAATCTTACAATTTGAAGAATCGTGATATCCTTATGGCAATGAGTGTGATTCATTCAGCAGATGACAAATCTTCCAAAGGAATTTTATTGGGAGGTTATACCCAGGCAGAAGGGAGAGTGGAAACCGATGACGAAACGTTCTGGATGCTCTATCTTGACCAAGACGGAAATGAGCAGTGGAGAAAACACGTCAAAGGAGAATCCAGAAAAAAGGAAGAAAGGCTTTCTGATTTAAAGCTGAACAGAGACGGTTCTATTATTCTGGCTGGAACCAGTGCAGAGGAGCTAGGTAAAGAAAATTGGAAGATTGTGAAACTGGGAGATAAACAGGTTGATCAATTAATCGAGAAATACGATATCAAGATCTATCCAAATCCTGTTTCTGATTATGCTTATGTAGAAATTGGATTTGATTTTAAGGACGCAGAGATTCTTTTGTATGACATGAGCGGAAGACAGCTTCAGAGTATTAAAACCAAGAACAGAGTGACTAAGATGAATACCCAGGCATTGGTGCAGGGAGCTTATCTGGTGACGATAAAAACGGATACCAATAAAACGGCGAATGCTAAATTGATTAAAAAATAAAATATAAATAATGAAAAAGGTATTTGTCATAATATTGTGGCTTTTAAATTTAGCTGACTTAAATGCACAAAATCAAAATAATGTTAACCTTCCCACTTCACCTGAAGTTGCAATGTTCAAAAGGTATGGAGATATTCCAGTCGGTACATATACGGGAGTAGCACAAACGAATGTTCCTATCTATACAATTCGTGAAGGAGGATTTGAACTGCCTATTAATTTGAACTATAATGCTTCGGGTATTAAGCTGGATGATCAGGCTACATGGGTGGGATTAGGCTGGAATTTGATGCCTGAGGGCGTAATATATCAAGATGTCAAAGGAAAGGCGGATCAGAATGATGTAAGTTATGCTACTCCAAACGAATATATTCCATTTTATAACAGACTCGAATTATATCCGGGAGGAACTGGAAGATTTAAAGTGGTAAAACAAAAAGGATTTGTTGATTATGATTGGTGTACTATCGGTAACCAGCAAAACCCCGGATGTTTCCCTCCATCATCTCCAAGCGGATCTGATGGAAGCACAGTTGTAAATGATATAGTGTATAGAAAAAATGCTGAGGTTGACATTTTCAGATTTAATTTCTTTGGGCATACCGGAAGCTTTTTCATTAATCTACAAACCCGCGAGATTATTCAGTTGGAGAAAAGTGAAAATATAAAATTTGAAGTCTTTAATGATCAGATCATAGCTACTGATGATAATGGGATAAAATATTATTTTGGGTACAAAGAAATATTTTCCAGCTACAATGGAACATCTTTATCAGAAGAATTTTCCAGTAGAAGCTATAAAATTAGTACAATAGTATTTCCAAATACGAAGCAGATCTCTTTTGAGTATCAGGATGCAAATTATAATTTTTATTCTTTTTCCCAACAGAGAAATATCAGAACTTCTGCTTATAGCTTAGGGCCCACTGATATGTGTTATGGAAAAATAAATTATCAGTTTGAGCCAGCACAAGCCACATTAAATAATAGTAATGTGAAAATTTTGCAAAAAATTAAAACCGATGATCTGGAAATCATTTTTAATCTTGGTGACAGACAGGATATTAATCTCTACAGTTGGAACAACCTTAAAAGACTTGAATCTATTGACTTTATAAATAGAAGAAATAACAAAAAATTTAAATCTTTAGATTTTATTTACACCTATTTCCCTTATCAGGAGGATTTTCCATCTGCTATTACTGAATTGCAGAACTTTACTCAGATGAAAGATGCATTTGGTAAAAGATTAAAGTTGGATAAAGTTTCTTTTTTTACTTATGATAATATGGGTAACAAGATCAATAACAATGAAGAATTTAAATTTGACTATGACCTTTCCGTTACCTTACCTTCAAAAGTTTCTTTTGCTAAAGACTTCTGGGGATATTATAACGGACACTATAATAATAATTTATTACCTGATTTAAGCTTTTACCTCACTCCTGCTATGGGTGTACCTGTATCTTACGAAGGAAATAATAGATATTCTAATAAAGACTTTGTAAGTTCTTATATGCTTAAAAGAATTGAATATCCTACTAAAGGATATACTGATTATGAATACGAGCTTAATTCCTTTAAGAATCAGTTTATTCCCAGCCATGACCAGATATTCAACCTATCCGAAACAATTCATCTAAATAATAATGGTATCGGAGGATATAGCCCTTTAAACAATATATATGATTTTCCATATGACAAAGGAGTTTCTTTGAACTTTCATGCTGAATTTTCAGGAGGATTTGATGGTGGTCCTACTGGACCACAGTCTAAAAGATATAACTATTATCAGATGACTAATGCTAATGCCAGTATTAAACTGTTAAAAATTAAAAAGAATGCAGGTGGCGGGGAAACTGTATTGGAAGTTATTAAAGAATGGAAGTTTGGGGAACTTACTAATAATGCTGATTTCAGTCAGAATTATAATTTTCAGATGGATGGGGTATTCAACTTTATCAATTATAATGATCCTACAATTCAAAATAGAGTGGTTTTAAATATTGATAACAATATGTATCAAGCTGCAGATATTTACCATTCCGCGGGAATAAGGGTCTCTTTTACCATCGTTAAAAAACCAGATATAGACAGTAATTTTACTTCTTATGGTCACGGACCGAGAATAAAATCCTTAAAAAATTATTCCAGTCAAGGAACTTTAGCAGAATGGAAACAATATGAATATGAAAGTGGTGTTCTTCAAAATACAATAAGTCCTTTAAGGCAAAAAGATTATTATTGTTTTAGCTGCGGACAGGCAACTAACTGTTCTGACTCCTATTCTTATAATAGTTTTTGGTCAATTACGGATCAGATATCTTCTGGTGAGTATGATGCTGTGGGATATGCTAAAGTTACGGAAAGTACAGTGAATGTTAATAATCCTTTACAAATAAAAGGAAAAACAGAATATCATTATTGGAATACAGAAAATACTGTAGCAGATTATTTTCCTGTAATTAAAAATCAGCATAATGGACTTTTACAACAAAAAGTGACCAGAAATGAAGATAATAATGTTATTGAATCTGTGACATATAAATATAAAAATTTATTACCATTTAATCAATTTTATAGTGTTAGGGCTGAAAAGAAGTTTTTATTGAGTGGAAAAGATCCTATGATAGCCTCAACGGGAGAGTATGATGGTATTGCTAAATATCATTTTTATACTACTCCTATGATGGCAGAATCTCATAAAATTGATTCTATAATGACCCAACGATATTTTGGCAATAAAATTATCGAAAGCAAAGAACATTTCACTTATAATACCCTTGGATCAGTTGAGAAACATGAAGCAATAAATCCTGACCAGACTATAATTACAAGTTATAAATATTCTGAAGGAGGTAATAATCCTTATTTATTTAGTAAAGGAATTACTGGAATTCCACTGGAAACTGAAGTAAAAAAGAATAGTAATATTATTTCCAAAATAAAAACTCAATATCCATTATCCCAAGCTGATGCAGACTTAAAAACGTCAAGCCTTCCAATACCTTATGAAGTGCTTAACAAAAATTTGTACTCTGACGATATGGAAAAAATGGTTGTCTATAATCAATACGATTCCAAAGGAAATTTACAACAATATACTGCAAAAAATGGTGTTTCAACAGTGATCGTTTGGGGTTACAACCAAACCCAGCCCATTGCCAAAATAGAAGGAGCCAAATTAGCTGATATTCAGCAGTCCTTAATTGATTCTATTGTGACAGCTTCCAATACAGATGCATCAGCAGCTCCCAACAATGATGAAACTGCCTTCTTATCAGCATTGAATACCTTCAGAGCTAATACTGGATTGTCCGGTTATCAGATTACCACCTACACCTATGATCCATTAGTTGGAGTAAGAAGTATCACGCCACCATCAGGAATTAGTGAGTTTTATATCTATGATCCATCAAACCGATTAAAAGAAATCCGTCAGCAGGAAAAAGACAGCAGTGGAAATATGATTTATAAGACGCTGAAAGAATTCAAATACAATTATAAAAATTAAACACCATCATGAAAAAACTTATAATTCCTGTAGGGATTCTTATAATTGGAACTACCCAGGCACAGCTTACCAATACCGAAAATTATGTTTATTCAAAAACGTATTTATCAGATCCTACGCTCCCCAATGTTAAAAGTTCAGAAACCGTTCAGTATTTTGACGGGTTGGGAAGACCCAAACAAATTGTTAATGTAAAAGCCTCTCCATTAGGAAAAGATGTAGTTATACCCATTAAATATGATCGGTTTGGAAGGCAGGTTGAGGACTACCTTCCTATTCCACAGGGAGGAACTCTCAATGGTGGTATTATTACCGATCCATTAGCCAATGTGAGCAGTACCCCTTATGGTTCAGAGAAAATCTATTCAGAGAAGATTATTGAAAACTCGCCCTTAGACCGTGTTTTAGCACAAAAACAAGTGGGAACTGCCTGGGATAGCAGACCTGTACAATTTGGATATGATGCCAATGCTGATGGCGAGGTTAAAAGATATACTGCCACTTTTGATTATAACAATTTTACTTCTCAACTAATTTTATCAGGTTCCTACGGAACAGGGCAGCTGTATAAAAATACGGTAACCGATGAAGACGGAAACACAACTATAGAATTTAAAAACGGACAGGGGCAGGTTATATTGGTCAGAAAAGTAATCAGTGCTACAGAAAGCGCCAATACCTATTATGTTTTCAATGATTATAACCAATTGGCGTTTGTGATCCCTCCCAAAGCCTCTGTAGAAGCAGATCCTAATACCGTACTGAATGATTTATGCTATCAGTATAAATATGATGGAAGAAACCGTCTTGTAGAAAAGAAGCTTCCTGGTAAGGGCTGGGAATATTTGATCTATAACAATGCCGATCAGCTGGTAATGAGTCAGGATGCTCTATTAAGAACAAAAGGACAATGGTTTGTTACCAAATATGATCAGTTTGGAAGAGTAGTGATTACAGCTATTACCAATAATAATAGTACGAGACAGTCTTTGCAAACTACTATTACAGGAGCTGCTTATACGTTTGAGATAAGAAGCGCTGGTTCTTTTACAGTAAGCGGAATGCCTATTTATTATACCAATAGGGCTCTCCCGGGAAGTCTGGCACAGGTCTTAAGTGTTAATTATTATGATACTTATCCTGCAGGCTCCTCTGCGATCACCAATGTGTTTGCCCAGCCTCTTCTTACCGATAATCCAGCTAATGAACAAACGACCAAAGGACTTCTTACTGCTTCCTATATCAAAAATATAGAAGATGATAAATGGACCAGAAATTTTATATGGTATGATACCAAAGGAAGGAACATTGGTTCAAGAAGTAACAATCATTTAGGAGGATATACCGTGGTCAACAATAAACTTGATTTTGCAGGTGTTATCCTTCAGACCAATAATTATCATAAAAGACTTGCTGCAGATCCTGAAAAGGCTATCGTAGAAAAATTCACCTATGATCCTCAGAACAGGCTTCTGACCCACACCCATCAGGTGGGCAGCAACCCTGTTGAATACCTCGCTCAGAATAAGTACAATGAAATCTCCCAGCTGGAATCTAAGAAAGTAGGAGGAACGGTTGCTGCATCCCCATTACAGACCATAGATTACCAATACAATATCCGGGGCTGGATGACAAAGATCAACGATCCTGCCAACTTAGGGAGCGATCTTTTTGGTTATAAGATCAATTATAATCAGATAGAAGGATTGGAAATGCCTAACTCGGATTTTTCTGATTTAAAGGTAAAACCAAAATATAACGGAAATATCGCTGAAGTATCATGGAAAACCTTAACAGAAGATAATGAGCCGTTGAAAAGATATGGGTATGTTTATGATAGTTTAAACAGGTTGTCTGCGGGGTTCTATCAGAAAACAGGAGCAGAAGTTGCTAAAGAATATTTTGAAAAGCCGGAATATGATCTTAACGGGAATATTACACGGCTTAAAAGATCCGAAGGTATTCTTCCGGGAAGTACTGTGGCAGTGAGTATCGATAATCTTAAATATGATTACTCCGGAAACAGGCTGATAAAAGTAATCGATGAACAGCAGAATCCTTCAGGTTACCCTTATCTTGCTGTTCCTAATTCTATTGAATATGATAATGGAAATCTCTATGGGAATGGAAACATGACTAAACATTTGGATAAAGGGATTTCCTCTATTGAATATAATTATTTAAATTTACCAGATAAGATTACCCAAAACTCAAAATTGACAAGCTATCTTTACAGAGCAGATGGGGTAAAAGTAAAGAAGCTTTTTGGAGATCTGGAGACCCATTATCTGGATGGCTTCCAGTATAAATCTACATTTTTAAGAGAATCATGGGATGGTGAAGGAACTTTCATTCCTGATCCCAATGAGATTCCAGAATTGAAATTGAGGATAATTCCTACTTCTGAAGGATATTATGATGCGCTTCTCAACAAGTATGTCTATAATTTTACAGATCATCTGGGAAATGTAAGATTAAGTTATACCGATACAAATGGAGATGGTACTATCCAGCCAAGGAGATATAATACATCAACATGTTCCCCAATATTTGGTTGCCTGGGAGAATGGAAGCCGGGAGAAATTGTAGAAGTAAATGATTTTTATCCTTTTGGATTACTGCATAATTATACAGCTACAACGCAGAATGCTTATCAGTATAAATACAACGGCAAGGAGCTTCAAGAAACTGGAATGTATGATTATGGAGCTAGATTCTATATGCCTGATTTGGGTAGATGGGGAGTAGTCGATCCATTGGCTACTGAAATGAGGAGTTATAGTCCTTATAACTATACTTTTAATAATCCAATAAGATTTATTGATCCTGATGGGAGAGCTCCTGTCGGAGGTCCGGGAGATGGAACTGATGGAAAAACTTATAATATAGAGGAAATTGTAATAACGGTTAGACGGAAAACAAATAATTTTCTAATAAGAACTTGGAATGCAATCCAAAATGCTCTTGCTCATCAATATAGTTCTAAGACCAATGCCGATAAATATGGAGGATTAAACTCTTATCGCCAATGGCAGGCTAGCCCATTTTATAATGAAGGAGAAACAAAAACAGATAGGATTTTTCGATTAATTGGGAATAGTAAAAGAGAAGAAATGCTAGATTTCGGTGGTGGTGGATACAATATGTGGGGGGGCTATGGGCGAGCAACAAAAGCAGTTAATGCAATTGAAGAAGCAAGCAATTTAATACCTGCAAAAAGTACAGCGCCACAAGTTGGTGAAAGCTTAGGATTAACAGTAAAAGAAGGTAATATTTCGATAGGAGGTAATGCGAATGGACGTTTTGATTTTGTTGTTACTAAATCAGGAGATTTAAAAGTTGGATCTGGTCATTATTATTTGTCAGGGGAAGCTAGTAATGTACAAGCCGCGGGGCAGATAAGATTGCACAATGGTCAAATAGTAGAAATAAATAATGTTTCTGGACATTACGCTCCTTCTGCTCGGGAAGCACAAAGTTTCCCCTCAATAATATCTAAAGCAGGAGTAAACACAAGTAACGCTAAGTTAACAATATTTAAAGAATAATGAGTAAAATTAATATCACATTGCCTATAAAAGAATTATCAGATTCTTTGTTTAATGATAGAAAAACAGAACAGTTAAAATATTACCCAATAGACAGATTTTATATAGTTGATAATAATTATTTAGGAAGAATATTATCAGCGAATCATTTAGAATTTCTTTTTTACAATTTAGAAAAAATGAACCCGACCTATAGTGTTCAGTTATTTGTATGTTTACCAGAGCTATGGGAAAAGCTAACTTTTAATGATGTAATCACTTTGATTGAAAATTTTACCAGTCCTTTTTCTTTGTATTCTTTGGTAGAGTTTACATATAAATATTTAGAGATCGATATAATGGATGATATATTTTATAATGAAAAAGTAGATCTTAAATTTAAAAAAGACTGTCTTAGCTATTTTATGAAGACCATTGCAAACCTATATATGAATGAATTTGACTATATGGAATTAGAAGATAACTTATATGGAGTAAATATTGAACAAATAAAAAAGATACGGCAGAAATTTAAGAATGACAGTAATTTCAAAAATGTTATGCCCAAAGAAGACGTTTATAACAAATTATCAGCAATTCAAATATGATAAGCATTAATCTATTAATCTTAATGGAAGTATTTAATACACTATCCCCAATGAATTGCATTTTTACTTTGTAGAGCAAGTATATAAGATGATTATAAATAGTAAATGATTTTACATTGATATATTTTAATAATCAGGAACGGGTTCTCAAAGTGGTATCATTGTTTATTTATTATTTAATAAGTTAACAATGACTAGTCCTGAAAAAGATGGACTAGTTTAATATTTCAAATATACTTAAATCAGAGTAGGAATTTTCCTATTCTGATTTTGTTTTTTGTATGTTTTTAATTTCACTTTGTAGTGTCACTCAGTGCCAAATATTGATAATCAGCGGCCATTGAAGTAAAAAACTTTTTTCTCTTTGTATCTTAAATCTTTACTCAATATTTAAGTCATGGATAACAATATAAACGAAGAACTGAAAACAGCAGAAAAAACTAGCGATACCTTAAGGGCAGTATATATTATTTCACGTTACGTAAATATCAGAAAGCCTTAGATGAATATCTAAAGGCCTGGAAATATCTAAAAAATTCTGATAATTCTTATCTCTACTACAAAAATCTCTATCATATAGGAGTGGTTAAAAGCTACCTGGGATATTATGAGGAAGCTCTTAGTATCTTTTTACAATGCAGCAAATACTATAATAAACCCCATACTTCGGAAACACTTCCCAACCTTCGATATAACAGAAAGAAAGGCTATCTGAACAGCCTTAACCAAATGGGTATCTGTCTTGTCCTGCTTGGCAGGTATCAGGAAGCCTCAGTGCTTATAGAACAGGGTCTGGAGCAATCATCAAATGATAAAGATTTTGATCTGGAAAGGAGTTACTTTTATAAACTTAAAGCAGTGCTGGGCTATCTTAATAATAAGGATAAAGAGGCACTGTCGGATTTTGATACTGCTATAGGAGCTATTGAAAAGATAAATGACTTTACGAATGTCTCATTGATTTACTTTTTGAAAGGTAAAATTCTGCTAAGAAATAAAAAAGACGATGAAGGTATAGGTTTTCTTAAAAAAGTGGATTCTGTATTTCAGCAAAATAATTTTGTTTTACCAGCGACCAGAGAAACATATGAGCTGCTTATTGATTATTATAGAAATAAGAAAGATCATAAACAAGAACTTTACTATACTAGACAATTATTGAAATTCGATAAAATATTATCTGCAGATTTTAAGTATCTCTCAACCAGGATTCATAAAGAATATGATACACAAGATCTGATGGAGTCAAAGAAAAAATTGGAAAATACCTCGTACTACGTTTATACCATAGCACTGCTTTCGTTCATCAGTGTTTTAGTGTTTTCTGTAGCAGGTTATTACAGAACAAGGAAAAAAAATAAAAAGGAAAAGGAGTATGTTCAACCAGATCAGGATGATCCTAAGCAGAGCAGTAGTGTCAAGACTTCCAGGCTGCCTGAACATTTGGTGGAAGACATTCTAAGTAAGCTGCGGCAAATGGAAGAGAAAAATTTTTATCTTGAAAAGGGACTGACACAAAACCAGCTGGCCAAGAAACTGAAGACCAATACAGCATATTTATCTGCCATTATCAATGAGCATAAAGGCTGCAATTTTAATGCTTACATTAACCGGTTAAGAATTATATATGCAAAAGAAAGGCTTATTCACGATTCTCTATGGCGAAAATATGCGGTTGATGACCTCTCTAAAGAATGCGGTTTTTCCAACAGATCAAACTTTTCTAAATTGTTTCATGAAATGACTTCAATGAGTCCTGCTGAGTTTATCCAGAATATTGAGAATGAAAAAAATAATGATGGTACTGTTCTGGATTGATGAAAAGATGATTTGATTAATTTTTGTACTTTTTAAATAAAAATATGGAAATACAGCTGTTTTTTAAAAAGTGCAAAGAATTACAAACAGAACTGGACAAAAAATTAGAGATGATTGATTCTGCTCATTGTGAAGATAGGATAGGAGCCTGCGAAAAATCTTTAATGGAAATTGACACAGCCATAAGACTCATCAAATCAATGGTAGCCAAACTTGAATTTTCATCCGTAGCGGATGAAATTTATTTTTTTAAAGAACTCAAGCCGCTTTTTATTTCGCGTTTTATTTATTATTCGAATTTATTAGCTATTGAGGCAGCTAAACCGAATGCAGGACAAGTAAGTCTTAAAGAATATTATAATTGTGAATTGCAATTGATTAAAGATTTTTATCAGCAGCATATTGACTTTTATGAATATTACAGAAGGAAAGCAACATTTCTGGACCAGAAATATTTTGTCAGGAATCAATTTGATCTCAAAACAAAGCTTCAATCTGGGCTGTATAATTATGATGAAAAGTTTGCCACGTCGCATGATCACCTGATTGCTCAGATTATAGCCAATGATCTTTTAGAGAAATATCTTTTAAAATCGATCAGCCAGACAGAAGGATACATTTTTGAGAAAGTCACTGACAGGTCGCCCCTGAACTGGTCCGCTTCAAAGTCAGGATTGGTTGAACTTCTCTACGCACTTCATCAAACCTGCTGTTTCAATGGCGGAAATATTGAATTCAGTGAGGTAATACGCTTTACCGAAAAATCTCTGAATGTTAATTTAGGGAACTTTTATAAGACACTCCATGAAATTAAAAGCAGGAAAATTAACAGAACTAAGTTTCTTCGGCTTTTAAACGATAATCTTAATCAGTTTTTTACAGATTGTGATCAATGAATTGAGCTTATGTTTTTTTGCGAACAATCTTTCGGTAGTTATGAGAGCCTACCAAAAGAATTTTCAATAAAATGTAAACTTTGCTTTGCTCTTAAAAGCAAATATCATGAACATTGACAGAACAGAATTTATGGTATGGATGGAGCGTATTATGACCCGATTTGATATTCTTGGCGAAAAATTAAGTCGAAAGCAAAATGATTTGAATAGTATTGACGGAGAGCAGTTACTGGACAACCAGGATGTTTTGCAATTACTTAAGATCAGTTCAAGGACACTGCAGAGGTATCGTTCTGATAAAAAACTGCCTTATTACACAATTAGTGGAAAGTTATATTACAAGTTATCAGATGTTCATCAGTTAATAAGGGAGAGTTTTAGCAAGTTTTCCCGAAATCTTTAAGCAGACGCGCTGGTGAAATCTTCGATAATAAAAATGAATTGGTCGGAGGGGATTCATCAGTAATTATTCCGTATATAGTAACGATATAAACTTAAGCAGGTTCACAGGAACAGTTATCGAGCCATTGGTTTGGAGATCTTAAACTTCTAAATATGTACAAATTATA
Source organism: Chryseobacterium sp. AG844 (assembly GCF_003182335.1). Lineage (NCBI taxonomy): Bacteria > Pseudomonadati > Bacteroidota > Flavobacteriia > Flavobacteriales > Weeksellaceae > Chryseobacterium > Chryseobacterium sp. AG844. The sequence goes on along the minus strand of NZ_QGTV01000013.1, from coordinate 32,641 downwards.
TTTTATACTAATAAGATTTTTATTTATAAGTGCTCGTGATTCCTTTTTTATTATATTTATATCAATTAATAAAACCATGGAATCTGCTAAAAAAGTAATACCAAATGAAAGCCCTTTTTCATTAGAACTTGATGTTAATATATTAACTAATGACGAGAATTCAGGTGATGAAAACAACAAAATTATGGGCTTTTTATTCGTTGATAATAATCTTTTTAGAAAAGAATTTTTGATATTTACATATACATTCATATAATGTAGGCGGTGTTGACATCATTCTTTTGAAATTTTTAGAAAATTGTTATCTATTGAAACTGTAAAGGTAATTTATTGAAGATAGAGACGGAATATTTAATTTGAAAAAACTGTAGAAAACTAGCTTTATCACAAGCTTAGGTAACATGAAATTTTTTTATAATTAATTCTATACCATTTAATGATGAAAACTTTTTGTGTAAATCCCTATTAAAGTATATGTTAATAAGTGTTGTCTTATTTTTATTTCCTTTTTTACGACTTTTATTATGCTTTGAATAAAAGAGGTTAGTGAAAAATTACATCCGAAATAATATCTTTGTAATAACAGGAAATGTGACTATTTATACCTTATTTCCATATGTTTTGGCAAGTAGATTATTCTCGTAGAAGGGGGAAGTTTTAATGATGATATATTTAAGAGTACAATTATGATTTTAAACTACAATAGGGGATATATAATTGCCCTTTTACTTTTAATTTTCACAATAAAATTGAGTGCACAGAGGTATTCAGAACTAGATATAGACAGTTTGCAAACGAAAGAGATCAAAAGGCTGATGGAAAATGGTGATTATAACGGAGTAATTGTTCTGGAAAAGAAATTGCTGAAGCGGTCTCAGGAACTACATTACACTAAAGGTGAGATCCGCGGATATATCAATTTAGCCAATTATTTATGTGGTCTAAACAGGAATAAAGAAAGTTTTTACTTTCTTTCGGTTTCAGAGAAAATGTTAAAAGAATTTAATGATCCGATTCTGATAACAAGGCTGAATATAATTTATGGTAAGAACTATCACGGTTTGGGCTTATATAAGGAATCACTTTTAAGTTTTAATAAGGCTATTCGTCTTGCCTATAGAATTTCTGATAAAGAAGAAAGAAACAGGAGACTCAATTATATTTATAATCAGAAAATGATTGCTTTTACGGAAAAAGGTATCATGGATTCTGTGTATGCCATGGAACGCAAGTTACCCGTGAATTCTGCATTATACGTCTCTCTGGCCGAAAGAAATCTCAAAGGCAAAAAGCTAGATTCAGCAGAGTACTATCTTAATAAAGCTGATTCTTTTTTCAATCAGGTACCTGCCGAAAGCAAATCTAGGATATTGTTGTCTTATGGAGAGCTTTGCTTTGCGAAGAAAGAATATGAGAAAGCTTTGAAATACTACTTCCAGTCTTTAGAACTAGTTAGGAAGATTGGATTGAAAAAGTCTGAGAGAGCCACTTATCAACACATTTATGAAACCTATAAGAAACAGAATAATATTGAAGGAGCAAATAAATATTTGGAAAAATATACTGCATTAAATGATAGTCTTAATAGTGTGGAGAGAAATATCTTAGAAATTCCGATAAGGAAAATTATCAATGAAAATATTGAAAGTGAAAAACAAAAAAAATATACTTTTTACTATATATTCGTTGGTCTCGTTTTACTTAGCTTCATATTATTTGCATTTCTTCGTAAAAGGAGCAAAAATAGAGAGAAGCAAAAGGATTTCCTGATTAAGGAGAAAGAAAGGGAAACGGAAATTCTTAAGAAGAAATTGTCTTCATCCATTGATGAACTGGTACAGCTGGCTATCCATAATGATCCTGCATTCCTGGGGAAATTTGAAGAGGCTTACCCTCAATTCTTTAACAGTTTATTACTGCAGTGTCCTAACATTACTCCTAAAGAATTCAAACTTTGTGCATTAGTAAGGCTTAACTTTTCTAATAAAGAAATAGCCCAGTACAACCATATATCTATCCGTACTGTTGAATCACAGAAATACAGACTTAGAAAAAAACTTGGGTTTGCGGCTGATATTGATTTTAATAAATGGATCTTAATGCTGTAACAAAGAGCGTTATTGAGATTCTTGCGTTACTGCATTTATACTGCAATTAAGTATAATGTGTTATATATCAGTGTTTTATGTTTTTGAGTGTGAATGCAGTAAGTCCTTTTTTATAGGATTGTTGTAAATTTGCCGCACATAGTATTCCTGTTAGGAATTATTATTAAAAGATGACAGCGGTGTGTGATTTTTTTCAAATTAAAGCAATTTCAATTTGATTTAATTCAAATTGAAACTAATTGGATACCCTAACAGGCTCAATGATGATGTGTTTTTTGTTTTCACGTTGGCGCTCAAATAGGAATTGGTTCGTAAGAATAAATACCACAGCAAAGTTTCATTGGTTGCGTTAAGATAATTATTATTTTGCTAAAGAATACAACAGAGAAAAATTCATCTATGATTAAAAAAAATTTATTGACACTCTTCTTCTTTCCTCTTTTTTTTGCTGCCCAGCTTCCCACTCAAAAAGAAGTAGACAGCCTTATACTGGCTGCCTATAATGAACAATTCAATCTTGATATTGTAAAACTTATATCAAACTCAAAAACAGCACTTTCTAAAAGTGAGCAAATTGGATATTCAAAAGGAAAGGCTGTTTCCTGTGTATTTATTGCGAGTGGATTGTATGAATTAGGGGATTATCAAAAAGCCCTCAGATATCTTTCTATTGCAGAAAAGGAAAAATTTGCACAATCTGATTTTGTAGAGCTTTCGGAAATATGCAGGATCAAAGGTAGGATATATAATAATATGCAGTTTAAGAATAGAGCAATTCAAATATTCAAAGAAGGAATTGGCTACATTGATAAAATAAAACATGAGGATAAACGAAATCAGGCATTGTCTCTGGCTTTTCAAAATTTAGCTGACTCTTATGAGGAAGCTGAAAAGTTCGATTCAATGTATGTGTATTTAAAAAAGCAAGAAAATGTTCTAAATAATTCCAATGAAGAAAGTGTTTTTGCGAATGCAATTAATTTTTATTCTTCACTAGGAAATTATTATACCCATAAAAGCAAGTATGACTCTGCAGCATATTCTTTTGCTAAAGCGGACCATCTGATGAGGAAATACAGTTTTCCTTATACAGCAGCCAACGAAAAGGGAAGGGGACTTATGGAGATGAGCAGGAATAATCCGGAAGCTGCATTAAGACATTATTTTTTAGCCTTAGACAATGTAAAGAGAAATAAATTTAAGCCTGAGGAAGTTGAACTTTATTCTCTGATAGCATCTGCCTATTCAAAGAGCGGGAATATTTCAGCATCAAAAGAATATAATCAGAAGGCCTTGTTGTTAGAAAATAGGTTAAACTTACAAAATAAGCGATCAATAGAATACATCTCCAATGAAATTCTCAAAGATAAGATTAAGAAAGTTTCGGAGAAGAATTATACAGTTGTAATTGTGGTTTCTATATTTTTCTTTGTTATATTATTGGGGATAGTTGTGGTTTATCTTCGTATGTACAGAAGAAGTAAAAAGTTGATTTTAGAAAAAGCTCAGGCGCTGATGCAAAAGGAAAATGCTTTGCTGATGAAAGAAAAAGAAAAAGAAATTCTTCAGCAAAAACTAGACGGAGCATTTTTTGAAGTTGTTCAGCTGGCTAAAGAAAATTCGCCGGAGTTTTTTACCCGTTTTAATGAAGTATATCCCGAGTTCAGAAATAAATTATTGGAAATTTCTCCTCGCTCAAAAACAAGTGAGCTTACTTTTTGTGCTTATTTATTTCTTAATTTTTCTACTAAGGATATTGCAGAATTTACTTTTACATCTCCTCGAACTGTCCAGACCCGTAAATATAATATTCGTAAAAAATTTAATATTCCTACTGATGAAGATCTGTATATATGGATTCAAAATATTATTACGAATTAAAATTTACGTACTTAATACGTATCATGTTTGAGGTCATCTCTTGGTTTTTTTTTGTTACTTTATGTTAAAATTAAAATCATGAAAAAAATTATGTTACTTTTAAGTGTTATTTTTGGTGGGATGATGTATTCACAGGTAGGAATTAATACCGCTACTCCTACCAGAACACTTGATGTGAATGGAAATGTAAGGTTTCGTTCAGTAGATGTTGTTACCAATTCTGATAATTCAGGAATCTTACTTACTGATACTGCTGGTAATGTTTCCCAGATTAGTTCTAGTGATTTTTTCAGCACATTGAAAATTCCAAGTAATGCATTTAATGCTGAACAAAATACAAATATTTCCACTAATCTTTCAGGTAATAGTACGTATCACAATGTTGTATTTGGAACGGTTAATCTTAATGTGGCGGGAAATGGAATCTGGAATGCAGCAAATAATACTTATACTGTTGCCAAAGCAGGCGTTTATTCTATTTCAACAGGAGTACAACTGTCGAATACTCTTAATTCTGCTGTTACTTATGGATTTTATGTTCACGCTGGCTCACAAAGATGGGGGTTTAGTGGGATGAGTCAGGCAGGAAATATTATGGTTTTTTCTGGAACTTATGTGAAATTGCTTTCTCCTGGTGATGTTATATACTGTGAAACAATAACTACTGGTCCTTCAAGTTATCGGCAAGATGTATCTTTTTTACATATCATGTTTACTCCATTATAATTCTTAGATTAAAGAATATGTTCTGAATGTTCAGTAAAATTGTTTCTAAAATCATCATGATAATAGAAATTTAAATAGTTGCTAATAGGAGAAAATCAGTAGAATTACTGGTTTTCTTTTTTTATTTGTTGATTGATAATTTTCTTAAAATAATAGGATGTCTTGTATAAAATTTACAATGTATCCATAATACATTTCTGTTTTCTAAAAAAATTGACATAGTTGGTAAATTTTCAAAAAAATAACACACTTCATTTACATTGCAATCTTAATAGTATTATTGTATTGAATCCTACTTACTTTATACGTATGCTGTTTTTGTGTAATCCCCCAATTTAGCTGTTTCTTTGTGCCAGATTTAAAAACAAAAAAAATGAAAAAACTTGTATTACTTTTAAATGTGTTTCTTTGTTCATTGATTTATTCACAAGTAGGAATAAATACCACAACTCCCACTCAGACCCTTGATGTGAATGGAAACGGGAGGTTCAGATTGATACCGGATGTTCAGAAAGATGCCTTATTTTACAGGCTTGGTGTTAATGTTGCTGGTGATCTTACAAAAGAAACATCAATATCTTCTTATAATACTTATTTGGGATTCAGTCCTATGGCTCCTACCCATACCCAAACGATACCCTTAACTTTAGAAAACGGATATCTTACTAAAATTACAGGAACTTCTATAGGTGCTGTGGCCGGAGTTATGGTGGATTTTACAATTTATTTTATAGGAACCTCATATTTAGGAGCTTCGTTACAGGCAAGAGCAACAACAAATAATAATACGTATGCGGCAGTTACATTATCAAGCAGTCAATCTGTTTTCGGAACACCTCTTGAAAAACTCGCCAATGCAGTAATTAATCCTAGTTATCCAAATGCGGGGCATACATTGAGCTATTCTGCTGGGCAGATTACTGTCAGTTTTTTAGATTTTCCGATCTACTACCCTAATGCAGGTCTATTTGTTATTTACACGATTGATAAGATAAAACAGACAAATTAAGATAAAAGTACAGATTGTAGTTGTATACATTATAAAACTTCCAATTATATTATAATAAATATTACAAAGTCCTAAAAAAAATAATTAATTTTTCAAAAAATATTATAATAAATAGAATGATTTGCTTTTTTTGTATAGAGCTAGAATAAAGATTCATATGGAGTATTGAATTAATCCACTATATTTTTTGGAGCCATTGCATGGAATAAATTGCTTTCAAAGATTTTTTTCTATACTATAATGCATATCACATCAATCCAGAAAATTCGGAAAGTTGTATAAAAATATTTCTAAAATCATCATGATGATAGAAATTTAAATAGTTGCTAATAGGAGAAAATCAGTAGAATTACTGGTTTTCTTTTTTTATTTGTTGATTGATAATTTTCTTAAAATAATAGGATGTCTTGTATAAAATTTAAAATGTATCCATAATACATTTCTGTTTTTCTAAAAATATTGACATAGTTGGTAAATTTTCAAAAAAATAACACAATCTTAATAGTATCATTGTATTGAAGTATACGTACTTTATACGCATGCTGTTTTTGTGTAATCCCCCAATTTAGCTGTTTCTTTGTGCCAGATTTAAAAACAAAAAAAATGAAAAAACTTGTATTACTTTTAAATGTGTTTCTGG